>DDLT01000313.1 GCA_002340265.1 Lentisphaeria bacterium UBA2565 | reverse complement strand
AATAATCAAACCCCACTTCATTTGGATTATATTTTATATATTCGTTCCAGTTAATTGGTTCAACACCATCCCCCATACCAAGATGCCATTTGCCAACAATTCCGGTAGTATAGCCGGCTTTTTTCATCATTTTGGGTAAAGTTGCATCAGCTGGAGTAATCAAAGCTGCGGCATCTCCCGACAACACTTTTGCACGGCTGTGACGGAAAGGATACTTACCGGTCAAAATTGAAAATCGGCTGGGTGTACAAGTTGAAGCAGTCGCATAGCCACTGGTAAACTTTATACCGGAATTCGCAATTCGATCAAAATTAGGGGTATTAAGGACTTTATTTCCATAACAACTTATATCACCGTAACCAAGATCATCGGCATAAATTATCACCACATTTGGCTTCGATTTATCATTCCTAGTCGACTTTTCAATAGTTTCTGCTGTAATACAACCGGTTGCGACTACAACAGCTGTTCCTCCGGTAAGTAGTTTTTTCATAAAATTCTCCACCTAATTTCTACTCAATATTTTTTTATAAAAAAAGGCCACAAATTAATGTGACCTTTTGAAAGTACCTGAAATCTAAATGTGATTTTACACACCTAGGTTTTCGATCAGTTTTACTAGCGGTAGGAACATGGCAATAACCACAGTACCGACCACAACCGCAAGGAAAACAATCAACATCGGCTCGATTAGAGAGATAATACCTTCAACCGCATTATCCACCTCTTCATCGTAAGTATTAGCCACACGTTCAAGCATCTGCGGCAGTTCACCAGTCTCCTCACCAACTTCTACCATAGATACAACCATGTCAGGGAAAACTTTAGATGCACTCATTGGTTTTACCAGCGGTTCACCTTCCGTCACCTCTTCACGAATCGATTCAATCGATTTTGCAAGAACACGGTTATTTGTAGTATCGTGAACAATTTTCAATGCCTGCAGAATTGAAACACCGGAATTCTGAAGTGTTCCAAGTGTACGTGCAAACTGCGATACGTTACTTTTAATAATCAAGTCACTGACTTTTGGAATCTTCAAAGCCGAAGCATGAAGGAAATATTCCCCTCCATTTGTCGATTTGATCAACTTAAAGATTATCACACCGATAATCATCACAACCATAACCCATATAAAGTTATCGGTCAGAATTTTACTACATGCCATCACGAAGTTTGTAAGTGCCGGCAATGGCTCATCTTTACCAAGCATATCCACAAAGATCTGTTGGAAACGAGGAACGATAAAAATCAGAAGACCAGCTGTAATTCCCAAAGCAATAACCAAAACGACAATCGGATAAATCGATGCAGATTTGATTTTACCGGCAATTCTTGCAGATTTTTCTTTAAACTCAGCGAGACGACCCAGAACTTCTTCAAGGTTACCGGCTGCTTCACCTGACTTTACCATATTTACATAAAGGCGATCAAATGACTTAGGGTGATTTCCAAGTGCGTCCGCAAAGGAACCACCACCTTCAACCGCTTCACAAATATCTGTGATAACCGGCTGAATCTTCGGCTTGTTACCAGCCTGACGTTCAAGTGTTTTTAAAGCACGAAGCAACGGAAGTCCCGCATCCAGAAGTGTCGCAAGCTGACGTGTAAAGATTGTCAAATCTTTACCTTTAATCTTACCGCGACGACGTTTTCCTGGTTTTGGAGCTTTAGTCGCTTTTGCACGTTTATTATCGCCGACTTTTACAATAGACGTCGGGAACAGTCCCTGCTGTTTCAAACGACTTGCTGCACTCTGTTCAGTATCAGCTTCGATTGTGCCTTTCTTCTCTTTACCGTTGCTCCCCATGGCAACATATTTGTACTTAGGCATAGTTTGTCCCTTTTATTATGAGTTCAACTTGGAAGCCATAGTTTGCGGATCTTTACACTTGGTAATGATATCACCGTAAGAAATTTTACCCTGCTGGTAAAGACTTAGAAGGTGAGAATCAAGTGTATTCATACCGAACTTGGCACCTGTTTGAAGGTCTGAGTTAATCTGGAAAGTCTTACTGTCACGGATTTTAGCAGCAATAGAAGGTGTTGAAATCATCACCTCAAAGGCCGCGATACGTCCCTCTTTATCCGTACGTTTTAGAAGAATCTGTGAGATAACCGCTACAAGAGTTGTAGAAAGCTGTGTTCTAATCTGCTCCTGCTGATCTGTCGGGAAGGCATCGATGATACGGTCAATAGTTTCAGCCGCACCTGTTGTATGCAGAGTACCGAAGACCAGGTGACCAGTTTCCGCCGCAGAAATTGCCGCCGCGATAGTTTCAAGGTCACGCATCTCACCAACAAGAATGATATCCGGGTCCTGACGAAGTGCACGTTTCAATGCTTCCGCAAAGCTAGGCACATCAGTTCCCACCTCACGCTGAGTAATTACAGAGTGTTTATGAGTGTGATAGAACTCAATCGGGTCCTCAACTGTAATAATATGAGTGTCACGCTCGTGATTGATCACATCGATCATTGATGCAAGCGTTGTCGATTTACCAGAACCGGTAGGACCAGTTACAAGAACAAGACCACGTGGACGGAATAGAAGATCTTTAACTGCTGTTGGAAGACCAATCTCTTCAAGTGTATAAAGTCTGTTTGAAATTGTACGTAAAACAACTCCCACAGAACCTTTCTGACGCATAATACTTACACGAAAACGGGCAATATCACCAAATGAGAAACCGAAGTCCGAACCACCGTTCTGCTTCAACTTTTCCTGATGATAAGGAGAAGTAATCGCCTTCATCAGTTCTTCAGTATCCTGAGCTTTCAGAGGCGCTGAATCTAGATGAATCAGGTTACCGTTAATACGCAAAACAGGTGGAAGCCCCACTGAAAGGTGAAGGTCACTCGCTCCCTCATCTACAACCAACTGTAACAATTGTGACATGTCAAGACTCATAATAATACCCCATATTTATTAATTTATTATCCACTCTAATTACTATTCTAATTCAAAACCTAAGTGTATTTCAGAACTTCTTCGATAGTAGTTGCACCTTGAAGAATAGCAAGAATACCATCTTCACGAAGTGTTCTCATACCTTCAGAACGCGCTTTTTCTGCGATGACAGCAGTCGGGGCTTTTTCATAAATAAGCTCACGAATACCATCTGTCATATTCAGAAGTTCGTAAATACCGCGACGTCCTTTATACCCAGTTCCATTACATTCATCACAGCCTTTTCCGTAGTAGAACGGGTTGTCACCAATGTAATCTCTATTAATACCTAGGTTTTTCAAGTCCCTATCGGTAGGTGTAAATTCAGTTTTACAATTTTTACATACTCTACGTACCAATCGCTGTGCCAAAACTGCGACGAGCGACGAAGTAATCAAAAACGGCTCAATTCCCATATCTACTAGACGTGTAACTGTTCCGGCTGAGTCATTTGTATGCAGTGTACTGAAAACAAGGTGACCAGTCAATGCCGCCTGAATTGCAGTTCGTGCAGTTTCAATATCACGAATCTCACCAACCATGATTCTATCCGGATCCTGACGTAGGAACGCTTTAAGTGCTTTCGCAAAATCCATTCCGATACTTTCTTTAATCGGAACCTGCATGATACCATCGATATCATACTCGACCGGATCTTCCGCTGTCAAAATCTTATCTTCAACAGTATTAATTTCGTTCAGACAACCGTAAAGTGTAGTCGTTTTACCTGAACCGGTCGGACCAGTTACCGCAAGGATTCCATTAGGAGTACGGATGATTTCTTTGATACGACGTAACATATTTTCTTCAAAACCAAGCGTATCAAGGTGAAGTTTCACCGCAGAACGGTCAAGAACACGAAGCACCACACTCTCTCCATGCATTGTAGGAAGTGTTGACACACGAAGGTCAACCGGACGTCCTGCAATACGAAGCTCAATACGTCCATCCTGAGGAATACGTCGTTCTGCAATATTCAAACCGGAAAGAACTTTAATACGTGAAATTACCGGAAGTGCTAGGTGAACCGGTGGAGGCGGCATCTCGTAAAGCGCACCGTCAATACGGTAACGAATTCTGAATACGTCTTTAAAAGGCTCAAAGTGAATATCCGATGCCTTATCTTTAATCGCCTGACACAGAACAAGATCCACAAATTTAATAATCGGTGCGTTGTTAGCCATATCATTGATATCTTTATCGCTGAACTCTGCGCCTTCATTCTGAGAAAAGATGTCATCTTCCGTCAATTCAGCCAGCATTGCGTCAAACGACTCTTCACCTTCCGGATAATATTTATCAAGTGCCTTATCGATATCGGTCGGTTTAGCGACAAGAATATGGCAATCCATTCCGGTTACATAGTGAAGTTCGTCAATCATTCGGTAATCAAGCGGATCTTTTGCCGCAATAAAAAGCGTACCAGTTTCTTCACGAACAGGAACGATTCCATACATTCTGGAACTTGTACCTGACAGTTTTGAAATAATTTCGTATGGAATTTCAAGTTCATTCAAATCTTCAACATACTGAGAACCAATATGATCCGCCATCATGTGAAGAAGTTCATCCTCTTCGATAATTCCAAAGTTCATAAGTACATCACGGAAAGACTTTCCAGTCTCCAGATGCTCGTCATAAATCTCCTGAAGCTGGTCGTCAGTCGCCACCATTGCTTCAATCAAAAGATCACATAAAGCGCTGCTGCTAGGGTCTAAATCATGCATTGTTATTCACCTTAATCTTCATCCATTACAGTAATTCTTAGTACTTCCTCAATAGTTGTAAGTCCCGCTGCCGCTTTACGAAGCGCATCCTCACGTAGGGTTCTCATTCCCATACCGCGGGCAACTTGTTTGATTTCAGATGAAGAAGCTTTACGATAAATCAACTCACGAATTGAGTCATTCATTTCGAAAATCTCATAGATTCCCATACGTCCTTTATAACCTTTATTACATTCGCTACAGCCTTCACCTTTTAAAAGTGTAGCCTCCGCGAAGTAATCGGCATCAACATCAAGAATTCTAAGCTGATCTTCTGTCGGACTATAAGGTTTTGCACAACTCTTACAGACTTTTCGTACAAGACGCTGCGCCATCACACCCTGAACAGATGCAGCAACCAAAAATGGTGGAACTCCCATATCAACCATACGGGTAATTGCACCCGGAGCGTCATTTGTATGCAGTGTACTAAATACAACGTGACCGGTAAGCGAGGCATTGATCGCAACCGTACCGGTTTCCATATCACGAATCTCACCAACCATGATGATGTTCGGTGCCTGACGAAGCATAGAACGAAGTGCTCCAGCAAACGTCATACCGATTGAATTATCCACCTGCACCTGGTTAATACCGGAAAGTTCGTATTCCACCGGATCTTCAGCTGTAATAATCTTTCTAGATGGTTCATTGATAGTATTTAAGAATGCATAAAGAGAAGTTGTTTTACCGGAACCGGTAGGACCTGTCACAAGGAAAATACCATCTGGTAAACCAAGAACGCGTTCAATAATTTCCTGGTCATCCGCAAAGAAACCAAGCTCTGCGATTCCAATAGAGATACTTCCCTTATCAAGAATACGCATAACAATCGATTCACCGTGCGTTGTCGGCACTGTAGATACACGAAGGTCGATATCTTTACCAAGAACCTTCATCGCAATACGTCCGTCCTGCGGCACACGTTTTTCGGTAATTTTAAGACCGGCCATGATTTTAAGGCGGCTGAGAATGTTATTCTGTAGATATTTAGGAGGATTGTCCATTTGGCGAAGTACACCGTCAACACGATAACGTACACGGAAACTTGTTTCCATCGGTTCAAGGTGAATATCCGAAGCCTTCATTTTATAAGCTTCAAGAATAATCATAGTTACAAGACGAATAATCGGCGCATCGTCACCATCTCCCGAAATTGATGCCTGATCCTCTTCACTCAGGTGAGCAGATTCAACAGTCACGTCGACGCCTTCGTCGTCATATCCGGCAAACATCGAATCAGATTCAGACTTACCGTAATATTTTTTAATCGACTCATCAACCACAGTTGGTGAACAAACCGCCCCTTCGATATCTGTCTTCAGTATAAAGCGCAGATTATCAAGCGTTTCGAAATTAGTCGGGTCTGCCATTGCCACAGTAATAGAGAACTCATTTACCACAACCGGTATGACTCTATACTTTTTAGCAATATCTTCTGGCACTGCCGCAATTACATCTTCAGGAATTTCATAACCATTCAGGTCTACAATCCCCATACTACATTCCTGAGCAAGCATGTTAAGCACGCTTTCCTCATCAATAGAGTGTTCAAAGAAAAGTTTACTAATAACCTTTGCGTCGTCCCACTCGCACTCTTCTCTCAGTTTGTCGACAGTAATCTGTTCAACCAAACCGTAATTCACCATCAGGTCAATTACATAATCATCGTTTTCGAACACTAGAAATCCCTCCTAGAGTAATACCATTTAATTCAGTGACTTACACCGAATATCCCCATTAAAAAAAATCAAAACGCTGAGCGCCTCAATAAAAAGTATCCATGAAAAGTATTTTCAAATGCCCTAAATACAACCGTTTTATCAACGAAACACCTGTTAATAACTAAAAATAACTCTTGTTAATAAAATTTAATAAATGTTAAAAACTTCAACTTATTAGATTTACCAACAATCCATTAACATCTATTATCAACAAGTAAATGAGTTTTCAACAGATAACAGTTTGAAATTTTTAACCTCGTTTTTAATGTAAACGACGGTCTTTTTAACATATCAACAGGATATAATACTGATAAAATATTTTATATTTTAAATAAATAAATTAATATAGTCGATGAAATTTGTTAAAAACTAACAAAAGGGAACTCTTAATAACATGAAAATAAACATTCAAAAAAGCAGTCTTGTTTTAGGTCTTAAAAAAGTATCAAGCGTAATAGGCTCTAAAAGCACAGTTCCTGTCATCAGTAATGTTCTGGTTATTGCAAAAGACAATAAACTAACTCTTCACACCACAGATCTGGAACTATCTGTAAAAACTGAGATAGAAGCAGAAGTGATCGAAGAAGGTACAACAACGATTCCTTGTAAAAAGCTAAATGAAATCGTTAACAAACTTCCAGATGGAAACATCAACATCGATACAGATGAAACTTTCCAGTCTAAAATTACTTCCGGTAAATCATTCTTCCGAATTGTCGGTATGAGCCCTAAAGAGTTCCCAATTGACACACAACCGGAAAATCCTAGAACATTTAGTCTAGAAAAGACTACATTGGTTAAAAACCTTAAAAAGATCGCTTATGCGGCAAGTACGGACGATTCTCGTTATGTTCTTAACGGAATTCTTTTCAGTATCCGCGAAGGCGCACTGACAACTGTAGCAACAGACGGTCGTCGTTTGGCTCTAGTTGAAAAAGTGGTGGAAGGTGAAGGTGACATCGACGGAGATGCAGTTCTTCCAATGAAAGCAATTCAGGAAGTAATCAAGTCAATCGACGGCGAAGGCAATCTAACTGTAAACTTTTCTGACAACAAAGCATCGTTTGTAACTGAAAGCACAGTTGTTATTTCAAAGCTGGTTGATGGAAACTATCCGAACTTCCGTCATGTAATTCCAAGCGCTTTCAACTACTCGGCAACAATTCCAAGAACTGAACTTATCAGTGCATTGGAACGCGTATCACTTGTTGTAAGCGAAAACAACCTTTCAATTTCAGTCGATATTTCTGCGGTTGAAGCAGTTCTAACTTCCTCATCTTCAGAGATTGGTTCAGCAGAAGAGCGTCTGACAATTGACTATAACGGAAATCCTCTGAAAGTTACATTCAATCCAAAATTCCTGGCAGATCCGCTGAAGAATCTTGAATGTGACA
Source organism: Lentisphaeria bacterium UBA2565 (assembly GCA_002340265.1). GTDB lineage: Bacteria > Verrucomicrobiota > Lentisphaeria > UBA2565 > UBA2565 > UBA2565. Next base: position 390 of record DDLT01000313.1, on the reverse strand, counting down.
ACATCATTATTCAGATCAACGATGAAAGCAGCCCTGTGGCGGTTTGCGGTGATGAAGGATTCCTTTACATCATCATGCCAATGAGATCGTAGATACGATAAATTATGAGAAAATCATCAGAGCTTGTCGGTTTCCGGCAAGCTCTGTTTCTGTTTTAAGATAAAAAAATTCAGTTATGACAGCGATAAAAAATATTAAAATTAGAGATTTCCGAAACCTCAAAAAGGTTGATTGCCGATTCAATTCCGGCTATAACTTGCTGATTGGTGAAAATGGGCACGGAAAAACTAATATGCTTGAAGCAATCTACTATTTATCGCTACTTCGTTCATTTCGAACCGCTTCCATCAACGAGTTGAAAAACTGGGAATCAAAAGATAACCTATTTTT
>DDLT01000209.1 GCA_002340265.1 Lentisphaeria bacterium UBA2565 | reverse complement strand
TTCAATATTGATGTTTTACAAAAGGTAAAGCTTAAACAAAATGAAGTAGCGCGTATAAAGAGGAATTATGAAAAAGATTTCATTGATTGATTATAATATGGGAAACCTTCTTAGTGTCCGTAAAGCATTCGAATTTATCGGCGCGGATATTGAGGTAGTTTCAACGGTTGAAGATATTAAAAATGCCGAAGCGCTAGTGCTTCCGGGTGTCGGAAATTTTGGTGAAGGAATGATTCACCTAAAAGAACGTGGAATGGACGTAGCGATTAAGGAGAAAATTGCAGAAGGCACTCCTTTTATGGGTATCTGCCTAGGAATGCAGTTGCTTTTCGATCGCAGTGACGAAGCGCCGGATCAGCAGGGACTTGGAATTATTCCGGGCGAAGTACTGCTTTTCGATCTTAACCCGAAAGAGTATAAAGTGCCGCAAATGGGTTGGAATAATATTTATCCCGTTGAAGGTAAACCACTTTTTAAAGAGATTGCTGACGAAAGCTATTTTTACTTCGTCCACTCATTTTATGTGAAGCCGGAAAACTCAGAATGGGTTGCCGCCGAAGCTGAATATGGATTCCGCTACTGCGTCGCTGTTAACAAGGATAATGTCTTTGCAACACAGTTTCATCCGGAAAAAAGCCAGGACAACGGGTTGAAAGTACTACAGAATTTTGTCGATTCGCTGTAGCACGTTCACTTTGTAACTTTTACTAAAAAGTCCACCTTCTTTGGGGTGGACTTTTTGCTTTCTAATGAAACTGAATTAACTCATCCGTAGTTTTCTTTCTCGGTGTGGGAGTTTCTGTTGGTTCTTCCTCTGGGTAAGCAACAGCAATCGCGGCGACGATGTCAAATTCATCAGGCGACAGCCCAGTCACTTCGTAGGCCTTCTCATGTATAAAACCAGCCATTGCATGCGTTACTAGTCCAAGCTTATTGGCTTGTAGTGCTAGTGAAACCCAAGCTGCTCCTGCGTCAAAGCGGGCATATTTGTTTTCTTTACCATTACGTTTTAATAGCTTTTCTGCCACTAGGTACATTAAAACAGGCACATCTTTTGCCCATTTCTGGTTTGCCTCTACAAGAGAATCAAACACTCTGCTTCGTCCTTCTTCAGAGAACCCACAATAGAAGTAATATGGCTGTGCATTAAACGATGACGGCGCCCAACGTGCAGCTTCAACCATTTTAAGCAAATCCTCCTTGTCGACCTTTTTGTCGGCAAATTTACGTGGAGACCACCGGTTTGGGAACATTTCATCTGCTTCATATATCATTTTTCGATTAGTCATAATTTATCCTTTCTCTTAGTTAAAAAAAGTGAGGTGAAACTTATCGCGGATAACTCTTTTGTCAATAAGTAAAGGATAGGGGATAGAAGATAGGGGGGAGAAGTCAGTTTGAATTATTAATTATTCTTTGTTAATTATTAATTTTAAATCTTCGAAGAGTTGGGGGTAGCGTGGTCCCGGTCGGACCGCGTAAAGTCCTTTGATCATATAAATTTGTTCGTCTTTCACTGCGTTCAGTTCGGGTAGGGAGTTGCTCCAGATTGCGCGAACTTGGTCAATTGTGATCTGTTTTTTGTCAGCCTGAGGCATGATTTCTACAATGATGTCAGGGTTGACTTCGATAATGCCTTCCTTCGAGAATGATGGATAGGGAATTCTCCCTTTTACAGCGCTTTCTCCACCTGCCATTTTGATTAAATCGCCATACCAAGTGTTCTCTGAAGCTAAATAGGCATCAGAAATTTCAGAAGTTGTCATATCACGGGAAATTACGACTAGAACTTTAGGATTTTTCCCTGTTTTATTAACAGGTTTCAGTTCGAGAGTTTTGGTTAACTTTTCGGCTTCACCTTTACAGTTCAGCTTCTTTCCTAAGCTATGAATACTTTGACGTATCTCTTGAAGACTGTTTTGTGAAATAGAAAAGGTATTAAGTCCAAGCTTTTGTAGAGAATCAGCAGTTTTCTGCTGAGAGGGCAGGTGAACTATCAGGTCGGGTTTTACTGAGTAGATTTGCTCTACGCTGGTATCAAAAAGTCCGCCTACTTTTGGAAGTGTTTTGACTTGTTCAGGGTAGTCACAGTAACTGGTGACTGCTACGAGTTTTTCCCCTTGCTTCAGAGCAAAAAGCGTTTCAGTAATACTCGGAGCCAAACTGACGATTTTTTCAATTTCCTTTACTTTTTCTTTCTTGTCTGCACAGGAAAAGAGGAGAAGGGAAAGCGTGATGAAAGTTAATAGTTTTCGCATTTTGACTCCGTGTTAGTTGGCGTAGGTCGGAGAGTCCCTCGACGACTAATGCTGAGCTTTAAGCTCAGCATGCGGTCAGGGACTGACACGCACTACGTTAGAATTTAAAAGCGGTATTTTAGTCCGATGTAAGGCATGATACCGTGAGTTTCGTAACCGAAGTTCTCTTCGTAATCTTTATCAAGCAGGTTGTCAATTTTTCCGTAAACTTCAAACGCTTCAGTCACTTGGTAACTTGCCGCAATATTAAGCAAAGTATAACTGTTTAGCTCACTTACCGCATCATACGGTGAAGTGTTTCTTTCACTGACATAAAGTCCATTAAGGTTAAGGTTTAGCTTCTCTGTTACGTTCCAGTTAGCAGTTGCAGATAGTTTGTTATCTGGAAGGTATGGTATGTCAGCCGTGTTACTTTGCATATCATTACTGTGTTGATAAGTGTGAGTCAGGTTTAGAGTAAGATCATCAGTTGCTTTGAAGTCAACAAAACTTTCCACACCGTAAACTTTGATTCCGTCAATCTGATTATATCCTCTTGACCATCCAATATAGTTGGTTACACGGTTAGTGAAGTAAGTCATTCCAAAAGTTAGTTTATCACCAGCTTCCTGCTCAAAACCGATATCCCATGATTCTGAAGATTCCGGCTTTAAGTCAGGATTTCCGCCGAAGGGGTAGTTCAGCTCAAATAGTGATGGAGCACGGTAACCAGTATTCCAAGACGTACGCAGTTTAGTTCCTGTTCCTTCGATATAGTAAGATGCTGATGTAGAGTAAGTTGTTTCACCACCGAAAATAGAATGATTATTATAGCGAACTCCCGCATCTAAAAGTAGGTTTTCCATTGGCTCAAACTCGTATTGAGCAAAGTAGGCCTGTGTCCAGTAACTGTTTTCGTCACCGTTACTTCTCGCGTTTTCATCCGTATAAGTTAAGCCAAACATTAATCTATTTAAATCATTCAACTTTAGTGTATTTTGCCAATCTACTTCTTGAGTCTGCCCAGTGTAGGATAGAGTATTTTCACGGTCATTTCTTACGTTTTCTGTAAAAGAGTAGCGAAGCGATGTGTCTAGCAGCTTATCAAACAAGTCAGTTGCGTCAATCTTTGCTCCAATTTGGGAGTTTTGTAGATGCCAGTCTCCTTTGTCGTATTCAGAGTCACGATCCTCATAGGTGCCAAAAAGAGACAGCTTTAGGTTGTCGGCGACCTGATAGCCGAGGACGCCGTTTAAGTTAATTGCACGTTGAGCATCTTTTTCATTGTCACCTTTCTTCGCAGATAGACTGTCTTCATTTAGCCAGCCGGCTCCGACGTTATAGTCAAACTTCCCTTTACGCCCGTTGATGAATGTACTGTATTCCTGATCTCCATGGGCGTTAATCATTGCATCGACTTCACCGCCAAATGAATCTTCACCAGCTTTTTTAGTGATGATATTGATTACACCACCGATAGCATTCGATCCGTAAAGCGTACTCGCCCCACCACGAATTATTTCGATTCGTTCAATATTATCCAATGGAATAGTCGGAAAAATTGGAGCCGTTTGAGGAGCTACAATATCGTTTAGTGCAACACCATCAATCATAACCTTAGTGTGTTGTGATCGCATTCCACGAATAAAAACTGAAGTTTGTTGTGATTTTGGACCACTTCGCTTTACATCAATACCTGGCACTTGAGCTAAAAGGCTTACCAGATCTTTTGCTTTTTTCTGTTCAATTTCTTCACTGGTGATCACAGTGATCGAACGATTGATTTTTGACAGTTCAGTTTCTGTACGGTTGGCAGTTACAGCCACTTCCGGAAGTTTCTCCACTTCTGAGTCGGCGAACACAGCGGTTTGCGCGATCAGCAGTGATGCAAAGATTTTTGCATTCATCTTTTTTGCCCTTTTCATTTTTAATTGAATTAAAACCCGGCATGCGCATAACTTGTGTTTTCGTCAACTTTATTGCCCTAAACAATAAAAAAGCCGCAGCTTTAGCAAAGCGGCGGCAAGTAGAAAATCTATGTGCCATGAAGCTTTACGCGAGAATTCATGTGCTGGGGAGAAGATCTGGCTTACGGTCTTTTTTCCGCTTACAGTTGCGCGACAGCTCCGGATTTTCACCGGATTCCTCTCATTTAATTTGAGGTTCAACAATTGGTGAATTTTCATGAATTGCAATTATAAATTACAAAAATATTACTGCGCTATTTCATTTGATGTACTTAAATGGTACTTTATTGGTGTCATTAAGCTGTGCAAGAAGTGGAGGTTCTTATGAAAAAGGTATTAGTTGCAATCGATTTTATGGATGCTACAGATGTGTTGATCGACGAGACACTCAAACTGGTGGGTAACGAAAAGGCTGAAATTGTGCTTCTCCATGTATGTAAACCTTTAGATAAAATGATGGTTAATGCGTACATTCAAAGACAGGATGGCAAGTGTTGCGGGAATATTGTACGCTACGATGCGGTCCGTGATGATGTAGCTCACGAGTTACGTTATGAAAGAAGAATGATTTGCGATTTGGTAAAACGTATAGAAAGTGAAAATGTAACAGCTCGGGCGGTTTTGATTCACGGTAAGCTTTTTAAGGCAATTCTGCACGAAGTGGATCATTTGGGAATTAATATGTTGGTGGTCGGATCACATTATCATACAACGTTCCACCAACTGCTATTTGGCTCTTTAAGAGCGCGTTTACAAAAAAAACTAGATATTCCAATCCATGTAATACCAGTAGATAGAAAAGAGCAGCATAAACCAATCAGAGGTTTGAGATATACAAGCTAGCGCTTACTGAATCGGCGACCTCCTGTTGTGATGCTTAATGAACAATTCAGTAAGCGCTTTTTCTTCCCATAACAAGCAAAAAGTCCCGCTCATTTCGAGTGGGACTTTTTTATGAAATGCTAAAAATTACCGTGATTTGATTGAATCAAGCCACCAGCATTGAGTCACTGCGTTCCTTATACTGGCCTATTCTCATCTCGCTAGACTCGATCTCGGTTGAAACCTTTCAGGTTTTAGTGCGTTCGCTTCGCTCACATGAGTGAACAGTTTTTTTACCTGCAACCTGCTAACTTGAAACCTTCAAACTTGTAACTCTTAGACGCACGCCGTGCGTCCCTACTGACCTGCAACCTGCAACTTGTTAACCTGAAACCAATAGCTTATTTTCTCCAGAATCTTGGCAGGAAAATCACCATTACTGTGTAGATCTCAAGACGACCCGCCAACATCGCAAATGAAAGTAGCATTTTTGAACTGTCTTTAAACCAGGAGTAGTTCTCCCAAGCACCGACTTTACCTAGACCGGGACCGATATTTCCTAGACTTGCAATGGATGCCGAAACCGCTGATTCCAGATCAATTGTCGGCTCAAGAATAGTCAGCAGAATCGCCGTAATTACAAAAAGTCCGATAAAGATAACGATGAAGCTCAGCGTTCTATGGTTAATTCCTGAGTTTACACGGTTTTTGTTAAATTGAACATTTGTGACCATGTGTGGGTAAAATGAACGTGCAATCTGCATTTTGGCGTAACGGTAAGCCAGCACAATTCGCGACACTTTCATTCCACCGCCTGTTGAACCGCCACAGCCTCCGACAAACATAAGTGCTAGTAGTGAAAGACGACAGAAGTGCGGCCAAAGCTCGAAGTTTCCGGTACAGAAACCTGTGGTTGTGATAATGGAAACCGTCGTGAATGAGGTGTTTTGCACCATATAACCGACGCCTTTATCTTTGTAATCTCCGGCAATTGAGTAGTCGGAGAAGTATAAAAACACCGTTGAAACGATTACTGTGAAAAGAATAATTTTTGCGTAAGATTTAAACTCTTCATCTTTAAAATAGTTCAGCGGTTTACCGCGTAACGCATTCAGATGAAGGATAAAGTTACAACCTGCAAGGAACATGAAAATAGTGATAATTGCATCGATATACACACCGCCACTGAATCCAGCCGCATTGTGATAATATTCGATACTTGCCTGCTTTGTGGAGAATCCGCCGGTCGCCATTGTCGCAAACGAGTGACAGATCGAATCAAACCAAGGCATTCCGGCAATTCGTAGCAGAATTGACTCCACTCCGGTTAACAGTACATAAACTCCCCAGAGAATCTTTGCTGAGTCCGCAATCTTTGGCGTCAGCTGATCCGAAATCGGGCCCGGGACTTCCGCCTTGAAAAGCTGCATTCCGCCGACTCCGAGAATCGGTAGCACCGCCAGAGAAAGTACCACAATTCCCATACCGCCAAGCCAGTGCGTCATTGCACGCCACCAGAGAAGTCCCTTCGGTAACTCTTCAATATTATTCAGAATACTTGCTCCTGTGGTGGTGAATCCTGACATCGATTCAAAGAACGAGTCGACAAATGACAATTTACCGACCACCATAAACGGGATCGCCGAGAACAGTGAGGCAAAAATCCAGCCGAAAGTTACCACTGCGAACGCTTCGCGAAAACCGATTGGTTCGTGTTTCTTCTCGCCTCTGATTGCCCAAAATACAAGCAACGGTAAAATCGTTGCCGCGATTGAAGAACCCAGCAGTTCAAAAATCACCAAAGGCTCATCGCCCATAATCCAGGCCACCGGAACCGATGATGCCATCGCTAGGCCGGTCACAACCATCAGCAGGCTTATTACACGTAATACAATTTTGAATTTCATGATGACCTCTTAGAGAAGTTTTTTACGTGCAAAAATTCGCTGAAGTGCCGGAACCGATAGTTTGTCACTTAGTGTGATCACACGGTCTCCGGTTTCAAGTTTCAGTTCACCAGTCGCAGGAATAACTACATCATTTCGAATCACCATCGCGATAATTGTATTGGCAGGAAGTTTGATCTCCGAAATTTTTAGTGCGGTAAGCTTTGACTTCGGGCTGACTTCAAACTCCAGAACTTCGGCCGGAATGCGTTTTAGAAGTGCGCCGACTTTAATATTTTCACCGCGAATGGTATGAAGAAGTTCGTTAACAGCAGCTACACGAACACTGAACGCCGTGTCAATTGCGGCAATTCCAGCAATAATTTCAAGGTAATCAGGCTTATCCGCCACCGCGTAAACCTTTTTGGCTCCGCGCTGTTTTGCCAACAAACAAGTCAAAATACTGGTTTCATCGTTCACAGTACTCAGAAAGGCGTCGCATTGATCAATACCAATCTCTTCAAGAATTCGAGGATCAGTCGCATCACCGTTGATAACAATGTTTTTACCTTCCAGAGTGGCAACCGCAGATTCTGCAGTTGTCGGATTCGATTCAATCAAACTTACATTGATGCCGATCTCATTTAGCTGTTCTACAACTTTTAGACTCAGTGGAGTTACACCGGAGATAATAACTTTTGAAGCCTTATCCACATCCGGGAAGATCATCTTGCGAAGTTCTTGAAGAGCGGAGATTTCGCCTGCGACATACAGTTCATCGTAGGCGTAAAGTTTGGTTTTTCCGCGTGGAATAATCATGCGTCCACGACGGTAAATTGCACAGATTCGAAGTTTGGCAATCAACTCTTCATCCGGGAACTCATAAATTCGTTTTCCGGTAATTGGTGAAACTGGAGGAAGACTGAAGCTGACTAGAGCCGCTTTTTGGCTACTGAACTCGACATATTCCTTCAGCTCAGGTCTTTGAATACAGGTTACAATTTTTTTCGCACATTCATCAGTAGGGAAAATAACCTGATCGATTCCATAGTTTTCAGGAGTGAAACCTTCGCAATCGCAGAAATAATCTTCGGAGGAGACACGACAAACGGTTTTATTTACTTTAAAATGTTTGGCAATTTGGCATGACAGAATGTTAGTCTCACTGTGAGTCGCCACAGCAATAAGAAGGTCGGCTTTATCGATTCCCGCCTTTAAAAGCACATTAACGCGTGCCCCGTTTCCGTTAATTGTCATCACATCCAGATGTTCCTGCGTATCCTCAAGAAGAGCCTCGTTTGTATCAACAAGAACTACGTTATTACCTTCGGTACACAGTGTCGAAGCCATAAAACTCCCAACTTGTCCTGCACCAACAATAATTATGTGCATAATAACCCCATAAATAGATTTAAACCGCGTGTTTTTGAAAGAGTCACAACGCAGTTGTTAAATTTTTTGTACATTATCCCATTAAGAATTTAAGTCGAAAAATGAACTTAAACCCTGCACAAAAAATAGTGTTAAAGAATGAGACAAAGCAGTCTCATAAAAGAACCACTGCAAGTTAGCCCTTTTTTTTAATCTTTCCATTCATTTTTTGACAGTTAAAATTGTGTAGATATATAGGAAAAGGTGTTGGATTTCAGATAATACGCATGAGGGACACGATGGAGAGTTAGGGCAGTTTTGTAAACTCAACCACGAATCGTTCGAATTGCACTAATTGAGAAAATAAAAAACACTTTGAATTTTAAGAACGCATTTCAACAAAAAATACTTGTCACAACTTAATAAATTACATACTTGATTTGTTAGGGAATTTATTTGTTATCGTTAAGGTTTGCCCACTTAGGGATGTTTCTTACTTTTGAATTCTTGAAAATATTCTTACATTCTAATTTTTCATTAACAGTCCATGCTGAGATATCTTTTGAAAATTCGGAAGAGTCAAACATTGCATACATGTTTATTACGTTCTTGACATTCCAACTAGAAATATCCCCATTGAATGATGACTGCTTAAACATCTCAGACATATCGTTTACATTTTTGACATCCCATTTTGAAATATCTCCAGTAAACTTGGAAAAGTGAAAAGCTTCATTCATGTTCTTTACTTTGCTCACATTCCACTTTGAAATATCTGTATTAAATTCCGAAAATGAGAAAATTGCAGTCATGTCAGTAACCGAACTTACATTCCAAGTCGAAATATCCCCATTAAATACTGAATTATGGAATAATTGATACATATCTGTCACCTTGCTAACATCCCAATTAGAAAGATCTTTTGTAAATTTGCTATAACAAAAAGCGGAACTCATATCCTTAACATTTGAAACTTTCCATTTAGAAATATCTTTATTAAATTCTGAATAAGCAAAACAAAATGACATGTCAAGAACGTTTGCTGTATTCCACTTCGAAATATCTCCATTGAATTTTGAACCCGAAAATAATCTATGGAACTTTGTTACTTTCCCAACATTCCACTTTGATATATCTCCATTAAAATGTGAATCTTCAAAAAGGTTAGACATATCAGTTACATTACTTACGTTCCATTCAGAAATATTACCGTTAAACTTTGATTCAGAAAAAACACTACTCAAGTCTGTAATGGTACTAATATCTAAATGATTTAAATCTGCATTCAAAGCAGATTTGTTAATAATGTTTTTTAACTCCTTCTTGGTCTTTATTTTAACCTTTTTTACTTTACTTTCACCTGCGTTCATACAGTGAAAGCAATTTAATCCGATGAAAATAAGAGCTATTATATGTTTACTGAAATATCTAGTTTTTTTCATATGTATTTTCTTTTTAATTCTAACAACTAATTAGTGGACACTTATTTCTGGGAGTTTGTATCCAGTTATTTTACGGTTTTTCGATTCTTACCTTTCATCTCAGTCTTTGAACTTTCATTGACAAAAGTGGTTTTGTTTTCTCAAAGTAGTGGAACTTTGATTTTATGCAATTCAAACTGGTGACAAGTTGGCAGTTTGAAAGTTTCAGGTGGCAAGTTGGAAGGTTTTACGTTGGCGCTCGAAATTGTAGGGTGCGAATCTGTGTGTTCGCCCGCATTGTTTGGGCAGACACATAGGTCAGCCCTTACTAACCGCTCACCGTGCACCGCATACCACTCACTGCTTACCGTATTCCACATTTTTTCGCTGTAACAATTGTGCAGATGTAGGGGAAGAGGGATTTCTGTTTATCAATTTTAAAGCCGAGTTCTGATAACTCTGATTTTAAGTTGTCAATTGAAAAGTGAATGATAGAACAGCCAAGGTAGCGGTATGGGGCGCTGGAACCGCTGCAGATTCGTCCAATTATCGGGACAAAATGTTTTAGATGAAACTTGTAGATTGTGCGAAGAAAACGGTTCTTTGGAAGTGAAAACTCTAAGATGGCGATTTCTCCGTCTTGGCGTAAAACTCGAAAACACTCTTTTAACGATTTTTGGCGTGCTTCAAAGTTTCTGACTCCAAAGGCGATGGTGATTAAGTCAAAACTGTTGTCGGGGAAGAGGAGTTCGTTTCCGTAAAGTTGAAGAAAGTCTGCGTCGATATTTCGGGCATTATTCAGCATCTCTTTGGAAATGTCGGCACCAATCAGTTTTTCGGGTTTTAGTTTGGACAGCTCTCTGGTGAGTTCGCCACCGCCGCAGGCGAGATCTAGAATCGCCATTTTAGGTTTTTTACTAATCGATTTAACTAATCGTTTCCGCCAGACAATGTCTAATCCGCCACTTAGTATATGGTTCGTAACACGATACCGTTTAGCAACTTTTTTAAAAATTTGTTCCACTTTTATCTTCTCCTTTGCATTGCTCAACTTAATAACTTTTCTTAAGAGAAAAAGTTCGATAAACGGTTTTTGATAATTACTTTATACCACGCGTAGTAGAAAAATTAAGACTTTACCAGTCAAAAGTATAAAAGGATTTGTTCACAAAGGGGATTCTGATGAAGAATGATGGATTTAAACCGCTCAATTTCGTTGAAAAGAGTGAAGAGGAGATGATTGCCAGTTCTCGCAAATTCTATGAAACTGTAAAGAAACGTCGAACTGTGAGAGATTTTTCGGATCGGCCAATTCCAGACGAAGTGATTAAAAACGCGATTCTTGCCGCAGGCACAGCGCCGAATGGTGCAAATGTGCAGCCGTGGAAATTTGTTGTGGTTAGGAATCAGCAGGTGAAGAGTGCGATTCGTAAAGCGGCTGAAGCGGAGGAGAAAAAGTTTTATGGAGAGCGTGCTTCGCAGGAGTGGCTTGATGATTTAAAATCTCTTGGTACAAACTTTTCAAAACCTTTTCTGGAAAAAACTCCATGTCTGATTGTGGTTTTTCTGGAGTCTTATAAAATCGATAAAAATGGTGAAAAGCACAAAACGTATTATCCTTCCGAATCGGTTGGTTTAGCGACAGGGACATTAATTAATGCGTTGCACAGTTCCGGACTCGGTACATTGACCTATACGCCAAGTCCGATGGGTTTTCTGAAAAAGATTCTAAAGCGTCCGGAAAATGAGCGTCCGTATATGGTGCTGGTGACAGGTTATCCAGCGGAAAATGTGACTGTGCCGAATATCGAAAAGCTACCGCTTGAAGAGATTGCGGTATTTGTGGATTAAATGAAGTGGAGAAATTTCGTTTTATTTGTTTGATAAATCAGATCATCGCATTAGTTTAACGCTCTTTCGTTTTGGAGACGAGTTTGTGAGATCGTTTTTACTGGCTGTTTTAGCCGGGTTTTTACCATGATTGGTAAGTATATTTTGAATTTAATTTTTCTAAAGTAATTATTGAGGTTATTCCAATGGCTAGTACAATTTTCCGTAACAAAAATAACGTTCGCCCTAAAAAAACTGGTACAGCAAAAAGACAGCGTATTAAAGTTCAGCGTAACCGTCTAATCGGTCTTGGCGTTTCTGAAGAGTCTGTTGACAAAATGACTCCTAAAGAGATTCGCGAAATGCTAAAGTACCCTGCAAAAGTAGTTGCATCTAACTAGTTTTTAGCAAGATTTCTTTAAGCCCGTTTGTACTTCGGTATAAACGGGCTTTTTTTGTATCCTGATCATGCAATGTGGTGAACTGTGAGTTTGTTTAAAATCTCACGCAGAGTCGCAGAGAACGCAGAGGGATTTTTTTATATTAAAGATATCAGGAAAATAGTGTGAAAGTTTAAGGTGTTTTTACCACGAGGACACGGGGTTTGCAAAAACAAAATTTCAGCAAGCTGAAATAGTTTTTATAACAGTTTCTTATCATGTTCGTGTGATGAACTGTGAGTTTGTTTAAAATCTCACGC
>DDLT01000231.1 GCA_002340265.1 Lentisphaeria bacterium UBA2565 | reverse complement strand
AATGCTCCAGAGCTTTCCGGCGCGAGCGCACATTTTTGTAAACATTGAAAAGCTGATCAATTGACTTACGAACATTTTCCGGCCAACTCTGCCAAGTGGTTTCGAAGGTTTCGGTATAAGTCAGCCCCGATTCGTATTCGAACATCGACTCTTTCTTTTCATGGAACGATAAGCCCTGACTGTCGAGATATTGCTGAACTTCATCGTAGTGTAGACGTTTAGAGACTTTTACAAAACTGTGAAAACGTTCATATCCTTTTACTTCTCCGCTACTTTTGCTTAGAGTAACGAAAATCGAATGTGCCGGTTTAATTTCATCGGCATTAAGGCTACATCGCTCTTTAAGCAGAGTACGTGGAAGCATTGGAATCATGCGACCCGGCAGATAGTTGGTAAAGCATCGATCTGACGCTTTTTTATCAAAATATGAACCCGGCGGAAGGTAAGCCGCAACGTCGGCAATGTGAATTCCGATAGTGATGGTTTTGTCGTCTTCTTTGACAATCGAGAGTGCGTCATCGTAATCTTTCGCATCAATCGGGTCAATTGTCATTGTGGTAAGCTCGGTCAAATCACGACGCTCAATTTCCTGCAACGGAAGTTCACCAGCCATTCTTTCTTCATCTTCGGTATACGGGGCAGGGAGTTCGTACTCTTCGGTCAAACTGTCTAGAATTCCGCTGATGTTGTTCTGAGTTGGAATATGGCGAATCAGCTCTACATCGAAACCGTAGTCGGTCTCCGTTTTCTCAATTGAAAACTCAACCCAGTCGTTGACGTTGACATCGAGCGTGCGTTTCGCGGCAAGAGTGCGCGAAAACGAGTTGCTGATTGGTTTGATTTTGATACGGCTTTTGCGTGGATGTGAGTCTACTACCTGACCGACAAAAGTGACACGTTTGCGTTGAACAACTTCCACAACTTCACCGGATGGCCCTTTCGGATTGTACAGGTCTTTAATACGTACTTTTACCAGATCACCGGTAAGTGCATTACCGACAAACTGTGGCGGAATAAAGATGTCAGCTTCCGGCACATTTTCCTGGCCATCTTCAAGACTCACAAATGCGAATCCCTTTCGGGTAATTGTGATAATGCCCTGAGGATGGTTTTTGTGATCGCGGCGTTTTTTATTCTGTCTTCCAGAACTCTGTGATCTGTTTGACTTGTTTGTTTTCCCAGAGTTTTGGAATTTGTTTTTAGATTTTGGTCGTTTAGACATAAATTTCCTTTTAAGAGGTGAAGTTACCGAAGTTAGGTCGAATAAAATCTTTACGGAATTTGTTTGGTGTTATTCCGGTAACTTTTTTAAATTGTGCTGAAAAAGCGAACTGGTCATTATATCCTAGGTCGGCAGCAATTTGTTGAATTGAACTTGTTGATGTGGCTAAAAGCGTACAGGCGTGGTCAATTCGGCGTTGAATTTTATAGGTTCCTGGGCTCACACCCATGTGTTTGCGGAAAATTGAGCGAAGTCGCGAATAACTGATTCCGATTCCCTGAAGAAGTTCCGGAAATGGTGTTCGTTCACATAGATCTCCCATAATACGTTTGCAGGCAAATTCCACAATCTCTTCTTCGTAAGATGATGTGCGGCGGGTGGCTTCAAGAGAGTTAAGATCAGAAAGCAGATTCAGAATCTCAAGCTGAAGTTTAAGAAGCTGAAGTTCGCTGGCGGTTTTCATACGTTGCAGAATGGTATCAAAACGTTGTACTTTCTCAAGCCTCACACCAGGATAAAGTACAGGTGTTTTAGGGTTGATGATGTTGAGGTGCTCTAGAATGTCGAGTGTTTTATTCGGCATCTGCAGAACTTCTTTTTTCCACTCCTCTTCATGACTATTAAGAACATTCTGGCGAACCTCTTCGTTCTCAATAATGGTGTTTTTCATTCCGATAAAACACTCAGCCCAATTACTGTCCGGGTCAATCAGCAATGTATGTTTATACGCAGGGTTTCGCTGAAACAGGCAGCCAGGTGTGATTTTGTATTTTTTGCCTGTATGATCGATGAATGTTCCGGTTCCACGAAGAACATAAACAGCCGCATAGTGACTATATCTACTGTTAATATGGTCGCGACTGACACCACTTTTTAGAAAAAAACCGCAACCGATAACTCCGACATATTCTTCTCGGGCAAAAGAGCGATAGCACATGTCTGTTTTCAGCAAATGGTTAGGCAGTTTTTCGTTAATTAAATCTTTCATCCCTTCAATCCCTTCAAAATTAAAAGTTTCAATTTAACTCAAAAATATGATAATTTGCCTTCTAAAGTAACTGCCTTTCTTTTCTGTTCAATAGTAAAAACTCTGGATGGTATGTAAAATATGACTGGTTAGTATAGCTTGCAGATTTCTTTTGCAAGTTTTTTCTTTGACATAATCGGCAGACTGAACTTTCGATTCTTACCGATAATTGTGACGGCATTTCTGTCGGAGCCGAAACCTATTTTCGGATTACTTACATCGTTTGCAACAATCCAATCCAGCTTTTTTCGTTCCAATTTGCCTTTCGCATTTTCTAAAAGATTCTCGGTTTCGGCGGCAAAACCGATGAATGTATGATTTGCCTCTTTTCGTTTAGACATTTCAAAGAGAATATCCTTGGTTCTTTCCATTTCGATTACAAAGGTACCTTCGCCCTTTTTAATCTTATTTTCTGCAACGAATTTTGGGTGGTAGTCTGCAACCGCGGCCGTCATAATCAACACATCGGCATCATCAAGCAGTTGGTTTACCTTATCAAACATCTCTTCGGCAGTTGTGACAGCGACAAATGTACAATTTTTCGGAGGAGTTAGATTGGTCGGTCCGGAAATTAGAAAGACATGGGAATTTTTTGCTGCTTCTTCAGCGATGGCATAGCCCATTTTCCCTGTGGATTTATTGCTGATAAAACGCACTGGATCGATGGCTTCTCGGGTCGGTCCGGCTGTCACGATAACTCTTTTCATTTTTAACTCTCTGCCTAGTGGATAATCATAAAATTCGCCTTAATTTACTAACTGATTATTCATATACAACAGGGACTAACTCTGTTTGAAAAAATTTTATAATTACGAGGGAACTATGATAAACTATCTGGAAGAGGCAAAAAAGGTCTTCGATATCGAGATCGAAGGTATGAATTTTGTGAAGAACAGCCTTGGTGAAAGCTTCGAAAAAGTTGTTGAAATGTGTATCGAAACACTGGATAATGATGGAAAAATCATCTTTTCCGGTGTTGGGAAAAGTGGGCACATTGGGGCAAAACTTGCGGCGACATTTTCAAGTGTCGGTTCCCGTTCATCTTTCCTAAATCCTGTTGAGGCGATGCACGGCGACCTTGGAATGGTTGCTCCTCAGGACCTTTTGATTGCGCTGAGTTACAGCGGTGAAACCGATGAACTTCTTCCTGTCGTTCCTGCTGTGAAGCGTTTCGGTGTGAAAGTGATTGCGATTACCGGAGACGGTGCTTCCCGCCTTTCTGAATTCAGTGATATGACAATTGCGATGAAAGTGCCGAACGAAGCCTGTCCTTTCGGGTTGGCTCCGACTACTTCAACAACTGCACTTCTTGCACTAGGTGATGCTCTGGCAATTGTCTTGTTGAAAGCGCGCGGTTTCAGTAAAGAACAGTTCGGACTTTATCATCCGGGTGGATCAATTGGCCGTTCTGTAACACTAAAAGTGAACGATATCATGCGTTCTGCCGATGAACTACCAATTGTTACCGCAGAAACTACAGTTAGTGACTGTATTATGCAGATGACAGCAAAGCGTTCCGGTTCGGTTTTGATTGTAAACGCTGATAAGGTGCTAACAGGAATCTTTACTGATGGAGATTTCCGTCGTCATGCTCAGGAAGGTATGGAGAATCTACTGTCTGCAACTGTTGGAGAAGTGATGACAGCAAACCCTACATCTGTTGAAATCGACACAATGGCAGTGGCGATGATGGAGATTCTTGAAAACAAGCGCATCGACGATATTCCGGTTGTTGATAAAGATGGGAAAGCTGTCGGTCTTGTTGATATTCAAGATTTACCACGCTTCAAACTTCTGTAGATTTTAGCGAATAGTTATTAGATCTTAGAGTCGTAGATACGCTTTGTTATCTACGACTTTTTTTATTAACCAAGAGGCTTCTTATGAGTGTAAGTTTTAAATTGGTAGAAAGCGCTGTAGAAATTGAGCAGACAGCTGAGCTTGCTCATAAAATTTGGCGTGAACATTACAATCCGATTGTCGGATCCGGACAGGTTGAATACATGCTGGAGAAATTTCAGTCTGCTGAACCTATCACTAAGCAGATTCAAGAAGAGAATTATCTTTATTACCTTCTTAAAGAAGCTGACAGAAATGTCGGATATTGTGCATTTCAGGCGAGGGGAGAGTCGCTGTTTCTCAGCAAAATCTATGTCGACTCAGCTGAACGTGGTAAAGGTTTTGGCCGTGCCATAATGGAGTTTGCTAAAGCTAAAGCCGGGGAACTTGGTCTAAAAACACTTTCTTTGACTGTAAATAAAGACAACTTAGGCTCGATTGCTGTCTACAAAAAGATCGGCTTTGAAGTGACGGAAGAAATCTGTCCAGACATCGGTGGAGGTTACGTGATGGATGACTACGTAATGCAGCTTACGCTGCACAGTTAACAGTGAGCAGTAAGTAGTTAACAGATTTCTGATAGAAGATAGAGGCTAGGGGATAGAAGTAGTTGCCTCTTTCTTCTAACTTCTTACCTCTCACATAGAAATAAAAAACGCCTGCGAAACAGTGTTTCACAGGCGTTTGAATTTTTAAGCTATGCCGAGCAGGAGCTCGGCGTTCCCAGAATACGCAACACGCAGTACGCATCACGCAAAACGCTTTTAGTAAGCTCTGACGTTTCGTCCTTCGAAGAAGTTGATGAACGCCTGATTTACTACGCGGTTTCCGCCAGGTGTTGGGAAGTCTCCGGAGAAGTACCAATCACCTGTGTGGTCAGGACATGCTTTGTGTAAACCTTCAAGAGACTGGAATACCATTTTTACAGGAATTTTAACTTCTGCAGGTGTCAGCATTTCGGCAATTTTCGCAGAAATCTGTTCGGTAGTAAATGGTTTGTAGATCTCTTTTACATAGTTGACGATCTCTTTGTCCGGTCTGCCGTGCTGCTGTTTACACTTCTGGTAAACTTCATCAATTACGTACTGCATACCGTTCTCTTTTAGAAGCTCGATTGCGGCACGGAATGCACAGAAATCACCAAGTTTCGCCATATCGATACCGTAGCAGTCAGGGTAACGAATTTGCGGCGCAGATGAAACCACTACAATCTGTTTCGGGTTAAGGCGAGCAAGAATACGCAGAATACTCTGTTTTAGAGTCGTACCGCGAACAATGGAGTCATCGATTACGACAAGGTTGTCCTCGTGTGGAACTAGACTGTTATAAGTGATGTCATAAACGTGTGCAACAAGGTCGTCACGGTTGTCGTCATCTGTGATAAAGGTACGAAGCTTTGCATCTTTGATTGCTACTTTTTCGCGGCGGACGCGTTGGGATAGCAGTTCGGTGATTTTTTCATCAGTCAAATCGCCGGCATTCTCTTTTAGAAGTTCTTTCTTGATGGTCGTCAGGTGGTAGTTATCCATCTCTTCCATCAATCCGTAGAATGAGGATTCAGCTGTGTTTGGAATAAATGAGAACACAGAGTTGTTAAGTTCGCCGTTGATCTCTTTCATGATCGGTGCGGCAAGCTGCGCTCCAAGCATTTTACGTTCCTGATAAATATCGCTGTCGGAACCGCGTGAGAAGTAGATGCGTTCAAATGTACACTTCTTCACTTCCTGCTGTTCACGGTATGCCACTTCCGAAATTGTCCCGTCTTTCTTAACGATAATTGCAGAACCAGGAGTTAGTTCGCGAACACTTTCAACAGGTACGTTGAAGGCGGTCTGAATTACAGGACGCTCTGAACAAACTACAAGCACTTCGTCATCCTGGTAGACATATGCCGGACGAATTCCCCAAGGGTCACGCATCACGAAACAGTCACCATGGCCAATCATACCTGCGATACAGAATCCACCGTCCCACTTTTTACAGGCTTCTTCAAGAATGCGCTGAATATCAAGGTTTTTACCAATCAGGCCGGGAATTTCACGTTTTGAATATTTTTCGTCTTTAAGCTTCTTATAAAGACGGTCGTTTTCACGATCCAGAAAGTGACCGATTTTCTCCAGCATTGTGGTTGTATCTGATTTCAGGTTCGGATGTTGACCGATCTCCAGAAGAAGGTTGAACAACTCGTCGACATTGGTCAGGTTGAAGTTACCTGCCAGTACAAGATTACGCGTTAACCAGTTGCTTTCACGGATAAATGGATGACAGCATGAGATGTCGTTTTTGCCGTAAGTTCCGTAACGCAGGTGGCCAAGGTAAGCGTTACCGAGGAATGGCATATTTTCTGCCTGCCAGCTGATATCGTCGCTATAGCCCGGGTTTGTTTCCTGTTCTGCAATAAACTGCTTGTTGATCTGAGCGAACACATCTTCGGTTGGGTTTGGGTGAATTGAACGTTCACGGAAGATGTAAGGTTTTCCCGGAGTCGCATCAAATTTGATAGATGCCACACCAACACCATCCTGTCCACGGTTTCGTTGCTTTTCCATCAGTAGGTAAAGCTTGTTCAGCCCGTAGTTGGCAGTGCCGTATTTTTCTTTGTAGTAACTTAGCGGTTTAAGAAGGCGGACAAATGCAATTCCGCACTCGTGTTTAATTGGATCGCTCATAGTTGGTCGCTTTTGTTTCTTTATTTAGTTTAAATAAAAACAGCACTCGGGTATGTTCGAGTGCTGATAAAAGTTTACTTGGTTTTAGATTTTTTTACGGCAGCTTCAATGAAACCGTGGAAAATCGGATGTGCTGTCAACGGACGTGATTTAAACTCCGGATGGAACTGACACGCAATAAAGTAAGGATGATTTGGAAGTTCAACAATTTCACATAGTTGACCATGTGTGTAAACACCGGAGAACACTAAGCCGTTCTCTTCCAGTACATCTTGATACTTGTTGTTAAACTCGTAACGGTGACGATGACGCTCAGAAATTTGAGTTGAACTGTAAAGTTTCTTCGCAAGTGTTCCTTCTTTCAGCGTACAGTCGTAAGCTCCAAGACGCATTGTGCCGCCCATATCTACAACTTCTTTCTGTTCAAGCATCAAGTCAATTACAGGGAAAGGAGTTTCAGCATTGAATTCAACTGAGTTGGCATCTTTAAGGCCGGCTACGTTTCGAGAATATTCGATTACTGTACACTGCATTCCAAGACAAATTCCGAAGAATGGGATGTTGTTTTCACGAGCATAACGAATTGCTTCAATCTTTCCTTCTACACCGCGATCACCAAATCCGCCTGGTACAAGAATTGCTGAAACACCGCCAAGTACCTCTTCTACACCTTTGTTTTCGATGTCTTCGGCTTCAACCTGACGAACTTTTACATGACACTTGTTGCTGATTCCAGCGTGGTCAATTGCCTCGTAAATACTTTTGTAAGCATCTTTCAAACTTGTATATTTACCTACAACTGCAACTTCCACTTCATCAAAAGATTCGCAGTTGATTACACGTTCGATAAGGTCTTCCCAAGGTTTGATATCAAGTTTGTTGACTGGAAGGTCAAGCTGGCGGAGAATTTTCTCATCAAGTCCCTGTTTTGCAAGTTCTACAGGCACTTCGTAAACTGAGTGCGCCACGTCCTGCTCTTCAATAATCATCTCCTCTTCCACGTTACAGAAAATAGAAAGTTTTTCGAAGTGCTCAGGTTCCATCGGCTTTTCACAACGACAGATCAAAACGTCCGGTACAATACCGATTCCACGAAGCATATTTGCAGACTGCTGAGCAGGTTTCGTTTTCATTTCGCCCGCAGCTTTCAGGTAAGGAAGAAGCGTCAGGTGAACAAATACTCCGTTCTTTTTGCCGATATCTTTGCGGAATTGACGAATTGCTTCAAGATATGGAAGGGATTCGATATCACCAGCTGTTCCACCGATTTCTGTAATTACGATATCAACGCCTTCTTCGCGACAAGATGAAATAGCATCTTTAATCTCATTGGTAATGTGAGGCACAACCTGAACTGTTCCGCCAAGATAACCACCGCGACGTTCACGGGCGATTACGTTACTGTAGATTTTACCGGAAGTATAGTTACTGTTTTTTGTACAAGTGATGTCCGCGAAACGCTCGTAGTGACCAAGGTCAAGGTCAGTTTCAGCACCATCATCAGTCACAAAAACCTCACCGTGCTGAAATGGAGACATTGTTCCAGGGTCAACATTCAGATAAGGATCAAGTTTTTGCATTTGGACATTATATCCGCGCCCTTTCAGGAGGTTCGCAAGAGAGGCGGCGGTGATTCCTTTACCAAGAGAGGAGACAACTCCACCTGTGATAAAAATGTGCTTTGTGTTAGAAGAGGACATAAAAAACCTGTACATTGATGAAGTTAAATAAAGCTTGATGTCGTATCATATTAGTGGATATAAACTTACAGAACGTAAATAAACCCTGATACAGTGATTTGCAAAGCGTTAAAATAACGTTTTTTTACTACTGTGCAATTGCTAAGAAAAGAATATCTTGACTTTAGTTGTAAGTTATTTGTTAATAGTTTGTTATAAGTCCTTTTCGTGACGGTGTGACAGTTTGGTTTATTTAGCGAAAAACGCTTGTAAATCTCGTAACTCTTTTCATTTTGTTTACGGTTGCAGGTTTACACGTTTGAATGTTGCAATATCTAAACATTGTTACATAACGAAGGGGAAGTCATGAATGACACAATTAAATATCAGTGGTCTAAAAAATTAGGGCAAGCTGCAGCTATGGCTGTACATACCACGAGTACTATGAAATCAATCTTAAAATTTATCAGTGGGTCATTTTTGCTTTATGCAGGAGTTTATAACTATACTATATCTGAAGGTGTTTTGCCTCTTGCATTCTGTTTCTTAGGAACCATAATGGTTACTGAACCTTTCTTACTGTGGATTATTATTAAAAAAAGAATTAATGATATATCAAAAACTTTTGATTCTTTGACAGTTATATTGTCACTAACAAATGAATCCCTTAAAATTAGTCACGATAATGATTCAAGAACTATTACTTGGGATAAAATAATAAAATGCTATGATAAGCAAGGTTTTCTTGTCCTTTATACTGGTTCTGTTTACTTTGCTTCCTTACCGAAACAGCATCTTTCTGAAAAACAAATTCGTTTTATTAAATCAGTATCTAGTAATTAAAAGAAACTCAAATAATTCGTGTTATGGGGTAGAAGCATACAGCTTGTAACCTGAAACCTATTTGCCTGCAACTTGCAACCTTCAAACCTGAAACTGATTTTATGGAAAACTTCGAAAACCTTACACCCGATTTTATTTTTGCCGCTGTCGAAGAAGCGCTTGGTGAAAAGATGACCGGATTTATGACCACCTTTACCAGTTATATAAATCGTGTTTTCGAATTAGAAACTGCCGGCGGTGAGCGGGTGATTGCAAAGTTTTATCGTCCCGGGCGCTGGCATTATGATGCACTCTGCGATGAGCATGATTTTCTTTTTGATTGTCAGGCGGCAGAGCTTCCGGTTATTGCACCTAAAATTCTTCATAACGGTTCTTCAATCGGCGATCATAACGGCATCTTTTTCGCAGTTTTTCCTAAAATGTCAGGTCGACAGTTTGAGCTGAAAACAGATCAGGATTGGGTGAAAACAGGACGACTTCTCGGTCGATTACATTCAATTGGTGAAAATGAAATTGCACCGGATCGTATCGAACTTCACCCTGACACTTCGTTAGTCGATGATATAAACTATCTGCTAGATTATATTCCGGAACATTTTGTGAAAACTTTTAAAGAGATTACAGACGAGCTATTGACTATCTCTACACCACTTTTTGAGGATATTCATGGAATTCGAATTCACGGTGATGCGCATTTGAGTAACTTTATCGATCGTCTCGACGGAAATGTCTATATGATCGATTTTGATGATATGATGATGGGGCCTGCTGTCCAGGATTTTTGGCTTATCCTGCCAAATCATCTGAACAAATCAAAACGGGAGCTGGAGTTATTGATTTCAGGTTATGAGTTCTTTCGACCATTTGATCGTAGAGAACTAAAGCTTGTGGAACCGTTGCGAATGATGCGAATGATTTACTTCACCGCTTGGTGTGCCAGTCAGAAAGACGATTTTAAGTTTCAACATAATTTCCCAAATTGGGGAACAGATTCTTTCTGGAGAAAAGAGCTGAAAGATTTAACCGACCAGCTCCAAATAATCAAAACCACATTATAGGTAGACTTTTAGTTGTTGGCATGAAAAAGGGCACCCACAAGGGATGCCCCTACGAAAATTATTGTCGCATTATTTGTAGGGGTGCCCCTTGTGGGTACCCTTTGATGTTTTAGTCTAGATAAGAGCAGCAGTAATCGGCAATTTTGTCGACTTTGATCTGAAACTTTGAATTTGCCGGCACTTTGTATGATTCTCCGGCTTTATAGGTTTTCCAATCCGATTCACCCGGAAGTAGAACTGTCATTTCTCCGCCGAGCATTTCCATAATTTCAGCTTTTTCGGTTCCGAACTCATATTCTCCCGGAAGCATAATTCCTAAAGTTTTGGAAGTTCCGTCCGCAAAGGTCACTTTACGGCTTGTTACTTTTCCCTCAAAATAGACATTTGCCTCTTTTGTAACTGTCACATTGGTAAATTCTGACATAGTTCTCTCCTAATTCGTTTTATAATTTAAAAATATTATTTATACTGTGAGGAAATAGCCATTATGCACTAAAACTGTGAATGTAGTTGCGATTATTAATGACCACAATAAATGAATTAAAACGGTAATGCTGCTTTGCCTACCTAGCTTCTTTCTTATTAACCAAAGCAGGCAGATTATCGGGTGAATGAAAATCGTATGCGTTATTGCTGCTAGATAAAATGGTATTGCAAAAATAAAAAATGCTAAAAAAGGGTGAGGGAAAACATGAAAAAATGAGATAAAACCTATTAGAGCTAAAGTTTTAGTAATTAGATAAATTAAGCTTAGCCTTCTTTTTATGCTCTTCCTTTTGGCATAAGGCTTGCTCTCTAAATTTGATTTTGGTGGGGCGTAATTGTTCATATAACTAACTATTAACTAAAGGCTCATGTACTTATCTTTCACTTCGCTAAGTGAAATACTACCGATTTTGTTTTGCTTATAAAATTAAAACCTTTTTTCTGATTCATTTATCCATTTTTCTTCAACATCAGGTGATGGTTGATCTAAACTGTCAAAAATCATTTCTTCCAAGTAAGTTTTACCTAGTGGGGAAAGCCCTGAAAAATCTTGCTTAATTTTTTGTTTTTGCATATTAAATCCTGAATTATAAAATCGTTAGAAAAGCTTTTTGTTCATATAGAAAATCAACTTGTTACTTCTTCTTAATCTTTTCTATTGCGATAATCTGCTTTAGATAATTTCTTACCGCTTTGTCTTCTTTCAGTTCCAAAGCTTCGCGGAGCTGAGCTGCTGCTTTTTCATATAAACTCTGATCGACATAAACCTGTGCGAGCTGAATCATCGCCTCTCGGTTTTGTGCTTTGGTACGAATTGCCCGTTTTAGGTAAAGCTCCGCATTAACATAATCTTCCTCTCTTTGAAGAAGTTCGGCAAAACGTATCAAACCGCGGTTTGAAAGAGGAAACTGTTTTAGAAGCTTTTGATATGATGCTTTCAGTTCAGCTGGATCCACACCTTTTGCCTCTTTTATTTGAATTTTAGCCAGTTGAACGCGTTCGGAATCTTTTGCACTAATTAACAGCTTTTCGGCGACAGCGATTTTTTGTATTGAAATAAAGGCTTCGATTGCCTGAATTCGACTTTTGTCGGAAAGCTTAGCGGCTTTACTTAAATCCGTAAAAATCTTAGCCGACAAATCATAAAGTTCATTTTCAAAGTAAAGCGAGGCAAGGTTTTCTTTTAGTTCTGAATCATCGACTCCCAGCTTTTCTGCAGTAACTAACTTTATCAATGCCTCATCACGATTCCCAGACTCGATTTCAATAGCAGTCGCCAGATTCCAGAGTTCGGCATCTTTCGGCTTTTTATCCAGCATTTTCTTAATTAAAGGTTTAGCCTCTTTTAAACGGTTCTGCTCGATGAGACAGACAATCAATGCACGTTGTGAAGGTTCATGACTTACGTCTCGAATCAGCACTTGACGGAATGCGGCTTCGGCTGCAATAAACTGACCTTGTTCATATCGACTTCTTGCCAGAAACTTCCAAGCCAGTAGCTGATTTTTATAGTTACTGTCAATCAACTTCCCGAACAATTTTGCCGCAGCTTCCCAATTTTGAGCTTCAAACTCCAATTTCGCCAGAAGTACCATGGCGCGTTGAAAATCTTCCGCCTTTTTTAATGCCGTATTAAGATGATTTTTTGCCGCTTTAGTGTTTTCATAATCCACAGCATAAACTGCCATTGAGTAGTCTAAAGCCGCCGAGTATTTCTTCTCAAGATTTTTCTTAATATAATCTTCTGCCGCTTTTGCGTCTTTGTCGGCCAGAATCAGTTCTGCCTTCGTCAGAATTTTCGTCTCTGAATTGGAGATTGTGGGTTCATTCGCTTTCAGAAAAAGCGATACACTAATAAATAAAATTGTTAAAAACTGTTTCATAGTTTACCTATTTTGATAAGGAAAATTTGATTGTTTGCTCACGTTTTACAGCTACGTTTTGTCCGTCAACTTGCCCGGGTTTGAACTTCCATTTCTTGACAGCTTTTACTGCTGCATCTTCGAAGTAACCTTTAGGTTTTGCGGAAATGACACTTACTTCAGTCACCTGACCTTCATCGGAAATGATGAAGTGGAGCGTCACTTCGCCTTCGATTTTGCGCCGTTTTGCGCGAAACGGGTAGAACGGTTGTCTCTTATTAACCACAACAGGTTTTTTGTCGACTTCACTCAAATTGAATACTAGTTTCCCTAAACCTTCGCCATCAAACTCATTGTTGCCGGATTCGGTAACGGTAAACTTTAAGCTGTTATCAGAATTCATCTGCAACGCCTCAAGCGAAAGGGCTACTTTTATATCAACCTGTGGCTTTACGGGCGTTTCTGTTTTTAGAAGTTTTGGCTTCGTCGGCTTCTCCGTTGTTTTAGCAACTTTATCCTGATAAATCTTTTTCGGTGGCTTCTCTTTTTTAATTTCAACAGTTTTCACCTTTGTGGCTTTGACTGTGATCTCTCCTTCAGGAAACAAACCATCAAGAAGCGGCAAAAACCAGACGGTACAAACCGACACCAGAATTCCTGCAAAAATAGAAGCAATCGCAAATTTTCGCGAAGTTCCCGGCACTTTGTAGTCAAAATTTTTCACTTTTCGTTATTCACTTTTCACTGTTTTTGGTCTGCGGCGATGCTGACCTCTTCTGCTCCAGCAATCTTGCAGTTATCGATCACTTTCATCAACATGCCGGTTTGCGACTTTGTGTCGGCAATTACCACAACCGAGGTCTCGGCCTTAGCTAATTGATGGCTTGTGATTGCGCGAACCTGCAACAGATCAATCTCTTCATTCTGATAAAAAACATTCCCGTTTGAATCGATGGTGAAGTTTATCTTTTTACCTTCTTTTGTATTTGCCGATGCGGCTGTCGGACGTTCCACTTCAACCGAACTTCTCTGCACAAAAACAGAAGTTACCATAAAGAAAATCAGCAGAAGGAAAACCATGTCGATTAACGGTGACATGTTGATATCAACCGCGCCGTCATTTTTCATCTGTTCCAAGTCTCGTAGTTTTTTCACAACTCTTTTCCTTCTTCTAAGAGAATGACAATTCGACTTTCATTTCGATCAATAATATTCTTCAGTTGTTTAAAAAGTCGCTTTAGGTGAACAATTGCAAAGGTGCCGGGCAGTGCTACGGCAAGTCCGGCTTGTGTGGTCACCAGCGCCTTGCTGATTCCATCGGCAATCATTGCATCGGTTTCTCCCGACCCGGAAACCGCGTTAAAAGTCGCAATCATCCCGATAACAGTTCCCAGAAGTCCGAAAAGTGGAGCCGCGGCAACGAGTGCAGATAACACCCGAAAGTGTCCGAAAAACTCTGCCGTTTCCGCTTCTCGTGCCATATCGCAGGCTTCTTCAATATTCATTTTCGAGATCAACGACCTTTTTACAAAAGTCAACATTCTAAACGTGGCACCTTTAGTCGATTTCGCGGAGCCATCCAAATGTGTCTCGATATCATGGTTTGAAACGCGTTCACGCAGAATTACCAGAAAGCGAAAATAAAATGTCCAGATCAGAATCGCAATAATAAACAGCAGGTAGATAATCAATCCGCCGTCTTCATTGTACGCTTTAATTGTTTCAAATAGATTCATAAGGCTGTTAGGAGTGAGAGGATAGGAGATAGGAGTTTACTACTTCTCGCTTCTTGCCTCTATCTTCTTGCTTTTACTTAATTTTCAACAAATTGACAAAACTCAATGATGCCTTCTGAGTCAAGGCAATCGCTTTACTTACTTTTCGTCCGAGCCACGCGTGTACCAGGAGAGCAGGGATGGCAATGACCAATCCGACCTCTGTAGTCACCAAGGCTTCGGAAATACCGCCTGAAAGAATCGCGGCGTTACCGCTTCCGTACGTAGTTATCATATTAAACGTATGAATCATCCCGGTCACAGTTCCTAAAAGTCCAAGCAGAGGTGCGGTGCTGGCGCTAACTGCTAGGCCAGCCAAACCCTTCTCAAGTTTCGGAACTTCCAGTGTGATACGTTCATAAAGCACCTCTTCTAGATGTTCTTTTGATAAATCACAGTTTTTGATCCCTTCTGAAATTACATTTGCAAGTGGACGGCGAAGTGTTGACGCGGCTTCAACTGCTTTGTCTTTGCCTTCACTTTTAAGAATTTTAACAATTTCTGTAATCTCTTCGGTATAAAGTCGATTGACAACACCCGTCAATTTCAGCGTTCGGATTAGTGCAGTAATTGTCGCAAAAAGGGCAAGGATTAACATTGGAATCATTGCAACTTTACCTTTTTTGAGATGTTCAATCAAACTCTCTTTATGTGAATTAAAGGCGGCTTTTGCCGAGAAGTAGACAGGAATTGCTACTTTTCCTGATTTAACATCTTCAAATGGAATCGTGTCTTCACTTTTAAGTTGCAAAATGTCGCCCGTTTTTACCACAACACCTTTATCCTCAAACCACATCATCGGACCCGAAATTATCGCATTTCCAGTTAACTGTTGTCCTTGTTCATTATAAACAGTGACCTCTTTGGTCTGGTTTTGACAATTTTCAATCAACTCAAAGCTTTTTCGTATACTACGAGCAATTGTATCTCCTTGGATTTGAGCTGGAATAGAGCTATGAACATTGGCAACATCATTTAAAATATCAACGATCTCATATCGCCTTTTTTCCACTTCACTTAGTTTCGTAGAAACGTCATCTTTTTCCAACTGGTTTAATTCTGCCTTCAGACTTTTGATTTCCGCTTTCAGCTTTGCTGATTCTTTTAGAACTGTTTGACGTTCGTTGATGATTCTCTTTTGCAGTTCATTGAATTCATTTAAAGCGTCTCTAGATGTTTCAGTAAAAGAACTTAGCGAGAGAAGTATTGTTAAGGTTATGAGGCATTTCATTATTCAAAGCCTCCCGCAAATGGTAGCATTAGCTGATTTATTGACTGAGATTTAAAGCTCTTGATTGCTTTTCTTTTCTGGGAGGAAAAGGACTGTTGTTCTTGCCAAATCCATTTGTTTGATTTTACAAAACCGGTATAAGTTTTCGAACCATCGTCTGTCATAGCGTAGGCAGAAGCAAGACCGGCATATAGAATATCTACTAGGATATCTTTCTGGCCGACCTTGATAGTTTCACGGGAAAAGTGCCATGCTTGAGATGTTTTAACAATCTCCTCTAGAAGGCTGAAACCAACTCTTAATCTTCTTGAGAGCTCTTGTCTCCCTGAACTGTTAGTATACGCCTCAACTTTTTTTCGAAGAGCTGTTGGAAGGATAGGTGAAATTTCGAAGAGTTTTATGTTTAAATTATTATAATCTTGTTGATGTTGATCAAGGCGTTTTTCATACCATTCATTTTCATTTGTTCTGTCTGAAAGATTTTGTTTTAATTGACTGTTTTGTGCCTGTTTTTTACTTTTTTTCTCAATTAAATCCTGTTTCTGTTTTTTTAAAAGTTTTAGTTCCGATTCCAGAACAGACTTCTCGAAATCCCAATTGTTCTTAGTGTGAACAATCTCTTTCTTTAGTTTGATATATTCACGTACTTCATTTTCGGTTTTGGAAACATCCGCCGCCATGAGAGAAGTCGTAAATAAAAGCAGGTAAATATATTTCATTAGTTTAGTCTCTAATCACAAATAGTTTTTTTATGCACCATGTGGCTCCTTTGAATACTGCGCCTATAGGACCAAGGATTTGCGGTTTTTTCTTTTGATGAAGGTTTAATGTTACCGTAGAGAAGTCAACCTTGTTGTTCATGTTTTTTAAACGAGACTGTAGTGAGTCAATATCACCTTGAAGTCGACCTATCTCTTTTTCAATTGCCAGAACTTCTTTTACATTTTCTGCTTTATCTAATAGTTTTGTAAGGCGATCACGTAGATTAATCATGTTTTTAAGGCGGGCATCCACATCTATATATTCTTCTGTTATATCCTTCGCATTTTCCCTGATATTCGTGACTTCTCCACTTTTCTTAATCGATTCTACTGCATCGGTTTTTTTGTTAGATGGAACTCTTATCACAAACTGAGCGCTTGATTCATAGAGTGAACTATTTTCAATATATCCATTATAATTTTTAACTGTTGCTTTTACAGTTTCGGAGCATTTGGCTAAATCTTCTACTTCAATAGAAAGCCAAGTTTTGTAAATGATTTTTTGAATAGCTTTACGTTGACGTTCTGAAGGTACTACTATTTCGGGAGGCTCGACCATGCATGAGGCATCTGCACTTATTTCATATTGGTGACTATTAAGGGTGCTACAACTTGTCGTAAAAATAGAAACTAAACTTCCAAGCATAAAAGCTCTTAGAGTATTCATAACGGGAAACCTCTTGGTATTTCGGTTTTATAGAAAGTTAAAAGTGGAGTTTTAACCTAATTTGAACTGGTTAAGTTGCCAGTATTATTTCACGCTTTTTACGGGAATGAGCCGATTCGTTAAAATGTGATTTTTAACTAGTTATGTATTATGAGATGATATTATTAATACGGCAGTCGAATAGGATACACTATAGATTATCTGCTTCAACCGCAGAGTTCACAAAGAACTCGCAGAGTTTCACTGAGAAAAACTCTGTTGCCCTCTGTGAAA
>DDLT01000171.1 GCA_002340265.1 Lentisphaeria bacterium UBA2565 | reverse complement strand
CTCCAAAGTTGACGCTTACATTCAATCCGTTGTTTGGTCCCTGAGTAATGATACCGCTTCCAACCCCTGAGTTACTTTGAATTGGGAAGTTAGATATTGTCCCACTGTCTGGAGGATTATCCGCTCCAAGAGGGCCGCCTAACAAACCTGATTGGTCGTCTCCTGGAATAACCCATGAGTGATCATTCATTTTGAACAGACCACCCCACTGCATGCCAAGCTCACGTGCTGTGCTTTGGTCGGCAAGAACAATTTGAGCTTCGATTAACACCTGAACAGATGGTTTATCCAACCTTTCAATCAAATCAAGCATTTTATTAATATCGGAGACCACTGCATTGATTATGACTGTGTTTGTGGTTTTGTCTGTTTCAACAGAACCTCTGAACTGTTTGTCTGTTCCAGATTTTTCTTCACTAAGAATTTTACGCATAATATCGGCAGTATTATCGATATCGAGGTGATCAAGTTTTATTGTTCTCATTAAAAGAGGGGAACTTTTTTGAACACGTAGTTTTGCTTGGTTTAGCTGTTCTTTCACAGTTTCAGCTTCCAATCTTTTTTTGATACTGTCAGGTGTAATAATTCTTACAATGTTATTTTCGTAAACATACTCTAGTGAATATCCTTCCAAGATGCCTTTGAATACTTCAACCCAGGATGAGTCGTTAATTTCCATAGTTACTTTCTGTGAAAGGGAATCATCAACGAGTATATTCAGTCCGGCTAATTTCCCCAGAGATCTTAGGACTGTGCTAAGGTCTTGCTGATAGTATTTAACCGAGATGTTTTTCTTAGGTAGTTTATCATCAACAAGATCTTTCTGTTCAGAGACAGAGACAATCTTTTCACGTTCAAGCACTTTCTTTTTTTGTTGAATCGGTTTGCTTCTTGTCTGTTCTGCTTTTTCCTGCCATGATCCAACTAGATCAGTATACTCTTTTTGTTGATGTGTGCATGCTGAGAGAAGAACCAGTGTAATCAGTAGTGTCGAAATAAATATACGCATAATTAGCCCCTAGTTTTTAGTTAAATTTACAAAGTTAATTTTATATTCACGTTTCTCTTGTGTACTTGTCACAATTATGAAGTCAGGATAGATCTTCTTAACTATGAAAGGCAAGTTCATGACCTCTTCTCCTTCCAAATACTCAAAGTCGTTTACAACGGCAACTTTCTTGTCTTCGGCTGCGAGGTAGCTGGAGTAGATTAGTTTAGATACATCTACAGCTTCTTCCTCTTTAGGAGTTTGTGAATTTTCAATGATTGAGAAACTTGAAAATGGATCGACTTCCAATGTCTTCTCTTTTTGAGCAATTACAGCAAGCTCTTTCTTGAAGTCATCTTTCAGTTCTTTAACCATTTTGATTGATTGAAGAGTGGTACTTTGTTTTTTAACTTGTGAAGTTACTTTCCCATTTTCTGAATTAGACTTCTTGTAGTTTTTAATCAGGTCGCCGGAAATGACTGCATAGCCGAGATATGCCAGCATGAGAGCGGCAACTATAACAATGAATTTTTCTCTACCTTTCATTTTTTGTTACCTCCCATAGAAAATTGTGATTCCAACTCGCAGTTATGTCTGGACTCTTCACCACCAATTATTGTAACTTTGCTGATCACCTTGCAGTTTTCGGCACATATTAATTTATATATTACATCGTTTATAACATCTATTTTGTCAGTAAATGTCATTCGCATTGCCATTAAGTCATGATTTTCCTGTCCTGGAGTCTCAAGAAGTATCGGCTGTGTGTAAAATTCAGGAGATTTTACCAATTTTCTTAGTGCCTCCTGAAGTTCATGATGATTAGAGTAAGTCTCTTCCGGCATAAGGTTATCGAGAACAGCTTTGAGTTCTCGCAACTCTCTTACCAGTTTTGCTTTCTCAATGGCTTCTTGTTTAATTTTTTCAATTTTCAGAGATAATTTATGACTCTCATTTTCGAGTCGCTCTTTTTCAAAGTATGTGTAGGTAAATACACCGCCGAAGATGACTGCAAAACCAACAAAGTAGGTTGTGAGGCGTATTTTTTCACGTTTTTTTAGATATTCAAAACTCATAATATGACCTCATTTCTTGATGTTAATTTCTATGTTAAATTTCTTAACTTGTTCTTCGGTAGGTGTTTTTACTAAAGAAGAGCTGATTAGAGTAGCTGTCAGGCCTGGGATTTTGTTTAGGCTTCTTTTGAAGTTCCCCAGTTCGAAATCCTGGAGGTCTCTTTTTCCTTCTACAAAGCCAAGCAGTCTACCTTTTACAGTTGTATCTGTCGCGTCAAATTTAGCTTCGGAAAACTTAATTTTGTCAGATCTATTTTCTACCAGTTCATCAAGTTTTATTAGAAGGTCTGCTTTCGCACAGGCTTTTTTGATTGAGTTTACCTGCTGTTTCAGCTCGGCATCGGTTGGTACTTTTTCTCTTTTAATCGCTTCTTCAAAACCCTTGTAGTTTTTCTGCTGTGTTGCGATCGTTTTCTTTAGACCTGTGATTTGTCCATGGTAAACAAACCAGCCGTAGACTGCTGTCACAGAAAGGATGGCAATCAGTGCTTTAGCGATTTTAACTCTTCTGATGAATGAGAATAGATTACGCTTTTCACGTTGTGGAAGTAAGAAATTTCGTGTGATGTTATTATCACACAAAGAAAGAACTCCCGCATCTTTTAAGTCTTCATCAAATGTTTCAGCAAATTGTGATTTTGAGAGAATATTTTTAGGAACAATTTCCAAATTGGAAATTTCAACAGCGTCAGAGAAGAAGTCTTTGAGGAAATCCTGGAAGAAATCTTTTTCTGCAAGTTTGCCACAGACATATACTTTTTTGATCTCTTTTCTATTCTGTTTGGTTAGAACTTCGGACGTCAACTGTAGTTTTTTTCGTAGAGATGAAAGAAGCTGTTCGATATCTCCCATCATCGCACTGTCTGGCTTAGGACTTTGATCTTCATCTTCTTCGCCAGTTTCAAGGTGTATTGTGCGAGGTTGATCAGATGCTCCATCGACTGAATATTTTGAAAGAATTTCAGTAAATCTTGTAGCTCCAATTTTAATGTGTCTTGATAGAATTTCTTTTCCATTTTCAAAAACTTGAATGGAACTTCCGTTTTCACCAGTATAAATAAATGCTGTACAATCAGGTGATTCATGAAGTTTCTGCAAACGGAAGTTGTGATACCAAGCCTGCCATAACGGTGTGATACCGAATAGCTCAAAGTTGGTCTGCTTCAGCATCAGTCGTAAGTTATTTTCATCTTGTTTAGGGTAGGCCATTCCACTTACAACCTGCATTTCCTGCCCGTTTTCTTTAACGATTTCATGTACTTCATAGTCAAATAAGACTTTCGTTAAATCCATATTGTTGTTGTGTTTAAAGTGCCAGAGTGCGGTGGAAGGCTGTTGTTGCTCGTTACCGATAGGAATGCAGTAACGTAATACATGCGGTGCCTGACTGGAGATTCCTACCCAAAGTTGGGCATTTTCTTTCGGTTTCGCAATTTGGTCTAAGGCTAAGTTTACTTTTGAAGAGAAGAGAAGGTCGTCGGAGTAGAGGCCCGCATCGAATTCTTCGATGTGCCAGCGAACGATTTTGTTTCGTTTTGACTTAACGGCTACTACTTTGTTTTGTTTGATAATTAGTCCAATTTTCGTGCTTGGGCTGTATAGAGTATTCATGTTTTCTGCCCCTATTTATAGTTTGTGATGATAATTATTTTACCTATATTCCCATAAGTGCGATAACGATGCCTAAACTTATAGTACGAAAATATTTTTTGCAAGTGATTTTTATACAAGCGGTTAAACGCTCTGTCTTATAAATGAGATAAGCGCCCGTTTCTAAGTAGAGAAACGCGGTTGTTAGAATTTCTAAAAATAATTGAAAAATAAAAAGATGTTGATAGTTTAGCCGCCGATTTAGCAAAAATTAACAAAAAATGCAGTTAGGAAAATTTTATGATAGCAGCAAGCAATATTTCGATGCGATTCGGACAGACTACCCTTTTTGAAAACGTCTCAGTAAAATTCCGTCCGGGGAATCGATATGGTCTTATCGGTGCGAACGGGGCAGGTAAGTCAACTTTTATGAAAATCCTTACGGGGCAGCAGGAAGCAAGTACCGGTGATGTGGCAATTGATAAAGGTTGTAAACTCGGGTATTTGAAGCAGAATCATTATGAATATGATGAAGTTGCCATTATTGATGCGGTTTGTATGGGTAATGAGGAACTTTGGAAGATTCACCTTGACCGTGAATATCTTTACTCTCAATCTGAATTGACAGATGAAGAGGAGGAGCGTGCCAACAATATTGAAGATGAATTCGCCAATGCCGGCGGCTATATGATGGAAACCGACGCGGCAAAGCTTCTTGTCGGTCTTGGTATTCCAGAAGACAAACACTATGAGCCGATGGTGACATTGACTGGTGGTTTTAAGCTGAGAGTTCTTCTCGCTCAAGTGCTGTTTTATAACCCTGATATTCTGCTTCTTGATGAGCCTACCAATCACCTTGATATGGAAAGTATCGACTGGCTTTGCAGTTTTCTGCAGCGACATGAGGGTACGGTTATTGTAATTTCTCACAACCGTTACTTTTTGAATGAGGTATGTACAAATATTGCCGATTTGGACTTTCAGGAAATCCGTCTTTTTACAGGTAACTATGATGCTTTTATGACTGCGAACGCAATTGCACTTGAGTCACGTCAGAATGAGAACAAAAAGAAAGAGAAACGAATGGGCGAGTTGAAGGACTTTATCAACCGATTCAGTGCAAATGCATCGAAAGCGAAACAGGCGACTTCTCGTCAGAAGGAGTTGCAGAAAATTCAGCTTGATGAAATTAAGCCGAGTTCGCGTGTTTCACCTTTCATTCGTTTTGAGTCTAAACTACGACTTGGAGAGAAGGTCATTGAGGCCGAGAAAATCAGTAAGGTTTACGATCATACACTCTTCAAAGACCTTGATTTGAGCTGTTCTAATGGCGATAAAATTGCAATTATCGGTACGAATGGAGCCGGGAAAACCAGCCTTTTGAAAACTCTTATTAAAGATGTGCAGCCGTGTGAGGGGGATGTTGAACATGGAACTACTGTTCAGGTCAGTTACTTTCCGCAGGATTCATCGGACATCCTGAACATGGATGAGCGTGCGATTGACTGGCTGGCTCACTTTGGTCCGGAAGAGGGAATGACGGAAACTGAAATTCGTTCTTTTATGGGAAAAATGCTTTTCCGTGGGGATGATGTATATAAGCCGATTCAAGTGCTTTCTGGAGGAGAAAAAGCGCGTTTGATTACAGCAAAAATGATGCTTGAGGGCGGAAATGTTCTGGTTCTTGATGAGCCTACCAATCACCTTGACCTTGAATCGATTGAGGCGCTTAACTTTGCGCTTTCTCTGGTTGACGATACAGTGATTTTTGTGAGTCATGATCGTGAGTTTATCAATAGTCTTGCAACGCGTATTATCGATATAGATAACGGGACAGTTCATGACTTCCCGGGAACTCTTGAAGAGTATGAATCGTTTAAAAAGAGGAACAAGAAAAAATAGTATAGCAGTACTGGGAGAGAACTATTAATCACCTTTATATCTAAAAGGAGAATAAAATGAGGAAGGTAGTATTAGTAGCAGTTACAGCTTTAACAGTTTTATTGAGTCATGCCGAAGATTGGAGGAGTTTTCGACATGATTTTATGAGAAGTGGAAAAAGTCCTGAGCAAATTAAAGCATCGACTTTAAAAAGTGCATGGATTTATGATAACGGCTTTGTGCCTGAACCCGCGTGGTTTGGACCTGCAAAACGTGACTCGTATGCACGTGTTGAAGGTTTACGTTCGATGCGAGACTATGACACGGCTTTGCATACTATTTCAGTAGGGGATAAAGTTTACTTCGGATCTACTGTTGATCACTCTGTTTACTGCTTGAACGCTAAGAATGGTGAAATTGTTTGGCGGTTCACTACAAATGGACCTATTCGTGTCGTTCCTACGTGGTTTGACAATAAGGTCTATTTTGGGTCCGATGATGGTTTTGTATATTGTCTGTATGCAGAAAGTGGTAAGCTTTTATGGAAAAACACTCCAGTTAAAGATAGTTCCAACCTTATTGCTTATAACAATATTATTTCGACATTTCCCTGTAGAACAGGTGTGACGGTCAGTGATGGAAAGCTTTTTTGTGGCTTTTCCATGCTGCCTTGGGAAAAAACCTACCTTTGTTCTCTTGATCCACAAACAGGAAAGAAGCTGTATTCGATGACATTTGATGCGTTGACGATGGAGGCTCCTTTTGCTTATTCCGCTGGACGACTTATAGCGCCGCAAGGGCGAATTTCTCCTGTGATTTTTGATGCTTCGAACGGTAAAAAACTGGGGAGCTTAAAGAAAGGTGGTGGTTCGTTTGTTTTAGTAACTGATGATCATCGCATTATTCACGGTCCGGGAAATAAGAAAGGCTGGATGAATGATTCAGATGAAAAAGATCCTGCGAAAGTAGTGTCAATTAATAATGCCAACGCGATGTTGGTGCACGCTGGTAAAGCCTTTGTTCTGAGTGATAAAAGTCTGGAATGTTTTGATCGTGCAAATAGAGCAAAAGTCTGGTCTAAGAAGATTGAGTTCCCATTTTCCTTAATATTGGGCGGTAATACGCTTTATGTCGGTGGAATGGATAAAGTCGGTGCTTTTGATGCGGCTACCGGAGCTCAGCTCTGGGAAGAAAGAGTTGACGGTCGCGCTAAAGGTTTGACTGTGGCAAATGGTCAACTTTTGGTTTCAACAGACACTGGGAAAATTTACTCATTTAGAGAATCAACTGATTTTGTCTGGCAGCAGGGTGGTGACGATCCCGAAAAAGCTGTGGAACACAAAGGTAATCATGTTCTCACCGCAGGTCCTTTTGTTTCATTTTCCGATAAAAACTCTGCTGTAATTAAATGGATTGAATCTGAAAGAAACCCTTCTGAACTTCTGTTTTATACAGGTTCTGCTGTCAAACCTTATAAAGCTGCAAACGGTGTAAAAAAACAGGTGAAAATTACCGGACTTAAGCACAACTTTATCCATCACTATCAGATTGCGACCAAAGTTGATGGTAAAACCGTTTACTCGAAGAAATATGAACTTGACACTTTCTTTAACTTCCGTATAAATGAGAAAAGCCTGAAACTTAAAAAAGATGGTTTGGCTAAATATGTCGACTCTCTGAAGCTTTCTAGTAAAGGAATAGCTGTTGTGGCGGGTTTGAAAAATGGAAAGTCTGTTTATTCACTTTTAAACAGTGGTTTCAAAAAAGTGGTGTGCTTGGAGAAGGATTCAGCAAAAGTTGAGAAACTCCGACAAAAACTGTTTGATGAAAAGCTGTACGGCCGCATTGTAGTCCGTCAGACATTAGACTTAGCTAATATTCCTGTTGAATTTGCTAATTTGGTTGTTTCCGAGTCTGAATATGCTAACGGAAAATTTGAGCATAAGTTTGAGGATTTATACCGTTTATTAAAAACGGGTGAGGGAACTCTTCTGGCTTTGAATTCTAAAACAGATATGAAGCGCTTTGTTCCACCTGTTTTTATGTCGAAACTTAAAGGACGTATTCTGACTGCTGAGAAAGTAGCGGATGCTGCCGAATGGCGTCATCAATACGGTAACCCCGATAATGCCGGGTTTGCAGGTGAGGGGCTTGGAGGCTCCAGCAATGTGGATCAGATGCAGATACAGTGGTTGAGTCGTCCGGGCCCGCGCTTTCAGGCAGACCGAAATGGTCGTAAAACATCACCACTTGTTGCAGGTGGAAAACTTTTTGTTCAGGGTTTGGAGCGAATCGTGGCGATTGACCGCGCGAATGGTTCGGTTTTATGGTCAAAAGAGATGCCCGGTTTTATGCGTTTTAACATACCGCGTGACTGTAGTAACTGGTGTACAGACGGCGAGTTTATTTATGCCGCAGATAAAAAACAGTGCTTGAAGATTGACTGCGATAGCGGTGAAGTTGTTGAAATTCTTTCACTTACTAAACCAAATGGAAAAGAGGCTTGGGAATGGAGTTATATTGCGAACTATAAAAGTTTACTGATTGGTTCTACGGCTATAAAAGGAACACATCATACGAATTTTTACGGTGGTGGCGGTCAAGGCTGGTATGATGCGGGAAGCGGCCCGGTTACCTATAAACTTTGTAGCGATAACATTTTTGCGAAATCCAAATCAGGGAAACCGGTTTGGAAGTATGAGAAAGGCTTGATTGTCAACTCTACAATTACCCTTTCAAATAACCGAGTCTTTTTCATCGAGTCACACTCCAAAGCGTTGAAAACGGGGAAGAACCGCCGACTTGATGATTCCGAAGAGTTTCGTAACAGTCTGTTTTTGGTTTCTCTGGACATGAAAACCGGAAAACCGGTATGGAAACGTAAAATTAAACCGGATGAGTTTAAGGTTATGTTGCACCTCGCTTCATCTGATGGCGTTTTGGTAATGATGAGTTCGGCTACCGGGAAATACTTTGTTCAGGGCTTTTCAGGGAAAAGTGGTAAGCTAATTTGGAAAAACAGCGGTCCGTGGAAACAGTCTCACCATGGCGGTCACATGTCGCGCCCTGTGATTGTTGGTAACAAAGTTTATGTGAGACCAAACGTATTTGATCTAAAAAGCGGACATCTGCTGGAAGAGGTTACACAGCCGTTTGGAAGTTGCGGTACTTACGCAGCGACTGCACATTCGATGATTTACCGTCACGGTACTGTGACGATGTGGGGTATTGAGGATAATAAAATCAGTAAATGGACTCGTTTACGTCCAGGTTGTTGGCTTAGTACGTTGCCGGCTGAAGGTATGATTCTTTCGCCTGAAGCGGGAGGTGGATGTAGTTGCGGAAATTGGCTTGAAACTTCCGTCGGTTTTGCTCCGAAGAAGCGTGCTGATTTGATGTTTGCTTCGGCTGATAAGCATTTTGTTGATTCGTTCGCTGTTGAACTTGTTAAACTGAATCCGAACGCCGTGGTGCGATACAGTGTTGATGGGAGTGATGTGACAGCTTCTTCAAAACAGTTTAAAAGTGGTCTTGTGGTAAAGGGAGATACTCTGTTTAAAGCGGCACTGTTTGTGAACAGTAAAAAAACAGTTCAGTTGGAACGACAGTTTTTAAGAATTTATCCGGCACCTGTTTTTGCCGATACAAATATGACTTTTGTTGAAGGCAAAACAGTGGATGTAAAGATTGGTTCAGTTATCGGGAAAGAGGCTCCTGTGACTCGCTTTACGCTTGATGGTTCAGTGCCAACTGAAAGTTCTGCACTTTACAACGACAAAATTACGCTTGATAAGACTGCAAAAGTATCATTTTGTAATTTCTATAAAGACGGCGGCAAAAGTAAGGTGGTTTCGCACGAGTTTAAGCAGATGAAAATGCTGGAAGCTGAAAATGTTTCTAATCTTAAAAACGGTGTGAACTATAAGGTTGTTGATAAAAACTTCTCAAAAATGCCTGATTTTACGAAGCAGAAGTTTGTTAAAGAAGGTGCAATAAGTTACTTCGATTTGAGCGTTGCAGGGAAGGAAAATGGTTTTGCAGTTCTTTATGACTGTTATTTGAATGTTGAGGCTGATGGACTTTATGGCTTTCAGACAAGTTCGGATGATGGATCGATGCTGTGGATTGCTGATGAGCTGATTGTGAACAATGACGGGTTGCATGGAGCTCAGAAACGGAGTGGAAAGGTGGCGTTGAAAAAAGGTTATCATAAGCTTAAAGTCGGATTCTTTGACGCGGGTGGCGGAAAAAGCCTGAATGTCTGGATGAGTGATAAATCAGGTAAGTTTGTGAAGATGAAACCGTCTCAACTTTGGATAAAAAAGTAGCGAGTTGTGTTGCAAAATTGAAATTCGATGAGAAAGACAATATTACATTCGTAAATCTGAATTAAGTTATTAACTTAAGACGTTTCTATAACCTGGGAGTAATAAATGAAAGATTTCAGTTTTGTTGTAAAAGCTTATCATGAGTTGTTGTCTGACGGCAAATATATGGACCAGCAATTGATTTTGATTGCGATTATTCTAGTGATTATTTGGGTCGGAACTGTGGCGGTTCTGGCAGAACAGGCTGAAATCAAAGGAAAACGCCCGGGGTTGATTATTGTTTCGGGCTTAATTGTTCCAATTTTGGGCGCTGTTGCGATGTTCTTTATTGCACCTTCCAAAAAAGGTAAGGAAGAAGCTGAAGAGGAAACTGTTGAACCAGTTGAAAGTCCTAAGCAGAAAGAGGTTAAGAAAAAAGCTAAGGAACAACCGGAAGAGGAGTTTAAAGGTTCCTATCGAAAAGATCCAAATAGCGCTACGGTTGAAAATTCTGCTGAAGTGGATCATGAAGTGGAAGAGGTTGTTGAGGAGCCTCAAGAAGAACAAGTTGTGATTGATCAGAGTTATTTTCAGGAGCTCAAAAATAAATATGGCAAAGATAAGAATTATGTTATTTTTGCCGGAGAACAGCAGTATAATGTTGTCGAATTGATTGAAGCAATGCCCGCATTGATTGTGGCTATGGTTAGAGACGAGTATGAGAAAGAGCACAGAATGCGTATTCCATATTCAAAAATTACAGATGTGAAATATTAGTTTGTTACAAATTTTAAGTTTTATATAAATATATTTAATAGTTTTATTCTCGGAGAAAAAGTGATGTTTGAACCTGTGAGTAGTCAGGTTTCTTTCCCGAAGGAAGAGGAAAAAGTCCTCTCCTTTTGGCAGGAACAAGATGTTTTTAAGAAGTCCCTTGATGATCGTCGCGGAAGCGATGATTTTGTGTTTTATGACGGTCCGCCTTTCGCGACTGGAACTCCGCACTACGGTCACCTTCTGGCCGGTACAATTAAGGATGTTGTTCCACGTTATCAGAGCATGCGTGGAAAGTATGTTGAACGTGTTTTCGGTTGGGATTGTCACGGACTCCCGATTGAAGCGCTAGCTCAGGAAGAGCTTGGTCTTCATGGAACTGCGGCAATTATCGATACTGGAATCGGTAAGTTCAACGAACAGTGTCGTTCGATGGTTTCCACTTATGTGGACGAATGGAAACGTACTGTAACTCGCATGGGTCGATGGGTTGACTTTGACAATGGTTATAAAACCATGGATAAAGATTTTATGGAATCTGTCTGGTGGGTTTTCAAGCAACTTTGGGAACAGGGACGTATCTACAAATCTTACCGCATTATGCCTTACAGCTGGAGACTTTCTACTCCGCTTTCTAACTTCGAGGCTGGAAGTAACTATAAAGACGTTCAGGATCCGGCAATCACAGTAAAGGCTAAACTTATCAATTTTGATGAAGATCTTAAAGCTGCTGGCGACTGTTTCGCACTACTTTGGACAACTACACCTTGGACGCTTCCTGAAAACTTGGCGCTTTGTGCTGGTCCAGAAATTGATTATGTGGCGCTGAGAGACAAGTCAACTAACGAAATTTACGTTATGGCAAATGCACGTGTTTCAGCTTATTACAAAAGCGAAGAGGAATATGAAGTTGTTAAAGAGCTGAAAGGTTCTGATCTTCTTGGCTGGACTTATGAGCCGCTTTTCCCATACTTCGCTGATTCGGCAAACGCATTCCAGATTCTGAATGATGATTATGTAAGTACAGAAGATGGTTCGGGTATCGTTCACCAGGCTCCTGCTTATGGTGAGGATGACTTCCGTGTTTGTAAAGCGGCTGGCATTGAACTTGTTGATCCACTTAATGACGGTTGTGTATTCACAAGTCAGGTTCCAGATTACGAGGGCATGTTCT
>DDLT01000006.1 GCA_002340265.1 Lentisphaeria bacterium UBA2565 | reverse complement strand
TTGAACGTCCAACATCGAACCCTGAACGTTTAACATCGAACAGCCATTCGTTCGACGTTCAGTGTTGAATGTTTAATCTTGGACGTTGTATAGCCCCCTGGGAACGCCGAGCTCCAGCTCGGCACTATATTCGAACGTCCAGCATCGAACAGCCATTCGTTCGACGTTCCATGCTGGAAAGCTTTGGAGTGTGCTTCAGTATCCCGCTTATGCGGGACTGTGAGTATCACAGCTTTTCGGTCAACAGTAGGTCGGAGAGATAAGCGACAGAGGAGACTTCGGTCCCTCGATGACTCTTTTTTACAATCCTGTAGGGGCAATCCCTTGTGGTTGC
This sequence comes from Lentisphaeria bacterium UBA2565, assembly GCA_002340265.1. GTDB lineage: Bacteria > Verrucomicrobiota > Lentisphaeria > UBA2565 > UBA2565 > UBA2565. The sequence continues at coordinate 3,475 of DDLT01000006.1, read as the reverse complement.
CCGTAATATGTCGCTTTGGGAACCTAGTACGATGCTTTGGGTACCCACAAGGGGCACCCCTACAAATTCATCGCATTAATTACTCAAATTCCGTAGGGTATGAACCTGTGTGTAAACTTTAAAATAAAATAGCCAGAGCATATCGAACTTGATACACTCCGGCCATCAGATAGAAGAAATCGTCGGTTCAGTCGAGGCTGGATTTACCGCACTATGTGCCGCTTCGCGGCCTCGAATAGATCCTTATTATGTTATAAAATTATTTTTCTGTTATTTTTACTTCTAATGTATATAAAAACGCTTCTTCAATAGCTCTGAACTCGATTAAGGTATAAGTCCCATTCTCACATTTTGGGTCTACTGAAGGTGATATTACATTACACTTTTTTTCTGGAATATTTATCAAATTAGCCTCAGAGCTGCAAGTTACAGTCCGCCTATTTGCTATTATAGAAATCTTTGAAACTGTAGTCCCACTTGTTTTTGTTGCGACCTTTACACTTTCTCCTTGTATTTGATCTATTTCTCTTAAACTATGAAATTGCTTCGAGTTGTCTCGATAACCAACTTTAACTGTATATCTCTTACTTTTATCTAGGTCAAAAGACCATGCATTGATTCCGAGCATACTTTGAATTTCTTTCGTTGATAATGTTGTTTGTTTACCTTCTGCAAAAACTGTAGAAACCATTAAGTTTACCATTAAAAGTAGCATCATCTTTTTCATTTTATTTTCCTTTTTTATAACCACTTATTATTGTGAGTTTGTGTCCGATTCTTTTACGGTTTTCGAATTTTGCCTTTCGTCCCATCCTTTGAACTTTCATTGACAAAAATCGTTTTGTTATGCACAAGGTAACGGAGCTTTGAATTTATGCAACTCGAACAGGTTAAAGGTTTCAAGTTGGAAAGTTCGCAGGCGGGGTTATCCCGTCCCGCTCATGCGGGATTGGAAAGTTGAAGGTTGTAAGTTTTAAAGTTGGAAGCTTTGGAGTGCTGTGAGCATCACAGCTTTTCGAACCACGAATTTTACGAATGAATCGAATAGTTTCAGGCCGTGGACAAACCTCATTTTTTTACAAAAAGGCGTCAGTAGAGCCACTTCTCCGAAGTGGTATTAAACTCAAGCAGTAGCATCCATTTCGGAGAAATGGAGTTACTTTTAGCTTTGTGATTATAATGTCTGCGGTATTAACCAATGATAGCCACGTCCTTCAGGGCGTGGTTTATCAATATAAAAATGATCCGTGCCGTAGGTACGGACGAACCGCATTTCCGCAACTTGGCGCATACCTCCGGCATGCAATTCAATTTCGTTACAAATTCCCACGCCCATCGTGAACTAACAATAAGAACGACGGCAGTGCTGACTTTTGTGGGGGAACCACATGATATCTGACCTTAAGAAGGAAGTGAAACTGGTCTTAGTTCAACTGGAAGACAGTTAAAACAGTTCCATGACTGCAGAAAAGCAGCCATAGAATTAAAAAGAAACGGATAAAATCTGGGAGGTGAAGTCTCATAAAAAGCAACTCTGTTACTTCGTGTCTCATTGACAAGGAAGGCTTAATAGATATTATATTATTTTTTATCTTCTTCTAATTGTGGAACAAACTCGACTTTGACAACATGTTCTTTCTCGGTCTCAGATAGATTTTTAGATATTTGGGATAAGGCATTGGTGATTTTCTTGATGTTAGATTTGTAGTTTATTGCCTTAACTTTAGTGCCTTTGATACTATCAGAGATTATTCTTGATAGCTTTTCATTTTCATTGAGTTGCTTTTTAAATTGTTTTTCTTGAGCTATGCTATTCTGATGATTATTGTAGATTCCGTAAAGACCTAATACAGCGGAGGTGATAATTGTAAACCAAGTGGCAAAATACTGTTTTTGGAACTTCTTTTCTTCATCAGACAAGTAATTATTTTTTACTAGCTGTCTTAACAGGGGAGATGGTCGAATTTCTTTATCTACATACCGTAACAATAAATCAACTATTGTTTTATCACTAATCGCCCTTGAATAAGACGGTGCATTCACTGCACCTTGACCAAATGTTACTATGTCATTGGATACTTCTGCTGGCTCAAATAAAAAAGCTAATTCTTCTTTTTCAAGGTATCTTAACAAAGTTAAATGTGTAATCAATAGTTCAATGAGCCTCTTTTCTCTGAGAATATTTGAACTAATCTCTTTTTCTGTAGGCTCACTGTTCGCAGTTTCGAATAAGAACTTTGCAGTTTTCTCCTTTCTAGATAATATGATGCGAACACCTGAAAGAAAATTATCTACGATATTAATTAGGTTTCTTGCATAACCTTCACCAGATATAATTTTGTTGATTATTGTTTTTTCTTGAATGTCAAATATTCTCATTATTTTCCTTTCTTTATATAACGTTACGGGTGAACCGCCCCGTGCACATAAACTTTGACCGAATCAACCGGCGTTTTGAGAATAGACTCCACCCGCTGGTTGGAATTTTTTTAGCAGGTTACGTTGCTTTGATTCTGTCTTTCTTTTTTGGCTAAACCTTCTGGCTCTTCGTAGTGACCGTGGACTCCGATGAATGAACCTTTGGGATGATACTTACCGTCTTGCCCAAGGAAAGAACCCTCAATATGGTATTTACCATCCTGACCTAGGAAAGAGCCGTGGTAGTGATAATTCCCATCTTGACCTAAGAAACAACCTTTAGGGTGGTATTGACCGTCTTGCCCAAGGAAAGCTCCTTCTTGATGATATTTTCCATCTTGGCCAAGGAAAGAACCTTTCGGGTGGTACTTGCCGTCTTGGCCGAGAAATTGACCTGATGGATGATATTTTCCATCAACACCAACTGCTTCACCTTTTCGGTGGTATTTACCATCAACTCCAAGGAAATAACCTTTGGGATGATACTTCCCGTCTACCCCAAGAAAGGATCCCTTTGGATGGTATTTCCCATCAACACCAAGAAATGAACCTTCGCTATGATATTTTCCATCGACTCCTAGAAATTTTCCCATGGTCACTTTCCTTTTCTTTATGATTCTAACAACTTATTTAGTTGCCGTTTTGGTTAATTTTGGTGATTATGGTTTTAAGTTTTATGTGCCTTAAAACGTTTTTGAGTGAAATTAGGTTATTGATTTTAAATTAGATGTCAATTTGATTTGATGAATTTGCTTTAAATCGTTCTGCGTATTGGAAGCTTTGTACTTTGAATAAACAATCTGTTCTCTCTCATTCGATGATTTGAATTCTTGAGTCTTTTAAAATCTTGAACCTAGGCTGTTGTGACATATGAATAGTTGCTATGCTGAAACCTTATAATAATACCGGAGGTATTTTCCAATGATAGCCACGTACTTCAGGGCGTGGTCTTTCAATATAAAAATAATCCGTGCCGTAGGTACAATGGCACTAACTTAAGGCTTTTAAATTAGAAAATCTAGAGTTTGAAAAAGGGTGTTTTGAACTAAAAAAAATG
>DDLT01000156.1 GCA_002340265.1 Lentisphaeria bacterium UBA2565 | reverse complement strand
TAATGCCGGAAAGATCGTATCCACGCGGCGGAGTAATTTCGATAGAGGTAATCCACTCGTTGTTTGCCAGCTTTCTACCAAGAAGCGAACGCTCTTCAAGCGGAGTCGGCTCTTTCAGTTCAACCTCTTCGGCAACTTTTTCTTCAACCACAAAATGTTTTTTGTGGAAAGGTTTTACAGTGCCCACAAGCTCTTTGATATGTTGTGGTGTTGTACCACAGCAACCCCCAACGGCACGAGCGCCAAGATTGACGTAGCGCATTGAATAAGTTGCCAGATATTCAGGAGAAGACATATTCATTCTTCTGCCTGAAACTTTACGCGGTACGCCAGCATTCGGCTGAACGACAACTGGAAGATCAGTCTTTTTAACTACAGAACCAAGCGAGTTCAACATCGATTCAGGACCGACCGCACAGTTTAGTCCCCAAGCCGCAAGGCGTGCTTCAGCGGGAGAATCAAACGAAGCCATCATGGTATCGATATCTTCGCCGTTCGGAGAAAGTTGTGACGGTTCAAGACTAAAGCTTAGTACGAATTCTGTTTCAGGAAGGTTTTCCATTGCCGCAACTGCAAGTTGTAGATCACGGCGCGAACTCATAGATTCGAAAATGATAAAGTCGGCGCCACCTTTTACAAGTGCCTTTGCCTGATCACTAAGTTCTGTAATCAACTGTGCGTCGCTGTTGTGATTCCATGGTACGATTCCGATAGAACCGGCTACGAAAACCTGTCGATCTTCATTCTGATCAGCAATTTTGCGGGCAAGAGAAGCCGCTGCTTGGTTGATTTTTTCCATGTCATCGGCGATGCCGAATTCACGGAGTTTTTCACGGTTGGCACCGAAACTGTTGGTCGTGATGACGTCGGCACCGGCGTTGTAGTATGATTCGTATATTTCGCTGACCAAATCCGGATTGCTGAGGCAGAGGTTATCGAAACAGACATTTACAAAAACGTGACGTTTGTAAATCTCGGTTCCCATAGCGCCGTCAAAAATCAGAACTTCGTCGCGGAGTGCTTGTGAGAGTGCTTTTTTCATAAATAGTAATTTTATTTTTAACTTTGACCATCGAACTTTTAACTCTGAACCTTGAACGGAATTAGTTCAGAACTTCATATTCTATGTTCGGTTTTGAATATTCTTCGTTTATCTTAGTCCGACTGCTTTTCGTACTTCGTCCATTGTCTGCTGAGCAACCGCACGGGCTCTTTCGCCGCCTTTGCGAATCACTTCACGAACATAATCCATGTTGTTTTCCAGCTCTTCGCGTTTTTCACGGTATGGACGGAACGTTTCCCAGAATACGTCGAAAAGTTCCTGTTTCGCATGACCATAGCCCATTCCACCAGCGCGGTAACGTGCCGCCAAAGCTTCCTGCTGTTCTTCGGTTGCGAAAAGTTTGTACAGATTAAATACGTTACAGTTTTCCGGATCTTTCGGTTCTTCAAGCGTTTTAGAATCGGTTACAATCTTCATAAACTTCTTACGAATCTTCTTCTGATTACCAAAAATCTCGATCGTGTTGTCGTAACTTTTCGACATTTTACGTCCGTCTGTTCCCGGAATTACCGCCACATCTTCACGGATGCTCTCTTTTGGAATACTCAAAATATCGCCGTACGCGTTATTAAATTTAATCGCGATATCGCGTGTTACTTCCAAGTGCTGCTTCTGGTCTTTTCCGACAGGTACAAGATCGGACTTGTAAAGCAGAATATCAGAAGCCATTAGAACCGGATAATCAAAAAGTCCGGCATTCGGAGAGAATCCGTTGGCGATTTTATCTTTGAAACTGTGACAACGTTCCAGAAGTCCCATCGGCGTCACACAGTTCAAAATCCAAGTCAGTTCAGCCACTTCCGGTACATCTGACTGACGAAAGAAAGTAGTTTTTTCAGGATCAATTCCGCAGGCCAAAAAATCCAGAGCCACGCGTTCTGTGCGTTCGCGAAGTAGATCCGGATCAGGAGAAGTTGTTAGTGAGTGATAGTCTGCAATGAAAAGAAAAGTTTCGCCCTGCTCCTGCATCTGCAGAGCCGGCTTCATCATGCCCAGATAGTTTCCGATGTGCAGAACACCCGATGGCTGCACTCCTGAAAGAATTCTCATATCTATTCCGTCCTGTATTTTAAATCGCAAATTGAATAAATTTTTATTCGCGAAAATTCGTTAACCTTTATTAATACGGCGGTAAGATAACGGGAGGACCCTGTTAATCAAGGACTTTTTTTTCTGCTGACAATAAAAGCTGTTGATTTTGAGCCAGTGGACTTTATACTAACGCCTTATATCAAAATTAGCATAACCAATTATCATTCATAAAATGGGACTTTATTATGGAAGAGAAAACAATGAAAGACATCTCAAAACGATGTCGTGAACTTTATCAGAGAGGGGATAAAGCGTTCAAACAGAAAAACTTTCCGTTTGCAATCGAAATGTTCCGCGAAACACTAAAGAGTGAGCCGGCTTTTGGGGAGGCCCGCACAAAACTTCGTAAAGCACAGTTCGCGGCTACTAATGGCGGTCACATCGGTGGATTTGCTAAAATGATGGCTTCAATTTCTAATACGTTCTCAATCGGTATGAAAGGTCCGAAACTGCTGAAATCCGGCGATTTCAAAGCGGCGCTTGATATGGCGGAAGAGGCGATGACTAAAAATCCGACCGACCTTAAAGCACTTCAGTTTTTGGCAAAAGCGGCGCACCAAGCAAAGCTTGTCAATGTCGAAGTAGACGCGCTGAAACTGGTTCAGAAATACTTTCCTGAAAATATTCAGAACCTGAAAGAACTTGCCGAAGCGTATAAAGCGGCGAACATGTTTGATGAACTTGTTGAAACTCATCAAACAATCTGCCGCATGAAACCTGATGACTTGGGTGCGGTTAATGATATGAAGGCGGCGACGGCTTATGCGGCGATGAACCGTGGTAAATGGGAAGAGGCGAACTCTTACCGTGATATCATTAAGGATAAAGATAAGGCTCAAGAACTTGAACAGATGGAATCTGGAGTGGCACGTGATGCTGAAACGCTTGCGGCTATGATTGAAAGCTTTGAAGCGAAAATGGCAGAAAATGAAAACATTCAGGGTCGTAAACGTCTTGCTGAACTTTACCATCAAGGTGAAAATCTGGAACAGGCTCTTGCCAACTACGAGCGTGTGGTTGAACTTGCCGGAACTGCCGAGCCTGCCATTGCATCAGCTATCAGCGAAGTAAAAGTGGCGCAAATTGATGCACAGATTGCGGCAACTGAAGATGAAGCGACACTTCAATCTCTTGAAGCTCAGAAATCTGAAGAACTTTACAGTCACGCAGAAAACATGGTTAAACGCTTTCCGAATGATCCAGCGTACCGTTTCGACTTTGGTCAGGCGCTTTTCTCACGTGGCGAATACACCAAAGCGCTTGCCGAACTTCAGCAGTCGCAACGTAACCCGCGCTTTAAAGCGATTGCAGGTCGTCTGATGGGGCAGTGTTTCTACGAGCGTGGTCAGCTTGATATGGCGATCGATCAGTACAATACTGTACTTGAAGATCTGAAAGTAATGAATGACGACAAGAAAGAGACGCTTTACAATCTTGGTCTTGCATTTGAAGCTCAGGAGAAAGGTGAGCAGGCAATGGAGGCTTATAAAGAGATCTTCCAGGCTGACGTGGCATTCCGAGACGTGGATGCCCGCATCAACGCATTCTATCAGAAGTAACCTTCGTTACATTCTTATACATTTTAAGGCGGTGATTTCGATAAGAAGTCACCGCCTTTTTTGTACCCTGATTAAATAAACTTCTAACAAAGTCAAAATGGATTTGATTTATTTCGTTTTGTTTCCATTTGTAAAAGGTCGAAGTTTCTGTGCGTAGAAACAAAATGTTTAATTTTTAGAATTGGGGCAAAAATGAAGGGTAAAAGATTTTTGAAAGGTGTGGTTGCGTTGGCAATCAGCACAGCGGCTGTTCAGGCTGAAAAAGTGGTAGAGTTCGATAACGGGTCGAAACTGACACTTGGCGGTGATATTAGAATGTATTTGACGCATTTCGACCGAAATGTACTTTTCCCGGATGGGAATTCGTTACCGGAAGAGGGGCCGGCGATTGAGTATGCACGTTTTCGTGAGCGCTTTTGGGCAAATTATGCGTGGAATGACAAGTTGTCACTGAATACACGACTAGCGCATCGCTGGCAGAAAATGAGCAGCAATATCGGTAATCCGAACGATCAAGGACCTGCAACTTGGGAGTGGGAAGATGAACTGGTGGTTGACTCCTTAAATGTGCAGATTAATCAGGTATTCGATTCTTCATGGAATCTGACTCTTGGTCGTCAGGATGTGATGTTCGGTAATGGAATGGTTTTTCTGGAAGGTTCTCCATACGATCAGGGTAGAACAATCTATTTTGATGGTGTGCACGCGATGATGAAAGGTGAAAAAGATACGCTTTCACTTTTTGCATTTTATAATGATTACCGTGATAGATATTTAGCAATTGGTGATGAGGATCGCCGTTTGCGCCGTGGCGATGTATTTACAACTGGTCTGTATTGGACGCGTAACTGGAACAAAGCGGTAAATACTGACCTTTATACCATTTATGCGGATTTTGACGATCAGTTCCCGAATAGCGCTGAACCTGTCGAGTATAACCATCCTCTTGATGAAAATGCCAGCATTTATACTACTGGTTTCAGAATCTTCGGTGATCTGCATGAACAG
>DDLT01000337.1 GCA_002340265.1 Lentisphaeria bacterium UBA2565 | reverse complement strand
GATCTGGATATCTGTAAAGATACGGCGACTTGTCTTCTTTTGGGTATAATTCGCGATACTGGCGGTTTCCGCTTTCAGAATACAGATCCTTTGACTTTACGTTTGACGGCGTGGTTGATGGAGAAGGAGGCGGACTATCATGGTTTGACTCATAAGATTTTCTTTAGCGAACCGTTGAATCGCAAAAAGTTTGTCAGCTATATCATCGAGCACAAAATTCAATTTGCCTGCAAAGGGAAAGTGCTTTATGCGAGTCTGGAAGATGAAGATTTCTCATCTTTCGACCTTCATAAATGCGATATGGAAGGTTTGATTGATCATGTTCGTACCGTTGAAGGTGTCGTAATTACCTGCATTTTTACAAAATTTAGAGGTCAGATCAAACTGTCGCTTCGTTCATGTGACGAAAATTACCCGGTAAATGAGATTGCGCAAATTATTGGCGGAGGCGGTCATAAATTGGCAGCAGGAGCACGTGTGGACGGTGAGCGGTTTGAACCGGCAGTTAGTAAGTTTATTAGTTTAGTTGAGGAGCGTTTCTAATGGGACGTATGAGAAAATATAAAGGACCGCAGTTGGATGCGATTCTGCTTGTGGATAAACCGCAGGAATGGACTAGTCACGATGTGGTAAATATGGTTCGCCGCCGTTTTCGCCAGAATAAAGTAGGTCATTGCGGTACGCTTGACCCGATGGCGACTGGACTTTTGGTTGTGGTAATTGGAAAAGGTACAAAGCTTTCCCAGAAATTGAGTGGCGATAAGAAGGTGTACGAGGGTACAGTGTTTCTTGGAAAAGAGACCGATTCGCAGGATGCGGAAGGCAATGTGACGGCTGAATATGATATGTCGAATGTGACTGTTGAAGATGTAATGGCGCTCGAAGAACAATTTCTTGGTGACTCAGAACAGGTTCCACCAATGGTTTCTGCTTTGAAACATAAAGGTAAGTCTCTGCACGAGTTGGCGCGTGAAGGCATTGAAATCGAGCGTAAAGCACGTCCTATCACGGTTAATGAATTGAAAATTTCTAATGTGAATATTCCGACTTTTGACCTTTATGCGGATGTATCGAAAGGAACTTATATTCGCACGCTTGCGTATGATATGGGAAAAAGTCTTGGTGGCGGCGCGCATCTTTGCGGTCTGCGTCGTGTCGCGAGCGGTAAGTTCTCAGTGAAAGATGCAGTTACAATTGAAGATATTAAAAGCTGGGAGTTTGAACAGCTTTCTGAACATGTTTTACCTCTGGAAGTCGCGGAAGATTAGAATTTATGAATGTGTTCAGTACTATCGATTCTTTAACTTCTGAAGTCGGAAATATTGCATTGGCCTGCGGAAACTTCGACGGAATTCATCAGGGGCATCAGCGAGTTTTTAAGGAACTTGTTGCTTTTTCTTCAAAACATGGCTTAACGCCTGTGATTTTTTCGTTTGATCCACACCCACGAAAAGTGTTGAGCGGGAATGAAACTGTCCAGATTTTGACTTCGCTTGATCACAAGTTGCAGCTTTTTGAACGTTACGGTATAAATCACACTGTGGTTTTTCCGTTTTCAAAAAAGGTTGCAGCAATGTCACCGGAAGAGTTTGTAAATGACTGTCTGATTAACAGTTCGGTTAAAGCAGTTTTTGCGGGACAGAAGTGGCGTTTTGGCTCAAAAGGAACTGGTACGATTGATACGCTGAAAACGATGGCTGACGGCTTTTCGGTTCAGGCGATTGAAGAGCTTGTCGGTGCAACGGAAAAGATTAGTTCTTCACATATTCGTCAACATCTTCTGAATGGTGAGTTGCAGACGGCTGAACACTTTTTAGGTCGACGTTTTTCAATTCTCGGAACCGTGGTTCGAGGAGAGCAGGTGGCAGGAAAGTTGTTAAACTGTCCGACGGCGAATTTGGCTAGTTTGAGCGAAGTGATTCCGCCGAATGGAATTTATGCGGGCTTCGGTAAATTTGATGGAAAAGTGTATCCGGGCGTGATCAATGTCGGCTACTCTCCAACTTTTCATGATGAATCGGCTCCGACAAAAGTGGAGTTTCATGTATTCGACTTTGATGCCGATCTTTACGGAAAGGAGATGGAAGTCGAATTTGTGGAGTTCATCCGCGGAGAAAAGAAGTTTGATTCAATCGATGCGTTGATTTTGGAAATAAAAAACGACATTGCGCGGTGTCGTGAGATTTTAAATGATTTAGAAACAACAATGGAACAATAATGTTATACTATCTTGCACAATTTAAGGATTTGTGGGGGCCTTTGCGACTTTTTCAGTCGCACTTGACGCTCATTGGTTTGGGATTAATCGGAACTTCTCTTCTCGTCTGGCTGATTCTTCCCCGTGTGAAACACCGTCTTCCGACCGATCGCGGTAAGGAGTTCGCTTGTCATGGCGAAAAGAGTAAGGGAAAACCGCAGGGTGCAGGTTTAGTTTTTATTACAATCTTTGCATTTGTCTGCCTTCTGGTGATTCCGCCTTCAGCACGCTCATATCAGGTGCTTGGCTGTCTTTATCTGACAATGTTGACCGGCTGGTTTGATGATCGAAGTGTAAAACCGTGGGGACGACTTCTTAAAGGTTCTCTTGATGCATTTTTGGCATTTTTGACTGCGGCAGCAATTTGTCAGTTTGCAGATATGCCGATTTGGCTACCGTTGACAAAACAGATCTTTACATGCCCGGCTTGGCTCTTTATTCTGATTTCGATTCCAATCCTTTGGCTGATGATCAATTCAACAAACTGTTCTGATGGTGTGGATGGTTTAGCTGGAACGCTTTCAATCTTTCCTTTGCTTTTTCTCGGTGGTTTTCTTTATGTCGTGATGGGACATGTGGAATTTGCCAAATACCTGCTTGTTCCGCATAGCACTCATGGTGCGAGTTGGGCAATTATGATGTTTTCTCTAGCTGGAGCGGTTGCCGGTTATTTGTGGTATAACGCGTCGCCGAGTCATCTCTTGATGGGAGATGCCGGTTCGCGTGCAATCGGTTTGGCGCTTGGTGTCGGGATTCTTGCTTCCGGTAACTTTTTTCTGACTTTTGCAATCGCTCCTGTGATTTTGATTAACGGCGGAACTGGTTTGGTTAAAATTACGCTTATTCAGGTTCTGCAGCGCCTTGGTATCTGTACTCAGAAAAAAGATGATGCGAAGATTTATATCAAATTGATTCACCGTTTTCGTTTTCCACTTCACGACCATTGCCGTAAGGAGTTGAATTGGTCGGACGCTCAGGTTGTGATGCGTTTCGCACTGCTTCAAGTCTGGTTGTTGATGGTTCTATTTACATTCTTCACAAAAATGCGCTAGGAGGAATTATGTCTGTTGATTTTGTACATTTGCATGTTCACTCCGATTACAGTATGCTGGACGGAGCTTGTCAGGTTGGTCGTCTTTGTAAGAAAGTAAAAGAGATGGGACAGAAAGCCGTGGCTGTGACCGATCACGGTAATATGTTTGCGACGCTTGATCTGTATTGGGCTGCTCAGAAAGAGGGCATTAAAGCGATTGTCGGCTGTGAGGTTTATGTGACTCCTGACGGAATTAAATCGCGTACTAAAAAGCGTCATCATCTTGTTCTTCTTGCTAAAGATTATGAAGGTTATCAATCGCTTTGTCGCTTGAATGAAATTGCCTGGAGTGACGATGGTTATTACTATAAGCCACGTGTGGATCATGAGGCATTGCGTCAACATTCTAAAGGTTTGATTGCACTTTCGGCTTGTGTTGGTGGAGAGATTCAGCGTCATATTATTCAGAATGACGAAGTTGGCGCGAGAAAAGCATTAGAATTTTACATCGATTTATATGGTCGCGAAGATTTTTATCTTGAACTTCAGTATCATGGCAAACCGGGAATGCGTCCGATGGATGCAGCGACACCTAGTCAGCGTGAACTTCTGGAGCTTGAAGATAAAGTAAATAAAAAGCTTTTGGAGTTCAGCAAAGAGTATGGCGTTGAACTGGTTTGTACGAACGACTCGCACTACTTGAATGAGGGCGATGACGAAGCGCATGACGCATTGCTTTGTATCGGTACACAGAGTAACTTGACTGACAAAAAGCGTTTTAAATTCTCCGGTGATCAGTTTTATGTGAAGTCGGGTGAAGAGATGGCTGCGCTGTTTACGGAATATCCGCGGGCGGTTGAAAATACGGTTAAGATTGCCGAGAAGTGTAATCTTGAAATTCCGCTTGGCGTGAACCATTATCCCGTTTACAAATTGGAATATGCTAAAGAGATGGCGGACAATGGCTTTGCACCGCCGATGCCGGAAATTCTTGATGATGAAGGGAATCGTAATTGCCCGATTCGCCGTAAATATCTTCGTGATATCTGCCTGAAAGGTTTGCTTGAATGTTATAACATGAAAGAGCCCGATAATCCGAACTATGTGCCGCAGTCGGAAGATGAGCCGTCTCTGGAAAAACGCCGTGAAATCATGGAGCGAATGGAGTACGAACTCGGCGTTATCGATAAAATGGGTTTCATCAGTTACTTCCTTGTGGTTTGGGACTTTATCAACTACGCCCGTTCGATTGACGTTCCAGTTGGTCCTGGACGTGGTTCCGGTGCCGGTTCTCTGGTCGCTTATATTACTCGAATTACCAACCTCGATCCGTTGCGTTATGGTCTGCTTTTTGAGCGTTTTCTGAACCCGGATCGTGTATCGCCTCCCGACTTTGATATCGACTTTTGTGAGCGTCGTCGAGGAGAGGTTATTGAATATGTTCGTCAAAAGTACGGTCAGCCGAGTGTGGCACAGATTGGTACGTTTGGTACCTTGAAGGCGAAAGCGGTTCTGAAAGATGTGGCGCGTGTAATGGGTGTGACGTTCTCCGATGCGAACAGTATTGTGAGTTTGATTCCGACTGACCCGAAAATGACGCTTGAAAAGGCATTGGCAATTCCTGAAGTTAAGGAGAAGTTTGATACAGAGCCGTGGGTTCGCGAAATGTTTACAAAAGCGACCGTTTTGGAAGGTTTGAACCGAAATCAGAGTATCCACGCTTGTGGTGTGATTATCGGAGATCAGCCACTTGCAAACGTGGTGCCGTTGGCACGCGGAGCTGGTAAAGAGCTAATTACACAGTTTCCGGCTTATCCTTGTGAAGAGCTTGGTCTTTTGAAAATGGATTTCCTTGGTTTGAAAACCCTGACGATCATTCAGGATACAATCGATATGGTGAATGCTCAGACCGGCGGAAATTTTGAGCCGGATGATATTCCGATTGTCGACCAGAATGCGTTTAACCTGTTGAATAAAGGGCAGACTGTCGGTGTGTTCCAGCTGGAATCGGGCGGAATGCAGGAGCTTTGTCGAAGTTTTGGTATCGAGAAGATTGAGGAAATTATCGCCCTTGTGGCGCTTTATCGTCCGGGTCCAATGGAGTTTATTCCTACCTTTATCAACTGTAAATTCGGCAAAGAACAGCCGGATTATGATACTCCTGAGATGGAAGAACTGCTTTCCGAGACGTACGGAATTATGGTTTATCAGGAGCAGATTATGCAGGTGGTTCAGGCAGTTGCCGGATTCTCACTGGCTCAAGCCGATATCATGCGCCGTGCGATTGGTAAGAAGAAAGAGAAAGTTCTGTTGGAGCAGGGTGAACTGTTCAAACAAGGATGTCAGAAAATGGGACATTCTTTGGAAACTGCCGAAAGTATCTGGGCTAAAATTCTGAAGTTTGCGTCTTACGGATTTAACAAGTCTCACTCGGCCTGTTACGGACTGATGTCATATCGTACGGCTTACTTGAAAGCGAATCATCCTGCCGAATTTATGGCGGCCGTTTTGAATGCCGAGATTAACAATGCCGAAAAACTGTCTTTCTACATTGCGGAATGTAAAGAGATGGGAATTAATATCCTACCGCCGGATGTGAATGTCTCTGCTGAAAAATTTGGTGTAGACGGACAAAATATCCGTTTCGGAATTGCCGGACTGAAAGGTGTAGGTTCGAACGCTGCGGTTGCAATTATCAATGCGCAGAAGGATGGTGAGTTTAAAAGTTTGGTCGATTTCTGTGAGCGAACCGGTTCGAAAGTCAACAAGCGTGTGATGGAAAGTTTATGCAAAGCGGGAGGTTTCGATTGCTTCGGACTTCACCGTTCTCAAGTTTTTGCGGTTATTGACCAGGCGCTTTCCATGGCGCAGTCAACTATCAAAGACCGTGAAAGAGGGCAGGCGTCACTTTTCGATATGTTCGGTGAAGATGACGGCGTCTCTGCTAACGACCTTAATATCCCGAATATTGGTGAATGGGATGAAAAAGATCTGCTGACTTTCGAGAAAGAGCTACTTGGTTTTTATGTTTCAGGTCATCCGCTTGGAGAAAATGCCGACCTGATTCGTCGCTACGGCACATTCTCAATCTCCAAAGTGCATGAAATCAGCGAAGGTGACACTGGTGTTTTGACCGGCGGTATGATCAATTTCGTGAAACGTGTGACGACCAAGAAAGGTGATCCGATGGCGATTCTTGATATCGAGGATTTGGACGGACATATCGAAGTCGTGGTTTTCCCGAAAACTTATGCAAAAGTGTCACATCTGATTGAAGAGGATAAAGTGATCTTTATGTCGGCTTTTGCGGATGTGAAGGATAAAAGTGTGCAACTTCTCGCGGAAAATATGTGGACAATGGAAGACATGATGATGGAGTTTACCAAAGAGGTTCACATTCGTCTTTACGAAGCGCATAACAACCGTGAAACTGTGGATCAACTGGTTCAAATTTGTAAAAGTCATCGTGGCGAAGTGCTGGTGATTGTCTGTGTGTCCTGTACAAATGGTGATATTGGATTTATTCGAACCCACGTCAGCTTTTCAGTTGATATGTCTCAGGAGTTTTTGGCAAAGATTAAGGATCTTTTAGGAAGTGAAGCGCTTCACTACAAACCGGATCACGCGAAGATTCCCGAGAAGAAACGCCGCTGGGTTAAAAAGGGCTAGTACTTAGCCCTTAGTTTTTAGTTGTTAGCGATGTCTTCAGCGCCTAACTTTCTAACCAACTAACTAACCACCTGAACAACTAATTATGTCATATCTTGTTTGGAAAATCGAAAAACTTCTAAAAGAGTTTCATTCGGCGGAAAGTTCTGACTCAAATTTCGACTTTTCGCCGATTTTACGTGATTCGTATCAGCTTTCTTACCCAATTGGTAATGCCTCTTTTGCGAATCCGAATGATAAACTCTTTGTACCGTCAGTTGAACTCGGTGATGCCAGTGATTTAAAAGTTGGTGAAGAAACTGTTTTTATTGATGTGTCTGAAAATTTGAATTGTCGGGGGTTGGACAAATTTATCTGCGGAAAAGCAAATTCTGGAATACCAATCTTTGTCTGTGATAATCACAATTTCGTCCTAGAAGCTTGGCAGTTAATCAAATCGTTAAAACCAACTCTAATTCACATTGATCAGCATCGTGATGAAGCAATCTGTCAATGCGGACAAGGTGGTAAAATAGAAGCGACTCGAATCTGTGATTATATCGATTACGCTCAGAAAAACGAGTGGATTGCGTCCGGCTTTATCTCTTTTACAGAAAGTGCTGATTTGTGCAAAATAAGCGAACTTCCTTCTGAAAATAAAATCGTTAATATTGATGTCGACATCTTTGATCCGGAATGTACAATTCTGACACTCGAAGAAAAGGTGAAGTTTATCACCGAATCTGCCAGAAATGCCACTCTAATCACCATCGCCACAAGCCCAGGCTTTATCGACCAGGAGCTGAGTGTAGAAATCGCCAAGTTACTGTGGAAATACCTCTAATCCCCTTTCTTTTTACTTAAAGTCCTTAGCGACTTAAAGGTCGTTAAAATACCTCTTATCTTTAGTTTTTTACTCTTTTATTTACATTGTTAACATGTACACACTTTTTCAGCTCAAATCTGTTGTTAATAACTTTGGTTGTGGACAGCTTTTGTTATTTTGTTGAACTTTATTATTTTTTTGGGTGTTTTGTAAGTCGTTTGTTTTCAGTGATTGTGTGGCTTCTTTTTTATTACTTTTTAGTTATTGTTGATAACTGTTGATAAAATGTGAATAACCTTATTTATATCCTAAAAATGGTTGTTAATAAGTTGTTAGAAAGTGTTAAATTTGAGCTTATTGGGCGGATACTGTCGAATATTGAACTTTTGGCTTGATAAAGGGGTTCAAACCGTTACCCTAAGCTCAGCGTAAAACGGATGTAAATTTTACTTAAAAATTAAAAAAATCGAGAAAAATTATGACTGAATTAAATACAAAAGCTGAAAAAACCAGCTACGCTCTAGGTCTTGATGTAGCAAGTTCTTTGAAAAACATGCCAATCGAGATCAACTCTGACTCTTTTATCGCAGCATTTACTGCACTTATGAAAGGTGAAAAACCTGCTCTTGATCCTCAGGAGTTCCAAACTGTAATGCAGGAATTTCAGGCTGAACTAAAACAGGCCGCTGAAGCTCAGCAGTCTCAAGTTGCTGAAGCTAACAAACAGCAGGGTCTTGCTTTCCTAGCTCAGAACAGCACTCAAGAAGGTGTAACTACTACTGCTTCTGGTCTTCAGTACAAAGTTATCGAAGAAGGAACTGGTGCAAAACCAACTGCTGCTGACACTGTAACAGTTCACTACACTGGAACTTTGATTGATGGTACTAAATTCGACTCTTCTGTAGATCGTGGCGAACCTGCTACTTTCCCACTAAACGGTGTGATTAAAGGATGGACTGAAGGTGTTCAGTTGATGACTGTTGGTAGTAAATACCGTTTCACAATTCCATCAGAACTTGCATACGGCGACCGTGGTGCTGGTCAGCTAATCGGTCCAGGTGCTGTGCTTGTATTTGATGTTGAACTAATTTCGATTGGCTAAGCCTTTTTTAGACCACCCTGTGTGATCTTATTAGAATTAGTTGTAGATAAGAAGCTCTTCTCGAGAAATCGAGAAGAGTTTTTTTGTTTTGGGCGTCTGGCGATCGGCATAAGGCGAGAGGTCTCAATCATCAATTCGCAATCCACAATCATCAATCCGCAATTATTAATTGTTAATTACTAAAACTATCTTGCGAAGTGAGAATGCTCTAAGTAAACTACGCTGTCATTAAAAGCGGGCAGTCGCGTCCGACCACTAAATTGAATAAATTTTGTTGAATTTAGTGGTCGGATGAGGAAAGTCCGGACACCGCAGGGCAAGAAGTCCAGTTGTTAAAGCTGGATACTCTGGTCGATATACCAGGGGAAGGAAAGTGCCACAGAGAATATACCGCCTCGTACTTGTGCGGGGTAAGGGTGAAAAGGTGAGGTAAGAGCTCACCGCGCGTTTGGGAGACCGGCGCGGCAGGGTAAACCCCTTCTGGTGCAAGATCGAATAGGGAACAAGGAGCTGCTCGTTCCACTTGAGTTCCGGGTAGATCGCATAGTCAAATGGCTGCCATTCCGTTTACGGAATACAGAATCCGGCTTATAGCTTTTAATGACACTTTTTTCTTTTTTTGAGGTAAAGAACGGAGACGTTTGTGAATATTGTTAAATCCACAATTAGAAACAGTAAGTTTAAGGCTCTGGTTACTCTTTTTATCCTTTTGCTGATTTCTCACTTCTTCGTGGTAGTGAAGAAGTCCCCCGCTCCGGTTTCCGAAAACCTTAACCAAGCCCAATCCATCGCTTACCCTATTCGAGGCCGTCGTGAACGATGGCAGTCTGTGCTTTGGCAATGGGCTGATATCTCTTCTCCGTTGATCTTTACCGATATTCGTCGTAAAATGAGCTTTGCGTATAAACCACAAGTCCGCCGTTTCCCGATGTCGCCGATTCCTCTGGAAGATGTGACTCTAGAAAAAGCGTTGTTTGACGAGGCATTGAATATCGATTCGTTGATCGAGCGTTACGATTTTGCTGTGATGCTGGCGGGAACTTTCGATAACTTTTCCATTACGCCGAATCATATCAAAGAGGTGCAGGAGATTATTCCCGTTTCGACCTTTTTCCGCACTGAATCGGGAACTGTCATCGATGTGATTCCTGATTTTGATCGTGAAATCCTTCTTTCTGTAAAACCGGAAACTGATAAAACTGTTCTGCAGGTTTCGCAGATCGATTCGACATTTCCGAGAATTGTTGTTAAAGAGTCGTGTAGTAGCCGAGATCTGGATATTGCCGCGGTGCGTAATCTATCGAGTTTCTTAGTACAAAGTGACAACAAGCCGCTGTTCAAAAAGTTCTTCCCGGAGCAGGAAGAGGTGGTTGTGGAAGTGGCTTGGATG
>DDLT01000326.1 GCA_002340265.1 Lentisphaeria bacterium UBA2565 | reverse complement strand
ATCTGCCACAACCAATCCCAGCAAATTATAAAGTCCACTTCCCTGCAGATTCGCATAAAAGTCCCCCCCCCAACGTCCGTGGTTCTGACACCGCGGAATAAAGTAAAAGTAGGTATCCTTGTTAAACCGACTGTGAATTAACAGATATTTTCGATAATCCATAATCTTTCGCCAAGCTTGACGAGATGTTAACCTCTCCAGTTTTTTTCGTTCAGTTTTCCCTTTCTGAACTGTTCCGGCATATTTAAGCGCATAGGGTTCGTTGAAAGTATCAATTACGCGTGAATTTAGCGGTCGGTTGTTATCAAAGGCATTAAGTGCAAGTTGACTAAAAAAGTGTCCCATAACCGGAGTCGTATGGACATAGGAGTGAGCTTTATAAGAATAGATCAAACTGTCATGCAATTTATATGCAAGCTTTCGGACGTTCGGATCTTTGTACTTGCTGAACAACAGAGACAACGCTGCAGTCGACGTATTGATACTCTGCAAGTTTCGAACACTTTTGTCTAACGGCTTCTCAAAAGTATAGTGACTGTAACCATTAAAATAGTCTTTGTCGTCATCAACCGAAAAACTGTAGTCATTATTTCCATCTTTTACCCTCTGAAGCATTTCACGAGTCATAGAATGCCAATAGTTTTCATAAACCGTCGAATTAACTTTTGCCCCGCACTTTTCTGCCAAAGCCGCGCCGAGCGAATTCAGCGCATTTGGAGGTCCAAAACTGATCGTATAATAAGTCCCGATTCCGCCTTTTCCATGACCGGCTGAGCCAAATGCATTATGGTGAAATTCATCTGCATCATAAGCCAAACGCTGAATCACCGGATAAACTGTCAAATCACCCGTAGCCCAGAAATATTCCGATAAGAAAATTAACGTAAAACCACTCTTCCACGAGTTATTTTTATGACGCGTCACAACTGCATCTTTGTCTCCATCATAAACAAATTTAGTAATTAGATTGGTCGCGTAGCGTTCAATTGTCGGAAGGTACTTCTTATTTCCCGACGACAGCATTGCCAACCCGACAAGTGGAAAGGAGATATCGTTCGCCAATCTGTTCTTCTCATCATTGGCAAAAAGATCCAGAAGCTCATTCTCGATAATTTGAGAGCGACGACAGTTAGACGGAAAGTTTTTAGAAAAAGGAGGAAGTGATTCAATTTTTACGGAAACAGAACGGGGCGGTTTATCTTCTGGTTCACCGGGCTTTTTAATCAGTAAAGAAATGTTACCTTTTGCCTGTCCCTTCTCAATTGCAATTGCCAGGTCATAAATCGGCCCATATTCTCCCTCATGCCCGGTAGGTTGCGGCTGATCAAAAAGCTTGCCGTTAACGCCGACGATTAAATCAAATCGTTCAATTCCATAAGGCGGTAAAAGTGAGTCCACACCATTTTCAATCGGATAGACTGTACGCCCTCCTTTTGAGTCAGTTTTAATCGAAGAATCAATAGAACTGTTGGATGAAAACTGTTTAACATTAGAACCATCGTGATTAATAAAGTGGTAGATCACCAGCTCTTTACGACCTTTATAAGCCACAAGCCAGCACTTCAATGGACCACACGGAAAAATCTGAGCCTTATGATCCCACATATACTTCACATCATACTTGCCGTTTTCATCAAGTTTCGCGGTATAACCAAAGTCCGGCCAGTTCTTTTTCAACTCCTTGTAAATCTGTTCTCCATCGTAAAAACGAGTGATATCAATCCATTCAGAACAAATCGGCAAACATAAAACAACTAGAACAAAACTCAGAATTCTTGTAATCATAACTCACTCCTAAATAATGGAAAACAGTTTAAATCACGCAGAACACGTGACTTCTCCAAATACTTAGCATTCCTTGAATTAAAAAATATAAAAAACAAACGCAATAGCTTTGAACCAGCGAAGCCAAAATAAAACAATGAAAAAAGCGTAGCTTTTTGAATCCCCGTGTCTCCGTGGCTCCTTATAATCTTACTACTTTTTGAGCACCTGCTGTTCAAGTTGCAGCTCGACACCGAACTTTTCCTTCACCACTTTCTGGCAATGCTGAATAACTGCAAACACATCAGCGGCTGTTGCATTACCTTTATTGATGATAAAACCGGCATGTTTATCGGAAACCTGTGCGTCTCCAATTCGAAAACCTTTCAAACCAGCCTCATCAATCAGACGTGAGGCGTAATCGCCAACCGGTCGCTTAAACACGCTTCCGCAGGATGGAAAATCCAACGGCTGCTTTTCAGCACGTCTTGCTAAAATATCTTTTCGAACGGCAGTGAGTTCCGAAACATCACCTTTTGACAATTCCCATTCCACTTCCACAACAATCAAATCTTTCAACGCCACTGCGCTTCTGTAGGAAAACTGACAATCCTCTCGTGAAAGCGTCACGACTTTACCGTCGGCGACAGCAGTCACCTTTGTAACAAAGTCACCTATTTCAGAACCATAAGCCCCCGCGTTCATCCAAGTCGCCCCGCCAACACTTCCCGGGATTCCTGATAGTTTCTCAAAACCCTGCAAACCGCTTTCCACTGCTGTTCGTACCAAAAGATCAAGATTTACGCCCGCGCCAGCAGTAATGGTCATTTCTTCGACTGAAATCTGATTCAATTTAGAAGTAGAAATCAATGCCGTCTCAATATCGCCGTCATCAAAGATTGTGTTAGCGCCGCCGCCCACAATCCAGTAGGGTTCTTTCAAAAAATCGAAATAGTCAACTAGCTCCATAAGCTCCACCGCGTTAACAGGATACCAGACAGTTCGAGCAACTCCACCTATCTTATAAGAGCTTAGCGATTTAAGGCAGACATTATCACCGCGATCGATTTTACCAACTCTTTCAAACTTATCTTCAAAAACATCTTGCGTCATATCTCTACCTGCTTATTTTAGGGAAATTAAAAATCAAACCGAGGATTATCATGGCTCGAAAAATAGTTGTAATTACCGGAGTTTCAAAAGGAATCGGCAATGCTTTAGCCAAAGAGTTCCAATGGCACGGTTTTCAGGTCATCGGAATTTCAAGAACCGAACCTGTTCAAGCGGTGGATGAATGGATTCAAGCGGACCTGACAGATCCCAAAGAAGTCATGCGTGTTGCATCGATCATTAAAGTGAAATATCCGCATATCAACGTGCTGATTAACAACGCCGGGCGTGGGCTTTACGAAAAGTGGGAAAATACCGATCTGGATGACCTAAGAGATCTGTTCGAACTAAACCTGTTCGGACTTTTGGGAATCACCCAGAAACTTCTACCGATGATTAAAGAGAGCAAAGGTACAATTATCAATATCTCTTCTGTTGCCGGAAAACTTCCTGTCGCCTGCATGGGGCCATACTGCGCAACTAAATTTGCAGTCAACGCTCTTTCCGATTCTCTTCGAATTGAAATGATGCCGTACGGCGTAAAAGTGTTGAATGTGATGCCGGGACGTATCAGTACGGGATTTTCTGACAGCTGTACTGGGACTCAAAAAGCACCGAAAACTCCAGGTGCAAAGAAAGGTCCAGAGAAGCTGGTTTCTGCAATTTTCAAAGCTTACAAGAAAGAGAAAAAGCAGCTAATTTTCCCGAAATGGTACAAATGGGTAATGCGTGCACAGCGTATTTTCCCGAACTACTATGCAAAAAAGAACATCCAGAAATGGAATCTTGATTCTGACAAATAATAAATTTAGGTAATTAATGAAACTTCCCGGCGAACCGCCTTCATGGCTCAACAAATGGCCGAACAATTCCGAAATTATAAAAGACTTTCCAAATGGAGTGAAAATCTTTTATAATCGGAACAAGTTTAAAATGAAAGTGAATTCTGTTCGCTGGATCGAAAACGGCGTAACTGCTAGCATCGATCGTTTCAAATGCGCGTGGGAACTACAAAATAATAAATGGATTCGCCGATGCAACTGCGGAATGAAATCCGGTTTGTGTTCCCACAACTTCGCACTCGCAAAAATTATTACCGAAAACTATACCGGTAAACAGGAGCTGAACAGCTCTGTGCCTCCGCGTTCATATCAGCAGAAGTCGAAACCATTCCAAAAAACGCTGATAAAACCAAGTTCAACAAGTTACATTAACACCAATAACGGAACAGTAACGCATTCTGTAAATAAAAAGTTGACCGTTGAAGCCGACCTGAAAACCTCTCCCGGCTTTGCCCTGATCCGTTTTTATGATGAAGTGAATAGCCGACGACGTCTTCTGAAACTAAGCGAACTGTTCAATTTTGTAATGATGACCTGTGCCCGACCGGAATATTCTGCCTGGACACAAGATGATACGGAATTCTTTCAGTGGATTAAACCACGCCTTCATCGAAGTAAAATGGAGCAATACGCCAAACTGACTGCATTGAAATTGGAGCGCAAAGATTTTGAAACTTGGCTCTGCCACTGGCGAGAACTTCAACCGGGACGTTTTATCGAACGCGACAGTCAGCAAGCAATTACCGGCGGCGACAACACCATCAAGATAAAAGTAGAACTATCCGAAGAAAACGACCGCACCACTTTAGCAGCAGTCGCAGTTTTCCCTGATGGAGAAAAGTCCTAT
Organism: Lentisphaeria bacterium UBA2565; assembly: GCA_002340265.1. Classification (GTDB taxonomy): domain Bacteria; phylum Verrucomicrobiota; class Lentisphaeria; order UBA2565; family UBA2565; genus UBA2565. Next base: position 9,096 of record DDLT01000326.1, on the reverse strand, counting down.
TTTCACGAAATTGCTAAAGAAATTCTTCGTCAACAGAAAGCGACTGGAGAAAGCACGACCGATTACGAACGCGAATATCTTCTGAAAGGTAAAATCTGTCGTGTCGATTATCCTTTCACACCAAAAACAGTCTGGGAACTTTTCGGAAAGAAAAACCCGTCGATTGGTACAGAACACGTCTGCCAACATCTGCCGATTCTTCTGGAAAACCGTTTAGACATTGTCACGGGTCCAGCTGTCGATCGTAAAAATGTCAGAGCTAAACTGATTCTAAATGCTCAAATTGCTGGGGATTCACTGATAATAGAACCGCAGTTAAATGGAAAAGGTATTGAAGAATCATCGCAGCTGATGAGAAAAAAAGACCGTTTCATCGTCGCTAAACTTCAAAACAAATATATTGATGACCTTTTGCTTTTCTTCCAGAAGTGCGACGCGATCCACAAAGGCAAAAACTACATCATCAAACTGCATCAGGACAAACTGCAGAAAATTGCCGACAACTGGGATAAAATCAGCGAATTTGTCACAATTAAAGCCGATGCGGGAACCGAAACACTCCTCAATGCAACCGCCTTGAAGCCATCAATCGAAGCGAAAGCGACAGGTCAATGGGTTGACCTTTTCACGGCATGGAATCATGGAGAAAACACCGTCTATACCGAAAGTATCAACTTTGCCATCAAGAGCAACTCTAACTTTCTACGAAGCCGTGAAGGCAACTGGATTCGTTTAGATCTGGATTCACTGACACACTCATTTGCACGATTAGAAGAAACCGGACTAGGTTTCGGTTTTCAACGTCACGTAGCCTCGGAAGCCACAAAACTTCTTGAAGACGACAGCATGGAAGAACTGCTCGGCGAAACTGCAATCCTTACTTTGCAAACCATCAAGAAGTCTCTTCGTGAAGATTATCAAATCGACCACTCCTTCGACAAAATCCTACGTCATTATCAGCACGAAGGATTCCGCTTCCTAAAACAGATGGACAAATATCAAATCGGCTGTATTCTCGCCGACGATATGGGACTTGGTAAAACGATTCAGACACTCGCACTTCTACAATCGACAGCTCATTTGAACGACAAACCGTCACTGGTCTGCGCGCCGGCATCGGTAATTAACGTCTGGTTGCACGAAGCGAAAAAGTTTGCACCGAAACTACGCGTCGCCATCGCACACGGCGCAGCTGCAAAACGTAAGAAAGTCATAAAAAACCATCAGAACTATGATCTGATAATTACCACTTACGGCACCATGCGAAACGACGTCAAAGAACTGCTTACAATCGACTTCGACTTCCTGCTTCTCGATGAAGCGCAATATATTCGAAATCCGTCAACAAAAATTTACAAAGCCGTCTGCACATTGCAGGCACGACAGAAGATTGCCATCACCGGTACGCCTGTCGAAAACTCGGCGACCGACTTATGGAGCATTGTCAACTTCTTGAATCCAGGATTTCTAGGTTCACTTGATGCGTTCAAATCGGCATATGACAACACAAACGACAAACGTGCCCGTCAACACCTTGCCGCACGAATCGCCCCACTTCTGCTTCGTCGTCGTAAAGAACTTGTCGCCAAAGAACTGCCACCGAAAACCGTCGAATCCATCGTCGTCGAAATGCAGCCAAAACAACGTGACATCTACCGCGAATATCTCACTCAGCTTACCGACCTTTGCGGTTCCGATGAGAAAAACAGCATCAAGCTTCTGGCAATGTTGACGCGACTTCGCCAAATCTGCTGTTCGCCGCAACTTATCGATTTGGAAGGCGAATCAAGCAAACTTGAGCGCATGCTCGAAATGGTTCAGGAAATTACAGCAGAAGGTCATAGCGTCCTAATTTTCAGTTCATTTACCTCAATGCTGCAAATTATCGAAGATCGAATTGCCGAAACACCTATTGTTCAAAAGAAGATCACCGGAGCGACACCAGTTAACAAACGTCAGCAACTGGTCAAAGAGTTCAACGAGTCTGACAATGCCGAAGTGTTCCTACTGAGTCTAAAAGCCGCCGGAACAGGTCTGACACTTACCAAAGCAGACTACGTATTTATTTATGATCCATGGTGGAATCCGGCCGCCGAGAATCAGGCAATCGACCGAACTCACCGAATCGGTCAAGACAAACCGGTAATCGCCTACAAAATGGTCGCACAAGGCACAATTGAGGAAGAGATTCTAAAGTTACAGGAACAAAAGCAGGAACTGTTCAACGACATCATCGGTGACAGCGAAGCCGTCCCGGAATCCATATCGTCCGAACTCCTAGCCACAATAATGGAACAGCAAAGCCTCTAACAATAGTGGAACTATAGTTTTACGGTGGCGGAACAATAGTGAAAAGTAGTGCGTGTCACTCCGTGACCGCAACAATAAACTATAAGCTTATTTACCTTTTTCTGTGCAGTCAGGGACTGACAACCCTACTAAAAAGCAATGGTTACACAACTGTTTTACAATCGTTCTACTATCGCTCCACTACCGTTAAGCAACTGTTCCACCATTTTTCAGTTTTCACTATTCTCTTTTCTCCGGCAACGCTTAAATTAACAGCTCAACCGCTAATGAGGGCAGAATGAACGACTATAAACCACCATATCAGATTAACTCTAAGATTGTTTCAATGATTGCGGAAATCAGTGAACGACTTGGTGCTATTAAAAGTTCCCTCAACAACCGTATTGAATCTAAACTTCGTCGCAAAAATCGTATCAAGTCGATTCAAAGTTCACTAGCGATAGAAGGTAATTCTCTTACATTTGATCAAATTTCCGCCGTTCTGGATGAACAAATTGTCCTTGCTCCGCAAAAAGAAATTCAGGAAGCGCGTAATGCAATCAAAGTTTATGAAGCTTTAAACTCCTTTGAACCGACTTCTGCAAAAGCTCTCCTAAAAGCACATTCAACTCTGATGCTAGGACTTGTTGATGAACTTGGAATTTACCGTTCTTCCGGCATCGGAATTCAAAAAGGTGAACAGGTTCTCCATGTAGCACCGCCTGCACAAAACGTACTGCACCTGATGAATCAACTTTTAGACTGGCTTGCAAACAGTGATGAACACCCGTTGATTGCCAGCTCAGTTTTCCATTATGAATTCGAATTTATCCACCCCTTTCAAGATGGCAACGGAAGAATGGGGCGCCTTTGGCAGACCTTGATACTTTCGCAGTGGAATGAACTCTTCGAGTTTTTACCGATTGAAAACATTATTCACAAGCACCAGCAAAAGTATTACGATGTGCTGAACAGCTGCAACGCTTCGGCAAACTCGACAACCTTCATCGAGTTCATGCTTTCGGTAATTTTACAGACTCTTGACGAATATCTACAAACCGGAGAAATAAAAGAACGTTCGTCAACTTACCAAATAAAACCACCAAGCGGCTTTCAGGAGATTGTCGACAAATTGATCGAGTTTCGTGACGAACGTGACTGGGAACAGTTTCACAATGCGAAAGACCTGGCTCTCGCACTGAATATTGAATCCAGCGAGCTTCTTGAACTCTTTCTATGGAAGAGACCGGAAGATGCCGACACTGAAAAAATAAAAGAAGAACTGGCCGATATTTTTGCCTACGCTTTTCTAATCTCCGAGAAATACGGCTTTGATGTCAAAGAGATAATTCTCGATAAAATCCGCAAAAATGGTGAAAAATATCCGGTCGATAAATCAAAAGGCTCCGCCACCAAATACAACGAACTGTAATTAGGTCACCTACCTAGACAAAATGAAAGAGGAGTCAGATGATAATAGCAGCTACCAAAGAGTCAAATAGAAATCAAAAGCTAAACTCTACATAACAGAAATAACCCAGCACAAAATTCTGAAGATAAGTTAATTAGGAGCTTATTTGAACTTGTATGACCTCAGCACTCTTCGTTTACCATAAAGTGAAGTTAAAAGTATTGGACTGATAGTGTAAATTACAAAAGCAACAACCAATAGCCTCAAGCCAGAATCGGCATGAGATAAAGTTCCTAAATGCTTCATAATTACAACAGAAGCAACCAAACCCATGAGTGCAAATGAGCAACTAATCCTGCGCAGTTCATATTTTGTAAACCCTTTTATAACTTCACCCTGACAGCAACTACAGACAGACATTCCAAACTCAATATGTGATCCGCAATGCGGACATTTAATATAATTGACCATTATCACCTCTTTTATTCAAAATTTTCTTATAAAACTCATAAGACCCTATTAAGACTTTTTTACTAACTAATTTGATCGATCAAAGATACTTAAACTTAATTTTTATGCAAATTGATAAACTTATAATTTTACTTAAAAAAGCAAATAAGACTCATCTCTGAGACATGGCTATTTAGCTGAATCTGCTGTTTTTACAGCCAAGAGGAAGCCTTCCATTAGAAGCTTTACTTCTTTCCATTCTTCACAAGCCTTTTCTATATTAGCGCCAGCCAAATGCTTTCTTTCTGCCAAAATGCCTACCAACCTCACCTGCTTAGAAAGATCTGCGAAAACCTTACTGATGATCTCACCTGTTGACTCCAAAAGATCAGTTTCATGAAGCTCTACAAATGGGACAAAGTGACCGCCCAATTTTTCAGCCGCCCAATCTATAGTTTTATTATTACCGGTCAGTTTACAAAAATCGACAAACTGACCCACTAAGTCTACATGATTTTCATCATGCATCTGATTATGTAGTTTAGATTCAGTGATTCCTAAAGAATCTGCGATTTCCACTACTCCTACTGCCTTTACAGCGTCCCTAATTACCTCTTTGCTATTCATTTTATTTCCTTTAAACATATAATTATATTCTTCTTTAACGATATTTCACAAAATGATTCCGGATAGATTTTTTGCAAGAATTATAAACTCCCCTCTCTTAGAGTCCGGCTACTTTAATACCTCTTCTTTTTTGTAAGAACAGATTAAATGCTTAGAGTATAACTTTTCTGCGTCTGCATAGGACAGTCTTTGTACCCAATTAAATTTCTCTTCAGTAGTTAAGTTTCGCACTTTGTGAAAAACACAGTCATCCGATCTAGCACCAAAGGGGCACTCTATAGCCAGCCCGAAAAGGTACGCTCTTAATGTTTTTTCATCGATTATTCGTATCATTGTTTTTCTCCAAAATAAAGTCATTGCCTACAAGAATTACTTTCAACAAATTGATTGGAGTAAAACCTGCCTTATAACGCCTTTCAAGAACTTTAGCAAATAATAAGTATCAACCTTTATTACGCTTATTTTTTAATTCAGACGTCTTTATAACGTTCGTTTTAATTATTTTCAAAAAAAGAGGATCTTTTTGCAGCAGAATAATAAATTCATCAATAAAATCTCCCATTGTCAGTAGCGCTCCCGGTTCACGATCTTCGTTTATTTCACCGACTGTTTTCTTTAAATATTTTTTCAATTCGTCTTTTGTAAGAACAGGTACCCGACTCATCATTACTTCTCCTATGCAAATTTATGTCGATTATTTTAATTTTATTACATTCGTTATATTTTCAAATAAATTAATTAATTATTTTTGAAATAATGTTGTTAGCTTATTAGGGTTGAGCTGAAATAAGGATTTTTAATGATAGCAGAGTACATAAAAAATGGAATTGATAAGCTGTATGCCGAAGGGCTTACACAGCAGGAAATTGCAGAGAAAGCGGGAATTTCCGGGAATACCATTATAAGCCAACTTTTGAGCAAAAAGAAAGATGCAAATAATCTGCGATTGTCTGTCGCTGAGAAATTGATCAGTATTATTCCGGAAATACAGATTATAATCGGCGACAAACTTCAAGGAAAAACAACGAGTTCTAACTATAATAGTGACAAACCAAGCTACCAAAAAGATGCGCAAAGCTTGGAAGTTATAGAGTCACCTTCAGTTTACAAAAGTAAAATTGCTCAATTGGAAAAACTGATTATGGCAAGCAATGAATTTGACTCCGAAACAAAAGTTAAATTGTACCAAATGATTCAGGACTTATAATCCTAAATCCCAATTATCTTCTTTATTTTCCTCATGACGTTTTTGTCTTAAATCGACAATTTTACAATCATGGTGCTTTTTTTCATAAAAAACTAAAAATTCATCAGAAAATCCCTCCAAATCGGTTATTAGTAGAACCTACTTTTCGTGACTTAATTTGGAAAATTTGATGAAAAAAAACAGTTCTAAAAAAAACACCGCCAATCTACGTTTCGCCCTTATCACCTTTGTGACTACATTGCTGATTTTCGGACTTGTAATGCTCTATTCCACTACCAGTGCGGTGAATGGATTCAAAACTGTTTTTAACCAAACAATCTATATCACAATCGGAATTATTGTCGCAGCAACCATTCGACGCTTCGATTATCGACGACTGGGATTCTACAGCTTCGGTTTTCTTATCATCATCATGCTTCCCCTCGCCTACCTTGCCGTAGCTCGTTATCTGCTTGATGAAAACATTGTTGCCTCGATGCCACTCACCAAAATGATTAAAGGCGCCTGTCGCTGGATAAAAATGCCCGGTTTCAATATTCAGCCGTCCGAGTTCGCAAAAATTACCATAATTCTTTACCTCGCTCACTATTATGAAAAAAATCAACGACGAATCCTCTCATTCTGGCGATCTATTTTTGTCCCATTTTTCTGGACTGGAATCGTCACGGCGCTTATTTTTATGGGAAAAAACCTTAGTGTTACCGTGGTCTGTGGCTCACTAATTATTCTAATGTCATACTTTGCGGGCGTTCGACTTCGCTGGTTTATTCTGGTCATCGTGGCTGGGCTGTCAATTTCCGCCTTCGATTACTATGGTCTAAAATCGGAACAACGACTTATTTTTAAAGAGTACCGAATGAAACGTCTTAGCAGTTTTACCGATCCGGAAAAGGTGAAAGAAGACGAAGGTTATCAGCTCTGGCGATCACAACTTGCTCTCGGTTCCGGCGGACTTCTAGGCCAAGGATTTACCAACAGCATTCTTAAAAACGAATATATTCCCGAAGCCCATACTGACTTTATTCTATCAATTGTCGGCGAAGAACTCGGCTTTGTAGCCCTCGTGCTGCTACTCGCACTTTTCCTCGGATTAGTCACTGTCGGGTATATGATAAGTGCCAACGCGCGGGATTACATGGGAGCATATTTAGCCGCCGGAATTGCCACCTCGATACTTCTACATACACTGGTGAACTACTCCGTAATGTGCGGCGCATTTCCAACCACAGGACTAACGCTACCGTTTATCAGTTACGGAGGTTCAAGTATGCTGGCGAATCTTATCGGAATCGGACTTCTTTTAAGTGTAGAGCGACATAGCAATGAACCTGTTAAAAAGGCGAGAAAAAAGTCATGAAACTAATCATCACATGCGGCGGAACCGGCGGACATTTTTACCCTGGTTTAACAATTGCCCAAACAGCAAAAAAACAGGAAATTGACGTCAAAATCTCGCTTTCGGGAAAACATACTCAAAAGTTTGCAGAAACCTGTAAAAAATTCCAAATCCCCTGCTCTGTCCAAACCGCCTTTTCACGACCGACCGCAAAGTGGAAGTTACCAATTCTGGGACTAAAAGTGCTGCAGGATCTCATCAGATGTTACCGTTTTCTTGGGAAAGAGAAACCCGATGCCGTATTAGGAATGGGAAGTTTCGCAAGTTTCGGAATCTGTTTTGCCGCAAAACTTCGTCGTATTCCGCTTTATCTGCACGAAGGCAACTCGGTTGTCGGCGCCTCCAACTGCTACCTTTCCAAGTTTGCGAAAAAACTATTTCTCTCGTTCAATGCCATTAACAAATCGGCGATAAAGTGTGAAACTGTACTGACAGGTTTTCCCGTTCGCACCAGCTTTGTCAACGACTCAAAAGAACAGTTCGACCGCGATGAAATCTGTAAGGAAATGGGATGTGATTCGAGCAAAAAGATCGTCCTCTTTTTCGGCGGAAGCCAAGGTGCAAAAACCCTAAATACAAGAGTTGCCAACGCGTTCAATTCATTAGAAAACAGTGAAAACATTCAGTTACTTCACCTTGCGGGGAATCGTGAAGAAGTAGAGCGTTTAAAAGATCTGTACGACAACAAAGTGAATGTCGTACTGAAAGACTATATCGAAAACATGAGCGATTGTTATCGAATTGCCGACTTGGCAATTGCCAGAGGCGGAGCGGCTTCACTTTTCGAACTGGCACTTTTCAGCATTCCAACCATCGTCATTCCGCTTCCGTGGGCGGCCGACAATCATCAGTTCGAGAATGCCAAATCAATCAACGATTCGGCAAATGCAAATGCTGTCGCAATCTGCAATCAGACCGAAGTGGAAGCCAAACTTCCAAGTTTACTAAAAGAGTTCCTGACTGACAATAAGTCCGGCGAAGAGTTTCACCACATCCTAGACGGTTCAAAGTCCGCCGAACTGATTGTTTCAGAAATTTGCTAGTTCAAACGCTCTTTGATTGCTTCAATCTTTTCAAACTCTCCGTGAATCTTCTCATTAAAAATCTTATTCACGAGTTTATCTTCACGGCGGCGCTTTATGAATGCAAAGTCTTTAGTCAAACCTTTATGCAGGCTATAAATCATCATCAAGAGTACCAGAGAAAATGGTAGTCCCGACAAAATCACTGCGGTCTGGAGCGCATTCAACGCATTTTTGCCGCCTGCAGTCAACAACGCAATTGCAATCAAACCTTCCGCAACCGCCCAAAAGACACGCTGGGGAACCGGAGTTTCCATCTTTCCTCCCGAGGTTAAATTATCAACCACAAGTGAACCTGAATCTGAAGACGTTACAAAGAATGAAACAACTAGGAAAGTTCCGACAAGCGAGAATAAAACCTGCCATGTCCCAGCGGCAAAGCTGAAATCCAATCCGTCAATCAACTTATAAAGAGCTGTCGCCATATTGTTTTTCACCGCCTCAAGCATAGCACCACCGTCATTCAAAGATTGATTCAAGGCCGTTCCACCAAGCACATTCATCCAGATAAAACTCAACATTGATGGAATTAATAAAATAGCTCCGACAAACTCACGCACAGTTCTTCCCTTTGAGATACGAGCGATAAAAATCCCTACAAAAGGCGACCACGAAATCCACCATGCCCAGTAAA
>DDLT01000167.1 GCA_002340265.1 Lentisphaeria bacterium UBA2565 | reverse complement strand
GTTTAACATTGTAAAGAGAAACGCGGTTTTGCTATGATACATCACGTAACGCAATTATGTGGACAAATGATAAAAAATACTTGTCAAAGAGAAAGTAAATATCGTAGACAAAATGTTCATGTAAATGTAGGGAGAGTTAATGGGATCTTGGACTTTTCAGGAAAGGTCAAAGCTTCTTTTGGTCCTTCATTTCCTTTGTAAGGCTAACGCTGTGCGACCAAATACCTGGGATTTTTTCTAGTTCTTTATTTACCTTTAAGCAAGAGATTATCAAGGTAAACTTACCTTGATAATCTTACCTTTAAGTTAGTTGTCTAACTTTCACAACTCTAATATCAGCGTGGCCTGGAGCAAGACTTGGATTGGCACACTAAACTCCCAATAGCTAGTTAGTATTCTTTTATTGTTGGTAAATGACTTTTCGGTGATCGATTATCTGATGCATTTGTACCCTTGAGCGGAAGTACTACCTTGGTCTAAAAAAACTTTTGGGGGAGACTTGCTCAACGAGCAACTTAGTGTCGGTATTCAGCCAACAACAAAGTTTAACTAGTAAAGCAACTTAAGGGGCGTAATGTGCATTTTCCATGGAATACGCATAGTTGAGAAAGTTGAGCGAGAACCAAAGGCACGAGCTGGTAACAGGGTCTTGAGGCATACACCTCGAGCTTCCCGCAAGAATGGTCAGTATCCGTTTGGACATCCCGAGATTTCCTCTCAGCGAGGTCACACCGACATCGACGAGTACTCTGGGTTGATCAAATGCACAGTGCTACTACCGGAAAAACTCTACCACCCCTTCTTACCACTCCGTCAGCATGGCAAACTGACTTTTCCACTCTGTGCCACTTGTGTCGAGGAGGAGATCACAGAAACCATGCTAGATCCAGATGGATCCATGGAACTTCCAGAAACATCCGACGGTCCCTTCCGAGATTGCGTCAAGGCATGGTTGAAAATCAAGGAAGAGGCCAGCGGCCGGCCTCTTAGTTGCTGATGATGAATCGAGACGTCAAAAACATCTTCGCGATTATGAAGCCCGAGGAAGGATTTGCTTGGACCCGGCTACCAAGATTATTAGTCTGAACCCTGAACCCTGATCTCCGTGCCTTGGCCAAGATGATGCTAAACGCTATTTGGGAAAAGTTTGGTCAGCGTTCCAACGTGACTCGCGTTAAGGAATTCGCCAACCCTATCGACTTTAACAAGTTCTACGAGAGCGACCGAATTGACATTCGGTACTTCAGCGTTTTAACCAAGAATAGGGTAGGAATCCAGTACAAGCATCAGAGAGAGGACGATCCTGTCTAGCCTAATTTAACATCTTCGTCACTTGTTTCACCACTTGTTGGGTCCGTCTCCGCCTGTACGAGACTCTCGATCTCCTGCAAGAGCGCATGGTCTAGTTTGATACGGACAGCGTCGTTTTCATCCATTGCCTTGAGCTGCCAGATCCTCTCTTAAGCGACTATCTGGGGGATTTCAAGGATGAATTGTGAAGTGGCTATTACATCGTCGCATTCTCGTCCGGAGGTCTGACGAATTACGGGTAAGTAACCAAAAACGGTAAAGAGGTGTGCAAAGTCGGTGGCATCTCATTAAACAGCGGAGGGGTGTGGCTACTCAACTACCAAGTGCTACTCCAAAATGTTTTCGACGACATTCAAGAACCGTTGCAGACTTAGAGTCGTAAAACCGATGTCAAGAAAACCTTTCACATCGTCAGGGACGCCAAACGCTATGCTCTCGAGACAAGACCACAGACTAAAATATGCCAAATGGTCTTCAATAAACGTATGGTGGACCCTGAGACCTGCAAGACCTACCCGTACGAGTACTTTCGTTGCACGCCCGATGACAAAGACATGGCAAAACTGTTACTTGATTTGCAACTACTTTTTGGAGACGTAGGGTGCTGGTCACCAGGACTGCAGCAAACGTCCCGTCATGTACATCTAGGAAAAACGCTTTAAATTTTACCTTGTTGTTTAAAAAAGATCTTTCTTGTGTGACTTATTGCGTGACGTTTCTGGCGTGTCAACCCTGCAGTCCCATGACAACCACCATCGCCCGTCCATCAATCATCACGTGACGTGACGACGTCATCGTTTATTCTGATTAGGTCTCAACATCAGATCGAGGTTTTCCTACCTAAAGAGGCCAATGAGACTACTGAAAAATACGATGAACAGCACACCTATAAGTCACATGGCAGCTCAGCTAAACAATTTGTCTCATACTGTAAATTCTCTAATTGCTCCTGGGACAAAGCAAGCGCTCCGATAACCCTTGCACTCAGAGGACAGGAAACTGTTAAGTGTCATAGAGCAGAACAACGCAATCCTAGTCGTGTTGAGTACAAAGCTAAACAAACGAGAAACACCAGTCGGCAGTGGCCGTCCTGAATGATTCTTTCAGTGGAAATACAGGAAACGTGGGTGGAATGACAAATGATATGCAACGATTACATGATATAATAGAGAAAATAAGCTGTAATTTAACGGTCAGAATACAGAACCTAGCCTCAATGAGACCACGAGATAACTACAAAGCTAATGCGTAGCCGCGTTTTCAGAGGCCAACAATAGGGACCCACCAAAGCTCTTGAAGAAAATTCTTCGTGTGGAGAACAGTGTCGCCAACACTGACTAACGCAAGCCTGTGCAGTCGACGTCTAGATCACCGAAGAAAGAAAGTTAATCCTTATTCTTAAGGTGTTTTCTCAAGTTGTTTTTAGATCACTTACGGCTTCAACAATCCCAGAAGATTCAAGAAGTTACCAGGCACTGGATTGACTTTTGCAGAGTTTATTTATTATTTTACCTACGTTTGTAAAGTGTATGCCAACCACCTGGCCAATGTCTATACAGCTTTCACTTTCTATTCACCTTTCTTTCAAATAGCCCTTAACTTCGGTTACATATGTTATTATTTTAACTTAATGGGTACATAGCATTTTGCTTAATTCTGGGTTTGTAACAGTAAGTTGTTAACTTTTAATGTATGTAGTTAAACCTACTGATCGTAACTATTCTTTTTGGCCTGACGCACTTGACGCATGAAAAAGTGCATCAACTATCTATCGATCCACTGTTCGGCGCCAATCAGTTTATAAACCATTTCTTTGCTTCGTATTCTTCACTGAACAGCGGAATACTGATGTTAGCCATTAAATCGTATGACCGGTCGACTAGAGTATACCCCATCATCTGCATCACCTGTTTACAGTAATGCTCAATGATGTCAATAACACACGGATCCACCTTCCACCGCCAGCGATTAACAGCCACTGAAGCGTCATCCACTGTGAAAAACGCTGCATGACCCTCTATCTTCATCTTCTCTCGGGGCTGCTCCGGGTGCGTTGATTTGTTGAGCCATGTTTTCACGCTGTCCAGCACAGGTAACCCAGCAAAGTTGTACAGGCGAGA
>DDLT01000013.1 GCA_002340265.1 Lentisphaeria bacterium UBA2565 | reverse complement strand
GACAGTTCTCTAGTTAATGTTTTGTTGTTGTTCGTTAAAGTGCTGCATCACGCTCTGATGTTTGTATATAAAAAAAAAGGCAAATAAGCACTTCCTCAGTTATAAGCTCTCCAATAAACTAATGCTCCGGCCGCAACAATGAATCACTACAGTACTTCAAAGCTGAACTAATTCCATCTTTTTTGTGAAACACACAGAGTTCTAACCGAAAATACTATGTACAGGTTAATACCATGGATACACTCCTATATATAACAGTTTTCGCGTTTCTTTCATGACGAGTGATGGTTCATTTCCTTAATTTGGTCTTTGGTTTGCTAACTTCTACTCGACAATTAAAATTAGACTAAGAAGATCAGATAAAGATATTGTTTGAAGTCCATCGGAACCAATTTTGGTTTTGACATATGAGTTTCCAACGGGACATGTTTTGCTGAGTTCTGATTGGCCTAATTAGTTCTTTAACACCTATTGATCTTGCGAAAGTCATAACAAAACTGCTATTACAGGTCGAGCGTTACATCATCTCCAATTAGGACAAATGGCGCCCAGTAGACAACGTCACCATACGGTGGTGATTCTCTCATCTTCTTCATAGACAAGTGGAGAGCTTCACTTGCAAGCAGCTTGTCACGCAATAAATACTCGTAAAACGTGATCATGAAGGCTTTAGTCGCTTCATCATCAACAGCCCACAAGGAGACGAGAACTGAACGAGCACCAGACCCCAGGAAGGCCCGAGCAATGCCAACAACACCCTCTGCTTTCAGGATCTTTCCACAACCACTATGACAACAACTAAGGACCACCAGCTTGGCTCTTATACCGACTCTTGCTATGTCTGCCATAGTTAGCACAAAATCGTTCTCCTTCGGAATACCGTGACAAGACTTATTAGGTGCAAAAGCGATCTCTCCTCTTTCTGAATCACCATGGGCAGCAATGTGCACCAGGCTCACTTCTTGAATCCTCAGCAGGACTTCTTGCTTTGTAGCTTGCTCTCCTACCAGAGGAGGTACCCCTAACAACCTTGCAATCGTCTTCACCTCTCTTCTGGCATTTGGTAAAGGAGGAAAATGTGTCACTTTCCCGTCGAGCTTTACACGGCCTACTTTTGGATCTCCAACAACCAGCGCTTCTGTCTGACTGTGATAATCCGCTGGACAGTCGTGGATGAGTTTGAGTGTTGTCATGGAGGGAATCAAGCGTATTCTGAAGTTTTCTGCTAGGTACGTCCCATTAACATCCTTTAGTGCTGCAAAGGGTATCCTAAACATGTGACCCTCAGGGCAAATGGCGATCTCTGTGCCATCAAGGAGATCAGCAACAGGAGAAATGATCATCTTGTACAGCGAGGAAAGATTTGCCTCCAGATCGCTTTCTTCCTCGCGGCATTCATCTTTACTTCGCAGATGCCTCATTGCTTCTACATTTCGCTCTTTCAAGGTTAACGACTCAGCAGCGTAGAGGCTTGATAACGACTGATCTTCACACTCGCCATGTCGACGAAAATGTGATGATTTGCAGATTGCCATCACCAAGTCTTGCAGCAGGTCATCGCTGTGATTTGTAGAACACTCCCTCGTTAGAACATCTGGCTTTCCAATCATTGTGCCCGGTTTGGTCACAAATGAGAATAATTTCACCAATAGAATAGCTAGGAAAAGGAAATTGCTTCCTTGCTTAGTCCAAACACAGCTCAACTCATCCAATGTTAACGCATGGACATCGTTATGTTTCTGAATGGTGTATTTCGTGGACATCAAATCCTCAAGGGCGCGAGCTCTTCCCCGTTCTGCAATGGTTAACGCGCCATCGACTTCTTGCAGGCGTGCTAAGATCAGGGCAAGTGCTTCGTATTGTGCAATATTCTGATCATCTACCATAATCTTGTATTCGTCCTTAAGATCTTCGCGTATATTTTCACGACTTGCAATGGATTCAAGGAAGTAATGGCGTGCTTTTTCAAAATGAGTACCAGGCGTGTCGGCGGCAGCCAAAGCATAACTTACGCCTAACTGAGACAACACGGTGACGTGTTTTTCGTCTTCAAGTGCGCAGGCTTTCATCATCTCGAGAACTCGCTCTTGGTACCTGATCGCTTCATCATATTTCAATTGAGAACTGGCTACTTCTCCAATGTTTGCGTAAATAGCCGCTCGTTGTTTGGTGTCGTTTGTAGAATCAATTGCTTTCTTTAGCAACTCCATCGATTTCTCATATTGACCAAGAGCAATATAAACACTTGATAGGTTGATATAAGACGTCGCCTCTACTTCTTTGTCGCCAGTTGTTCTACTTAGTTCAAGACCCTTCTCTAGACACTCGAAAGATTCTTCATATTGGCCAAGGCCTTTCAACTTAGCCCCGAGGTTAACGAGACAGATCATTTCCCCTTTCGTATCTTCTGCTGCCTTGTAAACCTGTAAAGCGCGATTGTCATATTCCGTTGATTTCTCATATAGCCCGAGAGCACTGTAGCCTGAACCAAGATTATTGTAACATTTTGCAATGTCGTTTTTGTATCCTTTTTCTTCAGCAATTAAAAGTGCTTTTTCGTGATACTCAATTGCCTTCTCATACTGTCCCATATCTTGATAGACAACGCCGAGATCGCTGTAGCAACATGCCTCATTTTTACTTTGTTTGTTTTCTTTACTGGCACTGACGGCTTTCTCATAATACTCCGCCGACTTTTTGCAGCTTCCTAAAGCGCTATACGCCCTGCCAAGGTTG
>DDLT01000015.1 GCA_002340265.1 Lentisphaeria bacterium UBA2565 | reverse complement strand
TCATTTTAGACAAATCGCCTTGGAAACTCCTTGCTGCACTTGGGACAGTTTCCGCGGTTCTGCTTCTGATCTTTAAAGATACAATCCTTGGACTTACCGCAAGTTTCCAGCTAACGATGAATGATATGGTTCACGTCGGTGACTGGATTGTACTTCCCGGGAAATGTGATGGTGATGTCATCGATATTTCGCTTCACACAGTCAAAGTTCAAAACTGGGATAAAACCATTTCAACAGTACCGACTTATGCACTGATTAACGAATCATTCGTCAACTGGCGCGGTATGAGCGAAGCTGCCGGACGCCGTATCAAACGCTCGATTAATATCGACATGAACTCCATCAAATTCCTTGATAATGACACACTTGAGAACCTGAAACATGTCAATCTTATCAAGGACTATCTGAAAAAGAAGTTGCCGGAAGTTTCTGAAACCAATGCGCGAATTCTGGAAGATATGGAGCTACAAACAAATCAGCGCCGCCTGACAAACATCGGTACATTCCGCGTCTATATTGAGAATTTTCTTAAAACCAATCCAATGATCAATCAGGAGATGACCTTCCTTGTACGTCAGCTTCAGCCGACTACCGAGGGACTTCCTCTTGAAATTTATATTTTCTGTAAAGATAAAGTCTGGGCAAACTATGAAGCAGTTCAGGCGGATATTTTCGATCACCTTCTGGCAATCATTCCGGAATTTGATCTGAGAGTGTACCAGTCACCGACTGGCCATGATTTTAGTAAATTAAACAATAAATAATATATTAACGTTAACTTCTAAAAGGATTCTTGTATGTATTACAGAGTAGAAGTGTTCCCTTTACCACATTGCGATGACCCGCGCGGTCTGAGTCTTATCGGTAAAGCAAAGGATGTACTGGGCTATGAATTGACCAACGTCCGTACTAGCGATGTGTACAGCATTGTAGCTGACGTAACAGCTGAACAGGCTGAAACTTTCGCGGCATCTGTTTCAAACCAGGTTATTCAGGGTTATGTAGTTGGTGAGAAAAAAGATCACCAATTCAACTGGGTAATCGTAGTCGGCTTCCTACCGGGTGTAACCGACAACGTAGGTCGTTCTGCACGTGCGGTAATGAAAGACGTAACTGGTCGTAAACTTGACCACGAAGAGAAAGTTTACAGCTCGATCGAGTACTTCATCACTGCTGACATTACCGAAGCTGATGCAAACAAAATCGCCTCTGAACTTCTTTACAACAATCTAATCCAATCTGCGGTTGTACTTCCTTACGCTGACTGGAAAGCAAACGGCACGCCTGCCAACGAGCCGAAGATGGAGTCTGAAATCACTCCTGAAGTTCAAACTATCAACCTAAACATCTCTGATGAAGAGCTAATGCAGATGAGTCGCGAAAAGACCCTTGCATTGAACCTTACAGAGATGAAAGCAATTCAAGCTTACTTCCAGGATGAAGAAGTAATTGCAAAACGTCTTGAAGCTGGTCTTACAGCTGAAGCATGTGACGTAGAGCTTGAGATGCTGGCTCAGACTTGGTCAGAGCACTGCTGCCACAAAATCTTTGCGGCAAACGTCGACTATACTGATGACAAAGGCAACAACTCAAAATACTCTTCTCTTTACAAAACTTTCATCCAGAAAAGTACTAAAGAGATTGGTGAAGAAGTTGATTGGCTTGTTTCTGTTTTTAAAGACAACGCCGGTGTAATCAAATTCAACGATAAAGTTGACGTAGTTTATAAAGTTGAAACTCACAACTCACCATCCGCTCTTGACCCATTCGGTGGTTCTATGACTGGTATTGTGGGTGTAAACCGTGACCCAATGGGTACTGGTATTGGTGCCAACCTTCTTTTCAACGTATGGGGTTACTGTCTTGGTTCTCCATTCACACCTGCTTCTGAAGTTCCAGAAGGTCTTCTAACTCCTCTACGAATCCGTGATGGTGTACACAAAGGTGTGATCTGCGGTGGTAACGAATCTGGTATTCCATACATGCACGGTTGGGAATACTTCGATGAGCGTTACATGGGTAAACCTCTTGTTTACTGTGGAACTGCCGGAACACTTCCTGTTGAAGTGAACGGAAACCGCGGTGCTGAAAAAGAGATTCACGTGGGCGATATCGCCGTAATGGTTGGTGGAGAAATCGGTAAAGACGGTATCCACGGTGCAACATTCTCTTCTGAAGAACTTCACAAAGACTCTCCAGTTCAAGCCGTTCAGATTGGTGACCCAATTACACAGAAAAAAGTGGGTGACTTCCTATTCGAAGCACGTGACAAAGGTCTATACCGTTTCGTAACCGACAATGGTGCCGGCGGACTTTCTTCATCTATGGGTGAAATGGCCGAAGAAACTAACGGATGTGTTCTTGATGTGGGTAAAGCCCCACTTAAATATGCAGGTATGCACCCATGGGAAATCCTAGTTTCTGAAGCACAGGAACGTATGAGCTTTGCAGTTCAGCCAGAAAACCTAGAAGCATTCCTAGCACTTGCGGAAAAACGCGATGTTCTAGCAACTGCACTTGGTACATTCAACGACTCTGGTTACTTCACAGTTCAGTACAACGGCGACACTGTCGGTCAGTTGGCAATGGAGTTCCTACACGACGGTTGTCCAAAACTAAACATTCCTGCAAAATGGGAACTTCCAACTTGGGAAGAGCCAAAAGTAGAAGAAGCCGACCTTGGTCAGGCTGTT
>DDLT01000301.1 GCA_002340265.1 Lentisphaeria bacterium UBA2565 | reverse complement strand
GTATCTTTGTTTGGAGAGTGTAGAGTGAATTTCCATTTTAGACCAGTAGGGAAACCACCACCACCACGTCCGCGGATACCAGACTCAAGCACTTCGTCAACAACCTCTTGTGAAGTCATAGCGCAAACTGCTTTTTCAGCACCTTTATAACCGCCTTTCGCGATGAACTCGTTAATATCTTCTGGGTCGATAGTCGCGTTTTCCATTACAACAGTAGTCTGACGGTTGTAGAAAGGAATGTCTTCATTACCTTTACAGCGTTCACCAGTTGCAGGATTTTTATAAAGAAGATCTTCAATCAGTTCGTCATTCTTAAGTGTTTTTTCTACGATGTCTGCCGCGTTTTCTGGGCGAGCCTGACAGTATAGAATGCCGTTAGGTTCAATACGTAGAAGAGGACCCTGCTGACAGAAACCCTGACAACCTGATTTAGAAACGTAAACGTTCTGATCGTGATCGCCGTTACACTCTTCCATAGTTACGCCGACATTGATACCGGCTTTAGAAATTTCTTCAACAAGTGCGTCGCGAAGCTTAAGAGCGCCGTTAGCCACACAACCAGTTCCGGCACAAAGAACAATGCGCTGGTCGATATTCTTGCTATCTTCAGCGTATTTTGCCGCTACTTTAGGTAGATCGATTTTACTCATAATTAATAATTCCTTACTTAGTCTCAGCGTCTTTGATTTCTTTGACGATTTTTGCCATTTGCTCAGGAGTCGCCTGACCGTAAACTTCTTCATTTACTAGAACAACAGGAGCCAGACCACAAGCACCGACACAACTTACACGTTCGATAGTGAAAAGTTTGTCTTCAGTAGTGTGTGTGTCTTTTGGTAGGTTAACAGTTTTTGCAACCGCGTCCCAGATGCTTGTAGCACCTTTTACGTGACATGCAGTACCGCAGCAGATACTTACTTTGTGTTTACCCGGCTCTTCAGTCGTGAAGTAAGCGTAGAAGCTGATTACTCCGTAGATCTCAGAAAGGTGAAGTTTGAACGCGTCAGCTACATAAAGCTGAACACTTTCAGGTAGAAATGTGTAGATGTCTTGCGCTTTGCGAAGTGCTGGAATTAGCAGACCGCGGTTGTGCTCTTTGTCATCGGTGATGTTTAGTGTCGCCAAGTAAGACTTCAACTCCTCGAAACGCTCAGGTGTTGCTGTCAGTACTCCATCAGAACCGATAACGCCGGTAGCATGGGTGCATGAACTAGACATAACGTTCTCCTTGTTATGGAATTATTTTGTTCGTGGTTGCGTGTTTAAATTTATTTAAAACAACGTTTTTTGTGAAAAATCTCTGCAAAATAGCTTTTTTATAGTAACTTAGTTGCAAAAAGTGGCTATTTGCGTACTTTTTGTTTTTAGGCATGTTTTGTTAATGTGCCTAAAACGGTAGTAAAATTGCGTAAAATGAGAATAAATCAAGCTTTTTTGTTACTAATGTTCAATTTTATTGTTCTTAATAGTGCATGAATTGGCAATTTATGGTTTTCTTTGGATTGGTTATGTTATTTTGATAACATAAAAACTTTTAGGTAGGTCTAAAATAATTGGAGTGTTGTTATGTCAGTTACGTCAAGTAGAGAAATGGTGCAACGTCTTTCTAACTATCGTAGTGTGCTATGTAAGTTGAAAGCGTTGGGGTTTGTAAAAGTGTTTTCAGACAACCTAGGTGATGCGTTAGGAATTTCATCATCACAGGTGAGAAAAGACTTTTCATTGTTCGACCTTACAGGTAATAAAAAAGGTGGATATCAGGTTGATGACCTTATCGGCAAACTGAATGTGATTCTTGGAAAGAATACCATTCAGAAAATTATTGTGGTTGGTTGCGGCAAAATCGGAACGGCAATGATGAACTACAACGGCTTTTCACGCGAAAGTATCAAAGTAGCCGCCGGATTTGACACAGACCCGACAGTAATCAATCCACGTGGACTAATTCCGATTTACGATTTAAGTGATCTTCAGGCCTTTATTAAAAAGGAACAGGTAAAGATTGCCATCATCACCACACCGGAATCCGGTGCTACGCGTGTTCAGGATCTTTTACTAGAAAGCGGCATTCAGGGAATTTTAAACTTCACCCCTGTAAAACTGAAAGGTTCAGAAAGCTGTGTCGTTCACAACGTAAACATCGAACAAGAAATTGAGAATCTCTTCTATTTCGTAAACGAAATGAAAGACGGCTCCCCAAAGAACCCAAATTCCGAATAGTATTATTATAACTATATGATTTTACCTTAAAGCCACGTTCAACAGAGCGTGGCTTTTTTTATGGCCTTCAAAATAAAAATGGTTGTCAAAAATTGACAGCCTTTGACATATTGCTAACGCATATTCATCTATAATCTATTTGAGGTGACTTTTGAGAAATTGTGACATCAAGCTTTCAGGAAAAAGTGTAGTCATTTTACAGCCATAGAAATTAAGTAGTTAGAAATAATGACTCAAAGATAAAAGAAGGGCAGTGGAAATCAACACAGGATTATAGAATGCTAATAGAAAATTGGATGTTCTAATATTTAACCTGAAATTCTTGAAGTTCCTCGAAAATCACCTATTCTCACTAAATGTTGAAACGCTAAATTGTATAACAGGTAAGGGGAAAATGGTTGGTTGCAAAAAAGATTTGAAGATTCAAACAGAGGTCGTATCAAGCTATTTTTATGGTCTTTCACTTTTATTAAAAGTTTTCCTATTTCTCTCTACTTATTTCTTTTTGAAAAAATCATTAAGTGTGATTATCTCTCCCAGCCCGCAGCTGATTCTTGCCCCCATTTTGGCTGTTTATTTTTTATGCCGTTTAAATAAAAAGCTCAGTTTTATAGTTATACTGACTTTATTTGTACTTGGTTATGTAATGGGTACCGATTTGCAGTCAGAATATCGAAATTTTCTAACATTTTTTCATATTCGAATCAGGTATTTTATTGCAGACTTTTATCAGTTCAGTTTCTATTCATTTGGCTTTTTAATTTTAAAGAGTTTCGATGATCTCCAAAAAAAATATAGGGGTCGTATTTCTTTTAAAAAATTTCCTCCTTTGGGGAAACTGTTAGTTAAATGCTATCCTAAGCATTTAGGTTGGTGCCGAATTGTGCTTTTGTTCGATGTTTGTTTCAGTTTTTTGGTCGTTCTCCCTTTGTTTTTGAGCAGCTTAACTTACAGCATTTACATGCGTAGCTCTGAAAAATTTTTCATATCGTTATGTTATTTGTTTATGGTTGTGACCTGTTTATCAAGTAGAATTATTTATCGATTTTGGAATAAGTTTTATAAAAAATATGGACAAGAAATTTTTGTTAAAGAGAATGGTGCTGACTTTAAAATAGGTTGTAGCGTGTTGCAAAATAACCAGAGCTCTAGAGGGAGGCTGTCAATTAAAACGTTTTTATATGATACCGTTCTTGCCTTTGTAGTTACGAACTTGTTAGTGATTCAAACTGTTGATATCAACAATTCTAACTTCTATTCATTACTAATATTTCAGTTGTTTTTTCTATCTCTTATTATCTCCAACTTTATCTTTAGAAAATACGCCTTAGTAAGTACAATTCGTGATAAGACGAGTATAAAGAATGAACTTGGAATTAATGCAATATCGAGTACTAAGTTCAGTAAACTGGGTTTGTTAAGCTCGTTATTTATTCCTTATACTTTAGGTAGTTGCGCATTTATAAGCGTAATGTATTTAGGTAATGGATTTATTCAGGGGAGTGTCAGCTTAATAGCTTTTAGTATCTCGTGTCTTTACTGTTTTATTTCTTTTGTTGCTTTTTGTAGACTTATTATTTTACGTTGGTGTAAGCTTGATGAATTAAAAAAATTTGTGAGACAATTTGAATTGGTCGATACGGATCGTTATTCAACGGGCAATATAATAGATAAATTAGTTCTTAAAATTTATCCTAGATGCCGTGATTGGAAGCATATCATGTTATTCTTAGATTATACAATAATTTTAATGGTAGCTTTCTATGAACCGAGGGTTTATGGGAGTCATTCTGTTATTTTCGCACCCTCTTTCTCTGACCCGAGTTTTTATAGGTGTCATTTTATTACTTTCCTAGCCACTTTTTTATTGATTTTATATCGGGGGTTATATTACTCTTTGGAGAGAATATATCATTGGATAAAGGAAGGTTTTGTCACGGAAATCGTTTAGGATGAAACCCTATCACCTGACTGCGCTCATTTGTAGGTATGCCTTCGGCATATGTTGTCCTTATTTTATAGCACAAAACAAAAAAGCGCTCTGGGGTTAACCAGAACGCTTTTTAAATCAAAGTGCTAATGACTAAAAACTAGTTTCTAATCATTAACAACTGATAACTGTTTACTGTAAACGACTAACTGTTTAGATAGTCGTTTATACCGTCGGCCATTTGGCGTCCGGCTGCAATTGCACGCACTACTAAAGATGCGCCGCTTACAACGTCACCAGCGGCAAATACGCCGTCTACTGAGGTCATGAAGCTGTCGTTGCATTTCACGTTGCCACGCGCATCGTATTCTACGCCAAACTGCTCTAGAATCCCGGCTTTCTCGGGACCAGTGAATCCCATCGCAAGGAATACGTAGTCGGCTTCAATTACAAAATCAGAACCCGGAACCTCTACTGGCATCATGCGACCATTTTCGCCTTCTTTCCATTCTACTTTTACAGCGTTGGCTTTAACGACTTTACCGTCTTTACCTTCGAATGATTTGGTCATGATATCCCACATTCTTTCGCAGCCTTCTTTGTGAGAAGAAGACGTACGAAGCTGATAAGGCCACTGCGGCCAAGGTGTAGATTCTGCACGTGATTCAGGAGGTTGCGGCATAATTTCGATCTGTGTCACATTTGTCGCACCATGACGATTTGATGTTCCCACGCAGTCAGAACCTGTATCACCACCACCGATTACAAGAACTTTCGCATCTTTTACGAAAATCTCTTTTTCTGTGAACTCTTCGCCGGATACGCGCTTGTTGTTTTGGCCAAGGAACTCCATTGCAAAGTGTACGCCGTCCAGATCACGCCCTTCGATAGGAAGGTCACGAGCTTGACGTGCTCCGATTGTGACAGCCACTGCGTCGAACTTTTTCAACATGTAGCTTGCCATGATGTCTTCACCGACTGCAACACCTGTCTGGAAAGTAATACCTTCCTCTTCCATGATTGCAACACGGCGTTCAATGACTGACTTCTCAAGTTTGAAGTCCGGAATTCCGTAGCGAAGGTAACCGCCGATGAAGTTGTCTTTTTCGTAAACCACAACTTCGTGCCCCATCTGATTCAGCTGATCGGCAACTGCCATTCCGGCAGGACCTCCACCGATTACGGCTACACGTTTACCAGTACGAACTGTTGGAATGTTTGCCACAGTCCAGCCATTTGTATAACCTTTTTCAGATAGATTTTTCTCAATTTGACGGATTGCAACAGCCGGATCGTCCGTTGCGCCCATTGTACATGATGCTTCACATGGGGCAGGGCAGATACGACCTGTAAACTCCGGGAAGTTGTTTGTTGCACGTAGAGTCTGAAGAGCCTCTTCCCAGCGGTCTTGATAAACTAGATCATTCCACTCAGGAATTAGGTTGCCAAGAGGACAGCCTGTACCGTGACAGAAAGGAACTCCGCAGTCCATACAACGGGAAGCTTGTTTCTGTAGTTTTTTATCAGAAAGCCATTTTTCAACTTCTTTATAATCTGTGAGACGTTCTTCAAGCGGTCGATAACCAGGCTCTCGACGGTCTACTTTCATAAAACCTTTAGGATCACCCATTTTTAGTACCTCGTATATTTTAAAGGCTTCAGGTTTTGGGCATTTGGCGTCAGTTTGATTAAACTAACGCCTTATACCGTATGCCTTACGCCTAGTTATTAATTTTGCTCAGCTTCGCGCTCGATGGCTGCATCTTCTTTCATCATCTTACCAAGTACGCGTTTGTACTCAATCGGGAATACTTTGACAAATTTCTCAACGTTGTTGTCCCAATCAGAAAGGATTTCAGCTGCAACTTTACTTCCTGTATATTTAAGATGTCGCTTAATGTAACGTTTCAGGTCTTTGATCTCTTTTTTCGCAGTAAGAGGGTCAAGGTCAACCATTGAAAGGTTACAACGTGAATTAAAGTTACATTTTTCATCATAAACGTAAGCGATACCACCACTCATTCCGGCAGCGAAGTTAACTCCGGTTGGACCAAGAATTACAACACGTCCGCCAGTCATATATTCACAGCAGTGATCCCCCACACCTTCAACAACGGCAAGTGCTCCACTGTTACGGATGGCAAAACGTTCACCGACAATTCCGTTTGCGTAAAGTTCACCAGAAGTTGCACCGTAAAGCGCCACATTACCTGCGATAACGTTTTTCTTCGCTTCATAAGAAGCATTTTCCGGAGGTGCGATAATTAGTTTACCACCAGAAAGTCCTTTACCGACGAAGTCATTGGCTTCTCCGCGA
>DDLT01000154.1 GCA_002340265.1 Lentisphaeria bacterium UBA2565 | reverse complement strand
CACTTCGGAGAAGTGGCTCTACTAACGCTTTTTTACAAAAACATGAAGTTTATCAATAGTCTTAGGTGTGTCGATTTTATCGATGCACCTTTTTTTTGTTCATAATCTGTTTAAGTTAATCATTCTTTTAAACATCTAACAGGTTTTACACTATGATCATACTACTTTCACCATCCAAAGGGATGGATTTTTCTTCTATCAAAACGGTTTCGACTCCGACAACTCCGGCATTCCAGAACGAAGCCGAAAGCATCCTATCAGAGCTAAAAAGACTGACAGTCGGCGAACTGGCTCAAGCGCTCAAATGTTCAGACAAGATAGCGATGCAATGTCATATCTATTACAACGAACAGCAACCTGAACAAGCGGCGATTTACAGTTATAGCGGCGATGTCTATTCAACCTTGAAAGCGGTAGAGTTTGATCAAAATGATTTAGAGTTTGCTCAAAACAACCTGCTGATACTGTCTGCGTTATACGGAGTTGTTCGTCCGTTCGACACAATTCAGCCCTATCGCCTCGACTTTATGGGAAAGTTCTCAATGGATTCGCAGAATCTCTACAAATTCTGGCAGGATAAAATCGAAAACTACTTCGAAGCATTGAATGAGAATTTCATCATAAACCTAGCCTCGACCGAATACTCGAAGTTGATTAAATCATATCAGAAAAAATGCCAATTTGTGACTCCAAACTTTTACGATAAGAAGAACGGTAAGTTTAAAATCGTCAGCTCTTTTGCCAAGAAAGCGCGTGGCGCCATGGCAAATTGGATAATCAAAAACAAAATCACCGATTTCGATAAACTTGTTAAGTTTGACGAACTTGGTTATCAGTACAACGAAGAACTCTCTAAACCTTTTTCACCGATTTTTGCAAGGGACTAACCAAAAAGGTGGTATAGTACAGAGCTTAAAGAACGGAGGTTAATATGTTGAAATCAATAAAATTATCACTGATAATGTGTTTGATAAGTTTTGTGAGCGGTTGTGAAGAAACTAAACAAGAGAGTCCTACAATGAATATAAATAGATACCTTACTAAAGAAGAAAAACATATTTTAATCGACAAAGGCACAGAACGCGCCGGAACCGGAGAACTTCTTCATAACAAGGAAAAAGGCGTTTACAGTTGTCGTAATTGCGGATCAGACCTGTACGAATCAAGTTCAAAATTTAAGTCCGGTTGCGGTTGGCCGAGTTTTGATGATGAAATCGAAGGACGTGTGAAACGTACAACCGATGCGGACGGACGTAGAACAGAAATAACCTGTCAAAACTGTGGCGGACACCTTGGCCATGTATTCCTCGGCGAAGGCTTTACCGAAAAAAATACCAGACATTGTGTCAATTCATTGAGCCTTCAGTTCACGCCGGCAGACTGGAAACCGAAAAAAGCCTACTTCGCAGGAGGCTGTTTCTGGGGCGTGGAACATTTTCTTCAACAGGTTCCGGGCGTATCGACAGTAGTTTCCGGCTACAGCGGAGGTAAAGTTGAAAAGCCGACCTACAAACAGGTCTGCTATGAAGATACCGGACATCTTGAAGTAGTAGAAGTCACCTACAACCCGTACAAAGTTTCTTTTGAAAACCTTGCAAAAATGTTCTTCGAAATTCATGATCCGACTCAAACCAACGGGCAAGGACCGGATTTGGGCGACCAATACCTTTCGGCAATCTTTTACAATGATGAAGCTGAAAAAGCGACGTCTAAAAAGTTGATAAAACTCCTCAAAGAGAAAGGTTATGATGTCGCGACAAAACTGATTAAATTCGAAAAGTTCTGGCCGGCGGAAGAGTATCATCAGGACTATTATGAACGCAAAGGCACAAAACCATATTGCCACGGCTACACCAAACGCTTTTAAGAGAAATTGCTAATGTTCAAAAAACTAGTCGTTACCACATTGCTATCCTCAGTGTCACTCTTCTCTGAAAACTGGATGAGTGACACTTTTATTGACCCCACCGACGGCCAATTTGATGTCAGCAACTGGCTGTTGGAAAAACAGGGTTTTCTCCCTACCCCGATTATTATCACCGAGCCTGCGGTAGGTTACGGTGGCGGACTCGCCCTCTCCTATTTTCATGAAAAACTGGGAAATGAAGAAGGTGTGCCGCCAAGCGTCAGCGCCGTATTCGGCGGAGGAACGGAAAACGGCACTTGGTTCGGCGGAGCCGGACATCTCGGAATCTGGGACGATGACAACATTCGCTACATGGGCGGAATCGGAGTTGGTGATATTAAAATGAAATATTACGGACTTCCCAATATTGTCAATGGACAGCGAAATGGTATAGACTTTGAGACCAAACTTTTTGGAACCGCTCATAAACTGCAGTTTAGAATAAAAGACACCAACTTCTTCACCTCAATTGGAATGACCTACTCCGACACAGAAAACCTGTTCAAACTGCAACTGCCTTCTTATCCTGATATTATCCCCGAAAAAGAGTTCGACATCCAATCTGTCGCTGTTCAAACCTCATTGATTTACGACAGTAGAGATAACCTATTCTCTCCAAGCTCAGGATTTTCCGGTGAAATTGAAGGAATGTTTTTCGAAGACGCCATCGGCAGTGACGACACGTTCCAGCGATACAGCGCCAAAGCAATCTACTACCAACCAATCTCCAACAACTTTGTACTGGGAATAAGAACGCAGGGTGAAACGGTTCAAGGAGATGCCCCTTTCTTCTCCTACCCATTCATTGATATGCGCGGTGTCAAAGCCATGGAGTTCCAAGGTGACTCGGTAATTTTAGGAGAACTTGAACTAAGCTGGAAAATCAATCCACGCTGGTCGCTTATCGGATTTGCCGGAGCCGGACGAACCTTTCAATCCTCCGAACTCTACGACACAGAAAATGTCTACAGCAAAGGCTTTGGGTTTCGTTACCTAGGCGCAAAGAAGTTAGGTTTACAAATGGGATTAGACGTCGCCTTCGGCCCTGAAGACACCGCCTTTTATCTTCAAGTAGGCAGCTCCTGGTCCTTACGCTAACGGCTAGGTGAGGCAAAAGCGAACATAACCAAGCAACAAAAGATGACGACTAATAAATTCTTAGGCACAGGAAGTATGATGACAACCAAAGAAAAATAAGATTATTTAATAATAACTTGATGATGAAATGCTTCTAGGTGGTATCGGTAGAGAACGTTTAATGGACTTAATCAACAATTTTTGTTATTCTGGTGATTCAATCACGGGACAGTTTTTTCTTATACAAGTTAGTAGACTAGTGAGTTGAGGTGCTACGATTTTATAATAAACCGTTCGCCCTTCCCGCTCGCTGTCTAGAAGTCCGTGACCTTTCATTAGACGAAGATGTTCACAGGCTTGATTATGCGGTAGTTTGCAGAGTTCGGCGATTTCACCAACTGAAAAACGTCCCTGTGATAAAATTTCTACGACACGTAAACGTACCGGATGTGCCATCACTTTCAATGTATCAGCCGCACGACGTAAATAGTCATCACTCATACGTTCAAGTTCAATTTTTTCTGAATTTGTCATAGTCGTCTCCTTTTATTCTCTCTTTCAAAAATGCCTTAAATTCTGACGCTTTCAATGTTTTCGAAAGAAAATATTGAAATATCGTAATATCTCGATACTTTATATCGTAATTCATTACAACTGGACTTAATGAACAAGTCGGCTAATTTACTGGACTGAATTTACAACGGATTAAACAGATTACAGAATATAATGGAATTCCAAACAGGAGAACAGAGATGAAACTATTGATTATCGGCGGAGTTGCAGGCGGAGCAAGCGCAGCGGCAAAAGCACGAAGAATGAGTGAAGATGCGGAAATTGTAATTTTTGAACGTGGAGAATATATCTCTTTTGCAAACTGCGGACTTCCCTATCATGTAGGTGAAGTTATCAGTTCACGTGACAGTCTGCTTGTGATGACTCCAGAAGGTTTTCGCGCCAGAACAAATATCGACGTGCGTACACGTCAGGAAGTGATGGTAATTGACCCGGAAAGGAAAGTTGTAAGCGTAAGAAATCATGTAACGGAAGTGAATTATGAGGAAAGTTACGACAAGTTGATTATGTCACCAGGTTCAACACCTTTTGTGCCGCCATTACCGGGAGCTGATGACCCGGACGTGATGGTGCTTTGGACAATGAAAGATATGGATCGCGTTAAAGAACGTGTCGACAGCGGTATTAAATCGGCTGTGGTAATCGGTGGCGGTTTCATTGGGGTTGAAGTGGCGGAAAATCTTCAGGAACGGGGTGTCAAAACCACACTTGTTGAACTGCTTCCACAAATACTTCCGCCTCTTGACCCTGAAATGACCACGCCGTTGAACGAAGAGTTGGCAGAGAATAGCATCAACTTGATTCTTGAAAATAGTGTGGAATCAATTCACCGCACAAGAACTGCGGATGACAGTCATGAAAAGGCTGAGTTTACAGTAAAACTTAAAGACGGCTCAGAGCTGAAAACCGAACTTGTGATTATGTCTGTCGGCGTACGCCCGAATTCAAGTCTGGCAAAAGAGGCGGGTCTTGAAGTGAATCAGCGTGGTGGAATTGTGACTGACAAGTTTATGAAAACAAGCAATCCTGATATCTTTGCGGTCGGTGATGCGGTTGAAGTGATTGATCCGATTCTAGGTGGAAAAACGATGATTCCGTTAGCAGGTCCTGCGAATCGTCAAGGTAGAATTGCCGCAGAGAACGCGCTTGGTAAAGAGAGTGTTTACAACGGCACAATTGGGACATCAATTTGTAAGGTGTTCTCAGTTTCAGCAGCAAGCACTGGCTTAAATGAAAAGCAGTTGAAATCCGCTGATGTCGATTACATAAAACTTTATATCAATCCTTCTTCCCATGCCAGTTACTATCCGGGTGCTGAAATGATACACTTGAAAGTACTTTTTGACGGTAAAGGAAAGATTCTGGGAGCTCAAGCAGTCGGACGTGATGGTGTAGACAAACGTATTGATATTTTAGCGACAGCAATCAAAAATGATATTACCATTGATAAGCTTCAGGAGTTGGAACTTGCTTACGCTCCTCCTTACGGTTCTGCAAAAGATCCGATAAACTTCGTTGGATTTGTCGGAACAAATATTCTTGAAGGACTTTCTAATCAAGTTTACGCCGATGATATTCCAGAAGACGCTTTTCTTCTAGATGTACGTCAACCGGAAGAAATTGAAGTGGGACCTCTTGAAGGTTTCACAAACATCCCGTTAGGAGAACTGCGTGAGTCGCTAGACAAACTTCCAAAAGACAAGTTAATCGTGACAACCTGTAAGGTAGGAATCCGTGGTTATCTGGCAGAGCGTATTCTGAAAGAGAACGGTTTCAACGCTGCGAATTTAAGTGGAGGTTATATGACATGGAAACTGTTTAATCCTTCGCCTCTAAAGGTTGCTGAATCTGCTCAACCAGCACCAAAAACCGATTCAATGCCATCGGTGGCTTCCGGTGAGGTAATTGAGCTGAATGTATGTGGTATGCAGTGTCCAGGACCAATCGTATCGGTAAAGCAACGTCTTGAGAAGATGGAAGATGGACAACTATTGAAAGTGGTTGCCACGGATCGTGGTTTCAAAAAAGACCTTCCTTCATGGTGTGAATCAACCGGAAATAAACTTGTCAGCATCGAAGAAAACAATGGGAAGATTGAAGCAGTTGTGGCGAAGTCGAAAGCTGGAGTACAAACTATTACTACCGGAAATGGAATTCACAAGCGTACCTCAATTGTACTTTTCAGTAATGACCTAGATAAGGCGCTTGCAGGTTTCATTATGGCAACCGGTTTTGCATCACTCGGCCATGGCGTCTCTATATTCTGTACATTTTGGGGATTGAATGTCTTGAGAAAAGACAATCCTCCAGCAGTTCAGAAAGATCTGATCAGCAAAATGTTCGGATGGATGATGCCACGTGGGCCGAAAAAGCTGGCATTGTCTAAAATGCACATGATGGGAATGGGGACTAAGATGATGAAAAATGTGATGAAAAGCAAAAACGTCGACGACCTCCCTACTCTCATCAAACAGGCACAAATGATGGGTGTGAAACTTCTTGCATGCGAAATGGCAATGAATATGATGGGCATTCAGATGGATGAACTAATTGACGGTGTTGAGTCTGCCGGAGTGGCAAACTTCGCGGCACTCTCCGAGAAAAGCGACACGACGCTTTTTGTCTAAAACATTACAAAATGGGTAAACAAAAGCTCCTGAACTAACTAAGATTTTAGTTCAGGAGCTTTATTTTAATAAGGTCATAAATTTATGCTTGGAAGCTTTTTTATCGAAAGTATAGGTTGTTTCCGCAAAGTGATGATGTGCAGTATTAGCAATTAAGCAGTCGGAAAAATCACAATTGCCCTTTTCATAATCATAAATAGAGCTCCAGATTAAATCTGTTTTTTCTATAACAAAAGATTCTGTCATCAATATTTGCTTCAAAACCTGACAAATTTGAGAACGGTTATATCCATAAGCACGATTCAAAACCCAGACCATCTCACATAAAACCATTATGCTAAGGTAAGTTTCTTCAGCATGTTCAATAAGTTGCGACGCACATTGAGACTGTTTTTCATCATCTTGAACCAGATACCGCACTAGTACATTTGTATCAATTGCAATCATAATCTGCCGAGCTTTCTGCCACCGCTTGATTCATTTGCTCAAGAGTGACAGTTTTATAAGGTTTTGGTAAAATGCCCTTCAATTTAGTAACTGGTGCTTTCAAAGGAACGCATTCGATATGACCATCTTCTTTTATAAAAAATTCAATTTTGTCGCCTGCACTAATCTTCAACTCATCCCTAATTTTCTTAGGAAGTGTCAACTGCCCTTTGCTTGTAATTGTAGCAATCATAAAAAGCTCCTTACTTTAATCCCTTTCTTTAATATAAGGATTTTTTCAGAAAAAAAAAGCCCAAGCCAATAACGGCCTGGGCTTGAAATGCTCTAAAATTGTTATTATGTAGACTTTTTATTTCTAGTTAAGAAGAAAAGTCCCGCTACAAAGACTGCCGCCGACACAATAAGTGAAACATACGGCTGACGTGTCAAACCAGCTGTGATATGTCCGATAATTGCCACTCCCGCGACAAAACCGGCATACGGTAACTGAGTTGCCACGTGTTCCAAGTGCGGACAATTTGCACCTGTCGACGAAAGAATTGTTGTATCTGAAATCGGAGATGCATGGTCACCAAAGATTGCACCACCAAGAACAGCACCAAGAGGAGCTAAAGAAGCATTTAAAAGCTCTGCTCCGTCAAAGCCGGCAGCCTGACCAAGTGCAACAGAAATCGGCATGGTGATCGGAACCATAATTGCCAACGTTCCCCAACTTGTACCAGTTGAAAAAGAGATTAAACAGGAGAGCATGAATACCACAACAGGAAGCAGATAAACCTGAAAACCACCATCAACTACTAGGTGTGAAAGATAGTTAGCTAAACCAAGTCCGCCGTCTTCTGGTGAGCTTTTGATAATTGAACCGATTGACCACGCCAACGTTAGAATAATCAAAGCCGGAACCATAGATTTAAAACCGTCAATCATCGCATTTGCCGCCGTTTTAATCGACAGCAACTTACGTCCAATGTAATAAATGTAGGTAATTGTGATAGTCACAACCATCGCGTACATCAAGGCAACAGAAGCATCGGTGTCATTAAACGCTTTTCCCAACGGGATTGAGCTCATCGCATCAGAAAAAGAGGTAATAGTTTTACCATCAACAGCACCCATCCAAGTAGTAACCGGGAAGAAAATGACAGCAAGTATAATAAGCAGTCCAATCGGCATCAACATATCCGAAAAGTGCGCTTTTGAATTGTTGTGATCTTCTGAAATAGAACCTGCGGCGTCTCCGAAGCGATCTTTGTTAAACAGACCTTCTCCATTTGCTGCACGTTCCTCCGACTTTTTCATCGGTCCAAAATCGCGTCCTGAGACAGCAATGAACACCACCATCAAAATTGCAAAAAGTGCGTAAATATTATATGGAATCACCTGAATAAAGAAGGCAAACTCTGAAATTTCCAGTTGATCAAATCCCTTCGAACTTTTGATGTAACTCATTACAGTTACAACCCAGCTTGAGATCGGAGCAATGATACAAACCGGTGCAGCAGTCGAATCCAGAATATAGGCAAGTTTCGCACGAGAGACTTTGTTCTCATCGGTAATCGGACGCATACCGTACCAATTGTCAAAGAGTTGAAATAGTCATCAATGAAGATAATTAATCCGAAAAACCAGGTAAACAACAAAGCGCCTGCTTTTGTTTTCACACGTTTAGAAGCCCATTGACCAAAAGCCCAGGCCGCTCCAGTTTTTGCCAGCATTCCCACCAGTGCACCAAGAAGTCCGCAGAACATAAAAATACGAATATTCCAGCTGTCGGAAAGAGAAGACGCCAACGTATCGGTTAAATTCATCATTGCCAATGCCGGATTTCCGCCGGCCACAATCATGGCACCGGAAAAGATTCCAACAAAAAGTGATAGAATAACATCTTTAGTCACCAACGCCAAAATAATCGTCAGTGCGGGAGGAATAATTCCCCAAATTCCAAAATCATCCATAAAAATTTTCCTTTAACTATTTTTTTAATGGCTGGTAACTTAAAGAGTTGTAACTTTTTTAAAAGTCAAACAATGATATTTTCCTAAATATCTGAACAGAGCTCCCCTTTGTAAACCGGCGTCACAAAAGTCTCTAGGCATACATCTGTGAAACTGTTGTCATTCTCATGATAGTTAAACCACACTTTTAAAGTGATCCCACCCTGAACATCCACTTCCACCGGCAAATCACCATTCAAATACTTATAATCCCATTTATGACGAACTGCAGTCAGCATGGCCGCAGAAGCCGAACCGGTTCCACATGCCAGCGTTTCCGCTTCAACACCGAATTCGAAAGTACGGATGGCAATATGTCCCTCTTTAAGAATTTGAACGAAGTTCGCATTTACAGGCTGTCCGTACGCTTTGTGATGACGAACCGATGCACCGCAATCGGCAACCGGAACCTGAGAGATATCTTCAACATAGGCGACTGCATGACCTGTTCCTGTCACAATGAAATCGGTAAAAATCAATTTATTGTCAGCTGTGATACAAATATCGGTTTTATAATCAAACGGATCAGGGACACAAACCGAACAACGTCCATCATCTTTCTTTTTACCGTTATTGATTCCGGCCTTGGTCTGAATCGCGATTTCATCATATTTAACCAAACCGCTTTTCACAACCCAATAGACGAAACAGGCGGTTCCATTACCGCAAAGTTCGACTTCTGAACCATCTGGTTCAAAGAAACGTGCCTGAATATCAGCCGCTTTCAAATTCGCTTTTTCGGCAAAAATGACACCATCTGCACCGACACCTAGTCCCCGGCGACACAACTTTATCAAAAAGTCGGGAAACTGTTCCGATTCGATAAAATCGTCATACGTTCCATCACAATTATCAATACAGACAAAATCGTTTCCGCCCGCATTCAACTTACAAAATCTTATATTATCCATTAAAATCTCTTGTACCTAAACCTGCAGTCGATGACCTACGAGTTAAGTTTCAGTTTATATTAAAACAATCTAGACAAAAAAAATCCAGCTTCCGAAAATGTTCGAAAGCTGGATAAGATAGCGGTCAAAAAGATTATTTCTCTTCTTTTTCCGTAATTGGCTCAGGTTTCTTCTGAACAGGCTTCTTGCCTGTAATCAACTGATCAACCAACGGTTTTATAGATTCTGCCCAGAGATCATAAGCCGGTCCTTTCAAATGAATATGATCACCTCTGTAATATTTACTATTCAGCGAACCATTAGGAAGGATGAATTTTGATCTTAAATCAATATATTTCACTCGGTCATTTCGATCTAAAGGAGAAATCAACTCGTGAATTCGGTCAACTGCCAGACGGTTTGCATCTTCGGCATTAGCAGCTGCAGGAAATGCACCGTGCAGAATAACTGTAGTTTTAGGCAATTTTTTTAGCAGTTTATTCACAATCAACGTAATACCGCTGGCAATTTCCTCTGGAGAATCTTCGCCAGAAAGCAGATTATTAACTCCAATCATCAGAACAATTGCCTTTGGTTCAATTCCGTCGAAGTTGCCATTTTCCAAACGAAAAAGCAGATGTTCAGTACGATCTCCGCTAATTCCCATTCCAACGGTTGTATACATTCCGAAATAACGGTCAATTGCGCGATTTCCATCTTTCACTGCCAAACGCTCATTAGGCCCAGTCCAGTTCTGAGTGATAGAATCACCAAAGAACGCCAAATCGACTTTCCCTGCGTTATCTTTAACAATTTTATTAATTTTCTCAAGCTGAGTCCACCAAGTTCCTCCACCCCAACCGGCAGGTCCTCCACGAAATTCAGCAGCGGGCGCAGAAACTACGGAATCACTAATCCAACGACCAGTTGCTTCCAAAACAAAACGCGTAATCGGCATAGGATTCTTCAAAGAATGCGGATGGTGTCCCGCACGAGGCTTTTCAATAAGCTTAACTTTTCCCTTAAGCTCTTTATAACGATCAATCAGAATCTTACTGTTTTCCGAAAATGGAACCACTCTGTCGGCCAAACCACAAACATGTAAAATCGGCACATTTTGTGCGGCAAGCGGCGCCAATGTATCAAACGGCATTTTCTTATAATTCTTAGCTCCGATTTCATCGAGTCTATAGCGTTTCAAGCAGTTTTCGTATTCACGAGGTGCACCGCTTCCTGCACCTGCTCCACCCGGCCAACTACGGAAATCACAAACTGGATTGTCAGCATAAATTGCCGCCACTTTTTTCGGATTTAGTGCAGCCCAGTTGTAAATAATCAAACCGCCGCGGCTCATACCTTCAAGAACCACTTTTGAGTTCAATTTCAGTTCCTGAGTCAACTTGTAAAACCGATCCCAATTGGCAACGGCTTCAAAGTTTCCGAAAAAGCCTGCAACATCGCTGTAAGCCACGTGAAATCCTCGTTCGAGCATCGAAATATCAAACTGTGGTTCGTGTCCCCAGAACCTTGCACGCCAAACCCACGGAAAGCCCTTTGTAGGGCGTTTTGGCGCCACAAGTTTACAACTACGACCATTATATTTAAACTCATAACATGGGTAACCGTAGAAGTTTTTGGTTTTGTATTTGATTCCTGATTTTGTAAGAAGCGATGCTGTCTGACAGTTTGAGTACGTTTTACTGTTCAAAAGTTCGAAAATTCGCCAAGCAATTGCATGAGCTCCGAAAGGATTCGGGTGAATTTTATCACGGTGCATGAAGTTCTGTTTGTCAGTCAGCGGAGAGTGCATATCCAAAACTTCCAAAACTTCATCATAAGCAACCTGTTGAACTTTTGGAATAACCTCTTTCAAAACACGAGAACCGCTGATTTGCTCCCCTTCTGTAAAAGCCGGAACTGGAAGAATCAGTACAATTCGAGGTTTACTCTCACAGGCTTTGAATTTGGAAACCATCTCTTTGTAATTCTTTACAAATTCGCCTTTATGTTTCCAATTCACCATTTTGCTGTCATTCGTTCCCAACTTGATAAACACAAGATCAGGATTCGATTTTACAGCTTTTTCCAAAAGTCCAGTATTCCAATATGGATAATTTCCCTGCTTCAACATGGTCGCGCCATTGCGCCCATAGTTAGTGACTTGATATTTGTCACCAAGCAGAAACTGAAGTTGGGCCGGATAACTGAGTTTGTTTCGGTTTGGAATAGTTGCACCAAATGTAATCGAGTCGCCCACGCAGGCCACTTTTATCACATCGTCGGCAAAGACAATTGATGACAGACACATCATCAAAAGAAGTGAAAGCTTTTTCGCTATTTTCATAAAAACGTCTCCAATATTATTCTTTTTAAAAAGGTCTATAAAATAGTCCGAATTTAAAAATATAACATCTTGAGACGTTCAAATTATTTTGAAAGCTCGTATTTTTTCATTTTTCGTTGAAGAGTGCGACGGCTAATTCCCAACTTTGAAGCAGCATGTGTCACATTTCCGCCACAAAGTTCCAAAGCATCCTCAATCAGATGTTTTTCATTATCCGTAATATTCAATGTTTCAGAACTGTGTCCTTCTACGGCTTCCGAAGATGTATTCGTACTTGTAATTGCCGAGCGAATTTCCGTAGGAATCTCACCGACCGAAAGGAAACCGCCTTTTGACATCACGACCATTCGTTCCACCATATTACGAAGTTCACGAACATTCCCAGGCCAGCTATACGCTTTCAAAAGCGTAATTGACTCTTTTTGAAAACCTTGAATCTGTTTTCCATTCTCCTCTTTAAACATCGCCAGATAATGATTCAAAAGCTTCTCCACATCTTCTCCACGGTCACGCAAAGGTGGAAGTTCGATATTCAAAACACTCAAACGGAAGTACAAATCTTCTCGAAAATTCCCTTTCTTCACCTCTTCTTTCAGATCACGATTCGTCGCACAGATAATGCGCGTGTCCACTTTTATTGAAGCAGAACCACCAACTCGCTCAAACTTTCGAGATTCCAAAACACGCAGAAGTTTGACCTGAGTGGCATGATCAATCTCACCAATTTCATCTAGGAAAAGTGAACCGCCATTCGCCATCTCAATTCGTCCGATTTTACGCTCTGTCGCCCCGGTAAATGCACCCTTTTCATGTCCAAAAAGTTCACTTTCCAAAAGGTTTGAGTTCAAAGACGCACAATGTAGAATTATAAACGGTTTGTCAACACGCGGGCTTAAACGGTGCAGTGCATCCGCTACAACTTCCTTTCCTGTTCCACTCTCTCCAGTAATCAAAACTGTCGCTTTCGCAGGCGCCATCTGTTCGACATCTGCAAAAACCTTCTGCATCAATGGTGATTCACCCACCACGTTTGGAGAGTCTGAATTTTCAGCAATCTGCTGTTTAAGAAAACGGTTTTCTTTACGCAGGTTTAAACTATCAACACCGCGTTTAATTAACATTTCAAGATTATCGAGATTAACCGGTTTGGTCAGATAATCATAAGCGCCCGCCTTCATCGCCTCGACGGCAACTTCTACAGACCCGTAAGCCGTCAGCATAATCACCAAAGGCGAATCTGGTAACAACTTTGCCTGCTTTGTGAACTCAATTCCATTCATCCCAGGCATATTCAAATCTGTTAGAACAATATCAAAATGCTCTTTTTTAATTAACTCCAAACCTTTAATCGCATCTTCAACAGCGGTGGCAAAATAGTCGAAAGACAAAAACTTCATCAAACCATCGCGCGTATTTTTCTCGTCATCAATAATTAAAATTTTACAACGTGGCATAATTAAACCTCCAACTCCATATCATTTTCCGGCAGTGGCAACGACTTCTGAACCTTCTCTCCCGACGGCAACACAATCTGGAAAACTGTCCCTCGATTGACGCGACTTATTATATTCAAACTACCACCATGATCGCGCACGATTCGTTCCACAACCATCAATCCAAGACCAGTTCCATCTTGCCCAGTAGTGTAATAAGGATCGAGAATTCTTGTAATGTCTTTACTAGAAATACCAATTCCCGAATCCTGAAAATTAATCTTTACGTTTTCATCATCCAACTGACAAATAACCGTTAAAATCCCCCCATCAGGCATCGCGTTTACAGCATTTTTCATAATGTTATAAAATGCCTGTTTCAACTGATCCGGGTCAGCCAATATCATTGGAATCTTTTCGCCCCAGTCTGCTTCAATATGAATACGTTTATTCTCAATCTCCATTCGCATAAAATGCATACTCTGTTCCAGAAGATCAGACACATTTACTGGACGAAGATCCAAACGCGCCGGACGAATCGCCTTCAGAAAATTATTGATAATTGTATCCAAACGTGACAGTTCGTCTTTGGCAATTGACACCGCTTCAAGAGCGTCATCACTCAATTCTGCTCCAGCCGAACGCTTAAACATACGTTCAAGCAACTGCAAATGGATATTGATGCTGTTTAACGGATTACCGATTTCATGTGCCACACTTGCGGCTAACATCGAAATAACTTCACTCTTTTTATCCTCAAAAGCGGCTTCTGAACTCTTCAGTTGTTCCGTAATATCATTCAAAATAACAATTGCGAAACCGGCCTCTTGCTCCTCGTCAACCGAGTGCGGAACCACATAAAAATTCAGAAATCGATGCTGAGGGTAAAAAATCTCCAGCTCACGACGCGACACATTTAACCAATTTTCCGGAGAATTATCAATAATCTCATTCCACGGAATTTCCTTTACAAACCTGTCAATATGTTGCCCCAGTGAATTCTCAGGCAAGCCAATCAACTCCGCCGCCGCTGGATTGAAATAATGCACGACTCTTTTCAAATCGATCACAATAATCCCTTCACGTATCGCATTTGAGATCGTCTCCATAAAACCCTTTTCACGGGCTATTCGACGCAGGTAAGACTCCACGCTCTGAGCATCAAGTTTATCAAGATGCTCCAGAAGTTGTTCCATAAATTGATTTTTCATAGTCAGCTATTTAGGTGTTTAGGTATTTTGTTGGTTAGTTGGTTGGTTAAACACAATGTCTTGTGCCAGACGCCTATCGCCCAATGCCTTTATAAAAAAACGGATCACCGAAGTGACCCGTTTTATAAAACTTAAACAGTTTAGGCCAAATTCGGCTTAAATCTCGTTCTGAAGTTCAGCATCGTGTGCAATAACTTTCTCAGCCATATCGATTTTGTACTGATCAAGTTTAGCCGCTAGAGACTCATCTGCAAGAGAAATCATCTGAACCGCAAGAATTGCCGCGTTTTTACCGCCGTTCACAGCAACAGTCGCCACTGGAATACCTGGAGGCATCTGAACTGTAGAGTAAAGTGCATCAACACCGCCAATCGCGCCACCTGAAACAGGAATACCGATTACAGGAAGCGTAGAGTGACCAGCAACCACACCAGCAAGGTGA
>DDLT01000023.1 GCA_002340265.1 Lentisphaeria bacterium UBA2565 | reverse complement strand
GCAGGAGCTCGGCGTTCCCAGTACAATGGTTCAACTATCGTTCCGCCAACGCTCTACTATTGTTCAACAACCGTTCAACTATCGTTTATCTTTAATTTTAAGTTTCATTTCGTCGGAATTTCCTCTTAGTTCCGGTGCGTACATTGCCTCTATCTTTGTTGGTAAGGCGCTGAATTTTCCCGGTACTTCAGCGCGTAATCTGTAACTTACAGAATGTTTGCCCCGTGAAAGCCAGCGAGTGAAGAAGCAAACCTTTTCGTCACGGTATTCTACGTAGGCGCCTAATGCGTTGCCGTTGTAACCACTGTTGATTTCTACTAGTTCGAAACCTGCCGCTTTCATATCTTCAATCATGATATATTCATAATCGTTTTTACTTTCGACAATCAGTTCAACCTCTACCAAGTCGCCACTTGTCACTTCGTCTAATGAATACAGTTTGGTGCGGTCGTATCTCAGACGTGTTTTATTGGTCACTTGTCCGTGACTTCCGGCGCCGTGTGTCGCCTTTTCACGTTCTGAGAGTTTATAATAACGGCGTTCGACTTTCACTTCTAAACCGGCTTTGGTGATGAAATCTTCCAAAGAGAAGTAGTTCAAATAGGCGTTAGTATAAAGCGGTCCTAAACCTTTTTTACGAATGGTCAGTTTGTGTTTCCCAGTCGGCACCTCTTTGCCGGAAAGCTTTACGGTGTTATCAACTTTGAAAAGGTTTTCAGAGTCGATTTTAACTTCTTTCAGCAACTTGTCATTCAACAGCACTTCAACGGTCATATTCGGTTTATCTTCGCCTGTGGCACGAATGTAATCGGCGAACGCTTCGATACAAAGCGCCGTATCACGTGTTGAGTTCCAATAGGTGGAATGTTTGCGGTTGTTCAGAAGATATTTCACCAAGCCGGCGGTTTCCTTTCCCTTCGGCTCGGTTTTACTGAGCAGTTTCAGGAACATGGCGTTGGCTTCGATGTCGCTTCCATACCAATACCACCAGTAATGATTTTCGGCATTTTCCAGATAAGCGGTCTGATTCTCTGCATCATATTTAAGGAACTGACGAATGTTGCGTACCATCATTGCAAGACGCTCGGCATCAGACTTTGGGTTTTGGGCTTTCTGTGATCCTGTATAGAACGCCAATCCTGCCAAGCACTTTCCGTAAACTGATAAATGCTCACGGTCTTTGTAAAGGAAGTTAGAGACCTCTTTGTTGTAATGTTTTGTTCCTGCCAGAATTGAAGCGATTAAAGCATCAAGGTTATCAAATGTACTTTTACATTCCATTTTTTTATAAATACCTTTAGCTTTTGCAGCTTTAACAACTTCCCACCCTTTACGTAAGTCTAATTGTTTATTTTGATAGTTTTCGAGCCATTTGATACCGTGATCCAACACTCTTGGAATTACGGCAACACCGTTTTCTTTGGCTTGAATCAGTCCGCGAACTACTATCGCTGTGGTGTGTGGATACGAACTGTCACCACCGAACCAGCCCCAGCCACCATCAGAGTTTTGGAATGAACTCAAACGCTCTACACCAGCTTTGGTCATTTTAACGACTTCTTCGTTGTCGTAAACCGGATTCAGCTTTGACCATTGACGCTTGCGTTCGTCCAGACTGCCAAGCTCCTGAGCATTCAGGTTGTTTTTATGATCTTTAAGGGACGCGAGATTAATGTTCATGTCTTTAAGCAGTTTGTTGGTGATTACCAACGGCAAGAACTTGTTCAACGTCTGTTCTGTACAACCGTATGGATATTCGACCATATACGGCAATGCGTCAATCATCGCCATTGCCAGTGATGGAGAGAAGTTAACCTGAAGCGTGGTTTGGTCAATTCGACGATCTTTCGGTACATTCAACTCAAAAACTGTTTCAGTTTCTTCTGGACGAATAACTCCGCAGTATGGCACCATTTTATCGAAACCGTGCACATAAACCGGGAATTTCATCTCCATGGCGTCGGCATCGTCTTCGGCAACGGCTTTCATACGTACAATGACTTCGCCCTCTTTTACGGCTTTGACAAGCCAATTGACACGAAGCTCTCCGTTAGCTTTCACTGTCACTTTTCGCGTCAGTTCATCCATCGCCTGAAGGTTGTCACCGACAAGTTCTAGAATTGCTTCCACATCCTGATCTGTTTTTAGGTAGTTGTGAATGTTGGCGGAAAGTACGACTTCGTCTTTTTCGACAAAGAAACGCGGCGCCTGAAGTCGAATGATGAAATCTTTGGAAGTGATTACTTCGGCTTCGCCCTGCCCGACTTTTGTGCCGTGCCCCATTCCCCAGGTTTTGATTTTCCACGTCGTGAGGTTTTCCGGCATCGGAAATTCGACTTCAGCGTCTCCGTTTTCATCGGTATTGATAACCGCTTTCCAGAACGCCGTATCGGCAAATTCAGAGCGAACCTTAACTTCTTTGTTAACAGAAGTCTCAGGTTTTGCTGCAGCCCAAGCCCATACAGCGTTGCTTTTTTTCATTTCCATAGCGACTCCTTCTGCAGATCTTGAGTCTTGACGTGCCATAGGTGACATAGGGGCTCCCTTGAAAGCAAATGTAATTGTGCCTCTGCCAGCATCAACTGCATCTCCGTAGTCACTGTAATCTTCATCGCCAAAGTCATCAGCGAATTCATCATCGCCAAAGTCGTCATAATCGACATGTCCGAATACACCGATAAACTGCATGTAGGCGACTTTGTCCAGTCTGATTTCCCCTTCGCTTCCGTTAAATGAAGAGTTGATGTTCTGGCTGTAGTGACGCTTCCATTTCCAAAAGAACTCTTTGATATTCGGAGTTGAAGAAGCGGCGATATATTCCAGGCTTTTGTCGTAAACGGTCAACGCCATAGTTCCGGAAAACGGTTTGCCGTCGATGTCGGTCAGACGCAGTTTTACCTTCGCCTTTTCGCCTGGTTTGAACTTCTGGCCTGATGGTTTTACCTCTACATTCAGGACGCGTTTCTGTGGTGGTACGACGATTTGACGAACCGCGGTATGAATTTTCGCGTTTGAAACAGTGAATGCTTCAACGAAGAAGTTCGGCATGTCAGCCTGTTTTACTTCCGATTCATAAGTCGTCGATTTGCCGTCAATTCGTATCACTTTCGGAGTGGTGGAAACACCATTTTGCGAACGTTCAAAAAGGTAGACTGTGCTGTCAGGTTGATTAGTATTGATGACAAGTTTTACCGTGTCACCGACTTGGTAATTCTTCTTATCTGCGATGATTTCCAGATCATTATAACGGTAACCTTTTCCGTCAAAGCCTTGTCCGCGAACGGTAAAGATATGAGCGCCTTCAATTGTGTTGTTATTTTGATCTGTGACTTTGGCGGCCAATCGGAACTGTCCGGCTGTGGATGCACTCAGTCTTAAATCAAAGTTGCCGTCTTTAACTTGCTGCTTCCAAGTTTTAACTGCTTTTTCCACTGACTTACCACCGTTGTATGAAATCTTGTAAAGGGTGACTTCCGCAGTTCCTGAAACCGGTTTGCTATCGACGGTTTGGGCATTGAAATTGGCATTGACTGTGTCACCGAGATGGTAGTAGCCACGATCTGTCCAGGCGTAGACTTTAAATGGCTGGCGCGCGGCAATTACTTTGCCAGAACCGACGATTGTGCGGCGTGATGCA
Organism: Lentisphaeria bacterium UBA2565; assembly: GCA_002340265.1. Taxonomy (GTDB): domain Bacteria; phylum Verrucomicrobiota; class Lentisphaeria; order UBA2565; family UBA2565; genus UBA2565. Next base: position 14,601 of record DDLT01000023.1, on the reverse strand, counting down.
TCGCGAACTTCCGCAGTGATTTCATAGCGATGGTCTTTGTTCCCGTAAAGTTCTTTTGCCAAGGCGGTGTCGATTTTAACTTCAAACTCTCCATCTTTGTTTACATGACCTTTCAGGTTTGCAATCAGTTCTGGAGCTGGTTGCGGACGCCAAATCCATGAAAAATATGGACGTTTGCAACCCCAAAAACGCCAACCCGGATACCAGTCGTAATTTTCTCCAAACCACCAGTAACCGTTGCCGAAACACCAATCCCACGGATCGTACGGAAACCACTGCGTGTCGTGTTCGTAACGCATCACTTTTACATTCACTTCGGCTTCTGTTACCGGAGCGCCGAAGTAGTAGTTTGCCTTTACTTTTGCAGTAAAGTTGTCTCCTAGTTTCAGAGGTTCTTTCGGCGCTTCAACCTTCACCTCAAACTCTGGCTTCTTGTACTCTTCGACCCTGAATTGTGAATTGCCGAACCAATTACGACCCTGTTTGATTTGAATAGAGTAACGCCCGAGTGTTGCATTTTCATCTAAATCAAACTCGCAGTTAAAGCCGCCGAATTCATCTGTTTCTACACTCTTTTCGTAAACTTTTTCGCCACGTGGATTGTTGACATGAACCGTGAATTTCTGATTTGCAAAAAGTGATTGATCCTCTGCCAAATCGTACTTTGCCTGTCGAATCCACGCTTTAATCATTACCTGCTGATTTGGACGGTAAACCGGGCGATCTGTAATAACCATGGTTTTGCGGTTGTCCATCTCATAACTACGAAATTGATTGTAGTTGAAATAGTCATTTTTCAGGACAGAATATCGATTCTTATCATCGACAATTGCTGTAACTTGCCAACCTTTAAGTGATTCGTCATCTATTATAATTTGACCATTTTTATCGGTATATTCAGCAAAGTTACGGATATCTCGGTTACGTTTACTGTTTCTCCAATTGTCTTTGTAGCAGAAAAACTCCACATTCAGCTTTGGTAAAGGTTGGCCGGTAACCGCATCTGTGACTACATAGAGTTTCGCTTTGTCGATGTTTTTCTTTACGATTACAGTGTCGTCAATCCAAACCAAAATCTGTGACTCGTTGCCATCCTTTATCTTTGCTTTCAGAAGATACAATCCTGCCTTTTGAAGCGGTGTAGTGACGACTTCGTGTTTATCAAAATGCTCTTTGAAAGGTTTTAGTTTTAACGTCCAACTCGCCACTTCATTGCCGAGACAGTCTTTCGCCCAACCTTCCAATAGGTCTTTTCCCAGATTGTAGAAATTGGTTCGTCTCCATGCATCACGGTCACGTGTATTGGCTTTGATGTATTTCTTGTATTTATCCATCACCAGTTTGTAATCGACCCGAAATGCCGTGAATTCAACCTCCTCGCCATTTCGAAAGCGTAGATCCACTTTTGCACCTTTTCCGGCAGGTTGCGAACCATAAGAGTTTTCTAGCTTACACCAGTTGCTTTCAATCTGTGTAATCTTGTTCTTAACCCATTCCTGCTTGTTGGTTTCGTAGTATTTCTTCCAATAAGTCAACGCTTTCGTGTATTGGCGGCGGTTCTCATAAATTTGAGCCAACTCATTCCAATGTTTTGTTTTTTTATACAGTTTTATAAAGTTATACTCACTTGGAAGTGTGAAACGTTTTACGCCGTTGGCAAGCTTGGCAATTGTTTCTTCATCTTTCAGTGTATGAACCGCCATAATGCCGTCGCGGTTGTCATCATCCTGAATGTTTCTACTGAAAAAGTGGCTGTATGACGCCATGGTTTGCACACCGAAGAGTTCTTTTGCAAAACTCGCGAGTTCGTAATCTTCTCTTCCACTTTTTGAAATCAGCCAACGCCAACGCTCGCCATCATTTTGAGTCGATTCGAAGCTTTCCGGAAGTTCATAAAAAACAGGGTTCCCGTCGCTGTTGACAGCTGCCCCATCTACAGTTTCACTCCATTCGTTATCATAGTCAGAGCTGTAGTCTAATTCCAGAAATTCGTCGTCGAAATCACTATCTTCAAATTCATCACCGAAATCATCATCTTCAAATTCGTCGTCGAAATCATCGATAAAGTCGTTTGGTAACTCCTTAAATTCCGGTGTTTTGGTGAATTCTGTAAGTAGTTGCATTCGCCAATTATTCCAGCGGTTGTGACGAAACTGTTGAGCAAAACTGTAGTAAAGGTTCGTATTTTCGGTTTTGTTTCGTTCGTTTAGTTTCATGGCTTTGTAAAACAACTGAATTGCCCGCACGCGATCCTTTTCTGTGCAATTGACTCTTTTTGCACGGTTACGCCAATTTTGATCACGTTCAAATTTGTTGTCGATAACATAACCGCTGTGTGGCACGCGGGTATATAAGTCAGCTGCCTGTTGAAGAACTTTGGGCTTTTCTGGATGCGACTTAACTGAAGATTCAACAAATTCGTCAAACTCCTTATAGACTCTCAGGTTTTGAATACACCTATAACCTTGTTCCAAGTCATTGAACTCTCCTGTGTTTTTATCTTCAACTGCCAGCTTTTTGTAAATATCAAAGGCCTCCTGCCAGTTTTTATCGTTGTAAAGCTTTTGAGCTTTTGAACGGTCTTCTTTAAAGCCGGCAAAACTGTTAAGACAACAGATTGCAGTGATGAGTAGGGTAAATGCACGTTTCATAATCATAACCTCCGGTTTAGGAATTTTGTAAACTCTGATGTTGTCTGTACTTAAATGCTTTATAGCACATTTTATTAGAGCTTTTTTTCAAAAAAGTTGATTTCATGTGTGATTTATTTAACTAAAGCCGCAAGTCCTCTAACTTTGTTTTCTGAACTGTTTTAATGTGTTGCATTCTGTATAAGATTGATTAACTTGCAGAAGTTAAAAATATATAACAAAGGTGATGAAATGACTGAGTTTGATAGATTTTATGTTCCGGAAACGATTTCGGATGAAGCTAAAGCAGTTTTGAAGACTTTCAAAGTGTCTGATAGGAGTGCCATTACCGCCCCTGCTGTAGATGATGTTGAAGCTTGGACGGCTATGAATGCGGTTTTCGATGGTTTACGCCACGAAATGAACGATAACGTGCTGAAGGAGTACGAACCGTCTGTTGAGAAGAAAGAGATTGCCGGCGTTCCTGTTGTCGATGTTAAGCCGAAGAACTGGCAGGATAACGGTAAAGTGATGGCTTTTATTCACGGTGGTGCGTATACGTTCTATTTCGCGGAAACCACTCTCTTTTTTCCTGTTCCTATCGCTCAGGACGCAAATATACGCGTTGTCTCAATTGAATATACACTTGCTCCTAAAGCGAAATGGAATCAAATTGTCGACGAGTGTTATGCCGTACTTACTGCTTTAATGGATGAATACGGTCCAGAAAATGTGGTTCTATCAGGTTTATCCGCTGGAGGAGGGCTAGCAGGTGGTTTAATTCACAAACTCAATGATAATGCCCGTAAACTGCCCGCCGCACTTGTTTTGATTTCCCCATGGTCCGATATCACAGAAACTGGTGACACGTATCAAACGCTAAAAGAGGCTGAGCCGTTTTATCTTTACGATAAGATCCTAAAACCATGTGCTGATGCTTATGCCAAACCTGAAGAGCAGAGGCATCCATACATCTCTCCGGTTTACGGCGACTTTTCAAAACCGTTTCCACCAACCTTAATTCAAGGTGGAACTAAAGAGTCGTTTATGAGTAACTTTGTTCGCCTTTATCAATGTATTGACGTAGCTGACAACTATGTGAAACTGGATCTTTATGAAGGCATGTGGCATGTTTTTCAGGAGTTTTGGCACATGCCTGAAGCTAAGTCGGCAAATCGCAAAGTCAGTCAATTTATCAAACAATACCTTAATTATGAAGGTTAGTTACAAAACTACAATTGACGAAGCTGTAGATTGCCATGTTCGTAAGTGGTGGCTCCAGAAAAGCTCTAAATGGCGGTTTGTACGCTCTTTGATTTCTTCTCTGGTTGTGTGGTCATATTTTACATATTTGTTCGTAAACTTGAACCTTAATTCTGAGTTCTTGAATGCCTTGGTTAGTAGTCTTGTATTTTTCTCTATTGTCACTCTTCACTTGACGTACGCTTACGGTTTTGGCTTTAGGAGACGCATTAAGAAGTGTGTTATTGGCAGCTTAGATGGCGAACCTTTTCCAGAGAGTTTTTCATGTGAGATTACGCCTGAATGCATTATGGTCGCATCAGAGTTAGCTGAAACAAAGTTCGATTGGAAGCATATTAAAGACATTCGGATTTATAAGCAGTATATCGAGATTGTAGGACGAGGTTTTCTGATTCACTTACGTTGTTCTGAAAGTCCGCCCATAGACGAAATTATTGCCGTCTGGAAACAGGCTTAAACTACAAGATAACTTATATAAAAGCCCTCTGTTTTATTTTAAAAAATAGAGGGCTTTTTTGTCGTACTACTTATAACGTTTCTTTCAGAATTTCCAGAAAATGATCGTCAGCTGGAGGGAAGTTATAGTTGTCGATTTCAGACATTGTAATCCATCGAATTTCTTCATGCTCCAGCGCTTCTATTTCGCCTTTGTAGTCGGTCACTTTTATAAAGTAAAGTGTCACCTTTTTATCAGGATATTGATAGGTTTCTTGATGCATCATTTCGTCGCATTCGGCATCAATATTCAGCTCTTCTTTTAACTCCCTGATTAACGCTTTTTCGGGCGTTTCTCCTTCTTCCAGTTTGCCACCCGGGAACTCCCAGAGTAGTTCCATATCACTGTTTTTAGGACGTTTTGCTATTACTATTTTATTGTCGTTATCGACTATTACTGCAGCCGAAACATAGATGTGCTTTGTCATGTTTTTTCTCTTATTTATATGATGTTTTAATCACTGGCTTTATAAGTTTACGGTGAAACTATGGGGCAAACTAGGCAGTTAATCTATGGCTGTTTTTGTACATTCTTACCTTTGTTTATGTCACATTTCTCTACTGTATCTAAAGCGTCGTATTGTTGACCAATTAAGTGCTCTTTAGCCTGTGTTTTGTCTATGTTTTACCGTTTTAGTTATAACTCTTTTTGATAACAATTTACATAATTAAATTAAATACTATAGTTTACTGTAGTATAATAGATAGGTGTTTTTTATAAGTTGGTTATGACTTTTATATTTGTAATTATAGTAAAAAGTTTACTATAGTAAAAGATACTATAGCATAATTAAATCTAGTAATTTATAGGTTGAAGAGGTGTGGCGAGGCTTTAACTTAAGGTCATGGAAAAGTTATTCGAACAACAGGTAAAAAGACTACAGGAACACCATTTTTTAATTCTGTACTGGGCGGCTCTGGCGGAGGATAAAGGTCTTAGATATAATATAACTAATGCCTTTGATGATCTGAAGTTTCAGGGTGTTACTCGAACCAAACAGACAGCGGTGGCTTATATAGAAGCGCTGGATGTATTGAACTTCATCGAACTTAAAGACGAGAGTAACCGCAAGAATATTTATATTACAGAATATGGTGCAGAGGCACTGGCTATGCTGGTGAGTCATAAGAATTTTAAAACTCGAAAATCAGGGTATCTGGAGGTTAGCAGATGAGTATTGGAATTGGTGGTGCCGGAAGTAAGTTGGCATCGTTACTTGATCATGGAAATGCGACCATTGTCAATGTGTCCGAGATAGAGTTGAGTAAGGTTGAAGCTAGCAATAAAATCCTGGCTGTAACACACTCTTCGCGCGGACAGTTTAAGGGGTCTGGACGCAATCCTGAAGTTGGTAAAACAGCCTTTGTTTCTATCAGTGATGAACTGTACTCTCTGGTGAAAGGAAACACTGTATTTTCATCTACCGGCGGTGGTACCGGAAACGGTATCTCTTCTATCATTTTGAAGAAGATTGCAGAGGCTGATTCTGTGCACCTTTTGGACAGAACTATGTTCGGCCTTCTACTACCTTATGTGAATCGTGAAAGCAGCGAATTTGTTGAAAATACGATTCAGTTTTTACTGGATCCGGTGTCGTCTGCAATCGACTCAGGTAACACAGGAAATATGGTTCTGTTCTCAAATAAACTGAAGTTTGAGGCACGTATTGCGGAAGCAGATTATAACCATATGATGATTCGTTCTCTTCAGAACTTTCTAGACATTCCTTACAAAGGTGAGTCGCTTCAGTTGCTTGATGGGCACATCGATCATGAGGATTTTAACGTCTATAAGAGTAAGCCGTATTTTAATCATTTTACACAGTTTTTCTATGATACGAACCGTCCGTTTGGTGATCAGCTAAGAGAGAACTTTAATCAGCTATTGCTACCACCTGAACGCAGTATCGAAGCGATGTTCCTACTGGAAGTTCCGCATATCGAGCAGGCACCAATGCTTTATAACATTCTTGACTATTTTGCTGAAGATGATGTGACACCTGCATACGGCGTAGTGCATAATCCAAACATCGAACAACCGACTGTCACAGTTTCTCTTCTGTACTCTCGTAAGCCACGTGAGCTTGTGGATGACTTCAAGCAGATGGCTGATAAATTGACGCGTAAGAAGATTAAGAAGTCTATCGAGCAGTTTGTTAAGCTTGAGGCTACACCGTTTGATATTCAGAGCGAGGTTAAGCAGATGACTACTCCTCCGCCTGTACAAGAAGGTGAAGCTCCGATTCCGCCGCCTGAGGTTGAAAAGGTGGCTGCGACTGAGGGTAATGATGTCTTCTCTGTTCTTAAGCGTCTGAGAAAGCTTAAATAGGCTTTATAGGCGGTTCTAATTTCAAACCCGATTCACGATTGTGGATCGGGTTTTTGTGTTTTAAGGCTAAGGCATCGGGCAAATTTTACATTTTGGAGATTTTGCTTATGAAATGGCTGTCATGTACTTTTTAACATCGATCTTCAAATTTTGGTGGTTAAAAGTCGGTGTTTTGGTGTGCTAACTATCAGGGAATGAAAATTAAGCGGGGTTTTAGACCTCTAATTTTGGCACAAAAAAGCCCCGCATTTAGTATGCGAGGCTAAAGTTTGAGCTCAGAATCGGGGGAAAGCACTCCCCTCCCCTGCTCTAATTAGCGTGTTTTAATTTTCAGGTCCGGCTTTGGAATTGTCACCTGAGTGTTGGCCGGAATGCTTTCTGTCAGCCAAACATTACCTCCAATCGTTGATTTCTCGCCGATTGTGATGTCGCCGAGAATTGTGGCTCCAGCATAAATGGTGACGTTGTTCTCGATGTTAGGGTGACGCTTCTGACCCTTGATGGCATGACCTTCATCATCTTTTGGAAAGCTGATGGCTCCAAGTGTGACACCTTGATAGATCTTGACGTTCTTTCCGATGATCGCAGTTTCACCAATTACAACACCTGTTCCGTGGTCGATGAAGAGACCTTCAGAGATGGTTGCACCGGGATGAATGTCAATACCAGTTTCATGGTGGGCATGTTCTGTCATCACGCGTGGAATTACCGGCACGTTGTGTTTATAAAGCACGTTGGCAATTCGGTAGATCGCAATCGCTTTTAAACCTGGATAGCTTAATACAATTTCGTCTCGTGTCTTAGCAGCCGGATCGCCGGACATAAATGCATCGATGTCAACTTTTAGAGTTTCACGGATCTGTGGAAGTGCGCACAGAAGCTTTATAACGACGTCTGAGGCTCTTTCGGGGCAGTGTTCGTGACAACATTGGTTTATTTTGCAATAATACTGCAGAGCGCGTTCTATTTGCTTTGAAAGTGTTTTTTGACACGTGTCGACCAAATCACTCATCTGCTCTTTAAGGTTTTCCTTATCAAACTGATAATGTCCGAAGTAGCCGGGAAACAGGATTTCCATTAAGTCTGACAGGGCTTTGATGATTTCGGAGTATTGCGGCAGGTTGTGTTCACCGATGTGGTTTACACCTTTCTTGTCACTATATGTTTTGCAAAGAGAGTCGGTGATATTCTGTCTGACATCATCAGTCCATTCAACCCATTCTCTATTGCAGTTGCAGGGATTATTGCTCATTTTTCTTCTCACTTTTCTATTAGAAACACACATTTTTTTGCGAAAAGGTTCGGAGAAACCTTCGGTAGCATTTTTAGTGCTGAAAAAATGGGTTGCTGCTGAGTTATTTTTATATCGAGACTTTTGCATAAGTCTTGAAAGTCTTTGATAGTGCCGAGGTGAATATTCGGCGTGTTGTACCATTCGTGTGGAAGGTGTTTGTTTTTCGGCATTCTTCCACCGAAAAAGAGCTGAAATCGATCAAGCCAGTATCCAATGTTGATGAAGTTGATAATTCCGGTTCGCCCTACCCTCATCATTTCCGAAAGCAGATAATCGGGATTTCTTACCATCTGAAAAGTTTCACTTAGAATGACAAAGTCAAAGCTGTTGTCTTTAAAGCTGCCCAGACCTTCATTCAAGTCGGCTTGGATTACAGGAATGCCTTTTGAGATACATTTACTGATGTTTTGCTGCTCAATTTCAATGCCGTGCACTTTGGCGCCGTAGTTTTCACGTAGAATTTCTAGAAGCGTTCCGTCGGCGCAGCCGAGATCGAGGACACGGCTGTTTTCAGGAATGTGTTTACAGATCTCAATTAGAGCAGGACGGTTAACAATTTTTGCATCCATTTTACTTTTCCCCTCGAACCAATTTTGTATGCTGATATTTCAGAAATTCACGAATCATGGTGCCAAGCGCTTCAACTTCAAGTAGAAACGCGTCATGACCGTAGTTGGAGTCGATTTCACTGAATGTCACGTTTTTACCATTGTTTTTGAGCGCTTCAACTACTTGTTTTGACTGTTCTGTTGTAAAAAGCCAATCGCTTGAAAAGGAGACGACAAGGAAGTCGGCAGTTGCTTTTGCAAGTGCTTTTGATAAGTCGCCGTCGCCATGATCAGCAAGAGAGAAGTAGTCCAATGCACGTGTCAGATACAGGTAACAGTTTGCGTCAAAACGCTCGACAAATCGTTGGCCTTGATAATTCAGATAGCTTTCGATTGAAAAGCTGGTGGAGAAGTCTTTGCTGACTTTGTTCTCTTCCTGCAGATTTCTGCCGAATTTCATGTCCATACCTACGTCGCTGAGATAGGTGATGTGAGCAAGCATTCTGGCTATGGAAAGTCCCGACTCTGGAAGTTCTTTCTCATATTCTCCATTTTCCCAAGCGGGATCAGAAAGGATTGCTTTGCGTCCTACCCAGTTGAAGGCGATGCTTTGAGAAGAAAGCTGCCAAGTTGTGGCAATTGGAATCGCAGACACCACCTTTTCAGGATAGCGAACGGTCCAGTCGAGTGTATTCATTCCGCCCATTGAACCTCCGACCACTGAAAGCCAGCGGTCAATTTCAAGATGTTCCATCAGTTGTTTCTGGAGTTCAACTTGATCGCCTATGGTGATTTGCGGAAACTGAAGGTTGTAACGACGTCCGGTTTTGGGATTGATTGAGCGCGGCCCGGTGGTTCCAGAACAGCCACCCAGACAGTTGCTGCAAACCACAAAATATTTGTCGGTGTCGATGTGTTTTCCCGGACCAATCATTGTGTCCCACCAGCCCGGCTTTTTATCCTCTTCACTGTGCTTACCTGCACAATGAGCGGTTCCGGTCAGAGCATGGATGATTAAAATGGCATTATTCTTATGAGCATTTAAAGTCCCATAAGTTTCATATTCAATTGTGGCAGGTGCCAGCACTTCTCCGCTTTCGAGCGGCAGTTCCTGAAATGTAGCCTGCTGAGCTTGAACGATTAACATTTCTACGTTTTCTCCGTTAATTCTAAACAATGGTTGTAACCTATTGTTTTTATACAAAAAAGCTAGTTTCCCGAAATAAAGAAACTAGCTTTTGGAGGAACTGTAGTTGTTAGATCGTGTCTTTATCTCTAAAGCCAATCAGGTATAAAATCGCATCTAGACCTAGGCATGAAATGGCATGTTCCGCGGTTTCGCGTACAAGCGGTTTCGCATGGAAGGCGATTCCCAGTCCGGCAGATTGTAGCATCGGAAGGTCGTTTGCCCCATCTCCGACTGCAATGGTCTGTTCAAGGCGAACGTGTTCTTTGTCGGCAATTTCTTTAAGCAGTTCTGCCTTTTTTGCCCCGTCGACAATTTCGCCGAGAACACGCCCCGTCAGTTTGCCGTCGACAATTTCCAATTCGTTTGCATATACATAGTCAAAGCCGAGCTGCTTTTTCAGGTAATCTCCGAAAAAGGTGAAACCTCCAGAAAGGATGGCGGTTTTGAAGCTGACTGACTTTAGGTTGTTAATCAGTTTTTCCACGCCATCGGTTAATGGTAGATTTCTGGCGATGTTTGCTAGGGCCGATTCGTCGATTCCTTTTAGTAGTGCAACGCGCTTTCTAAGGCTTTCATTAAAGTCGATTTCTCCATGCATTGCGGATTCAGTGATTTTTGAAACCTCTTCTTCAACTCCTGCATATTTTGCCAATTCGACAATGACTTCAGTTTGAATGAGCGTCGAATCCATATCAAAGGCAACGATCTTATAGTTGTGACGATAAATGTTGTCTTCCTGAACCGCAATATCGAAGCCAAACTCGTTTGATGCTTCCAGAAGTTCCGCTCTCAAGGCTTTGCTATCGACTACATCGCGAACAGAAAATTCGATACATTTCGGGCGTTTTGAGCTGTATTTATGACTTAATGACATACGTCCGGAAAGTCGATTGATATTGTCGATATTTAGATTGTGATCGGCAAATATTTTAGTAATTTTTGCAATGTGATCCGCTGTGATCTTTTTGCCGACCACCGTGACGATATAGCGTGACTTACCCTGAAGAATCACCCAGTTTTCATAGTCCTGAAGCGTAATTGGTGTAAAGTTGATTTCAATCCCCTGCGAGTAGGCGTGGAAGATGATGTCTTTTAAAATTGGCGAGCTTTCTGATTCGGAAGGCACTTCGATAAGGATTCCAAGTGAAAGGGTGGAGTGGATTACGGCCTGCCCTATATCTAGGATATTTACGCCGTAATTTGCCAAAATTTCTGTTAAGGACGAGGTTAGCCCCGGTTTGTCTTCACCTGAAACTGTAATCAGGATAATCTCTCTCATTTTTTCTTCTCCATTTTATGGTTTACGAATATTACTCGTAATGTAAGCTAGTTTTTATTAAGCGTTCTTCTATCGAAAAAATAAAAAAAGCCCGACAAGTAGGGTTTGTCGGGCTTAGGGGCAAAAACGAGGACTAGGAATCCTCGTATTAGATGGCTGATAGACTCAGCTCACTATGTTGGATAATACGGTTTTTGTCATTTACTGACATTCTGGTAAGTTCGGCCATTCTTTTAACTGAATCTTTAATTGTCGCTAGTCTTTTGATGGCACTTACTTTTAAATCATCTTCTCTGACAAAGTTGTCGATGTAGTCGATAATCCACTGATCTTTAGGGCACAGCTTCACGTTTTACTCCTTGTTGCAAGTTGATTATTTTTTTAGCACGCTAAATAATTAGCAGTTACTGTGCCAGTTTTTGTTTATTATGCGTATCTTGCTGAAGAGGAAGGTGTTGTGGATGTGGTTTGTGTTTTTTGTGAGACAGGTGGTGATGTAAACAAAAGTTTACAACGTTTTGTTGTTTTGATATGTAATTTGTTGATGTGCAACGTGTTGTCGGATGTGTAATGAAAGTGTCAGTGTAAACAAATGTTTACACGACTACTTTTCTTCTTCGTTGTGACGTCTAATCCACTGCCCCAATGCCTGACGGCTGATACCGATAAGTTTTGCGGCTACTGACTGATTTTGACTAGAACGTCGCATTGCTTCTCTGACAAGAAGATTTTTGGCGATGTCAAAAGTCGGGAGGGTTTCCCAGTATTTGAGTGAATCAGACCAGTCCTGCGTCTCGCAACTTGGTAGGTTGGTCGCATTACTGTTTTTTGCGGTAGGAATTTTATCGACAAATTGATCTTGAGTGATTTTACCTTTTTCATGTCTGGCTACGACATCGTCAACCATCGCTTTGAGTTCACGTACGTTGCCGGGAAAACTGTAACTTTTAAGAAGTGCAACAACGGCAGGGTCACACTCTGCCTGTGGTTTACTAAAGTTTTTGCAGGCTGATTCAATAAAATGAATTAAAAGCAGCTGGAGGTCGTTGTGACGCTCTCTTAAAGGTGGAAGATGTACGGTGTGCGTATTTAAACGATAAAACAGATCACTTCGGAATTCTCCACCATTCATCTTTTCTTTAAGATTAATGTGTGTGGCAAGAATGATTTTAACGTTACATTTTTTGGGTTTGTCGGCTCCAAGCGGTGTATACTCCTGTTCTTGAAGAAGGCGCAGCAGTTTTATTTGAGACGCTGTGCTTAAATCTCCAATTTCATCAAGAAATAACACACCGCCATTTGCTGACTCTACCAGACCTTTGCGATCTCCATTAGCTCCGGTAAATGCACCTTTGACATGCCCGAAAAGTGTATCGGAAAAAAGTTGGTCGTCAAGGCCTGCTACGTTACAGCAGACAAAAGGTGTTTTAGCTCCGAACACATTGTGAATACCCTCTGCGAAAAGCTCTTTACCTGTTCCAGTTTCACCTGAAATTAGAATCGGAGCGTTGCTTTTGGTTACAGATTGAAGATATCTGAAATTGGACAACATCTTCGGATCGCTGGTTACAATATGGGAAAACTCTTCTGGTACTTCGCTAAGCGGGTTACTGATTGTTGAACGTAGTGCTTCTACTTCCAGCTCCTTGGTTCTGAAATCAATTGCCTTTCTTACACTGCTGAGAAGTCGTTCTTTATTTACAGGTTTGGAAATATAGTCAAAAGCACCGGACTTCATACAGCCGATTGCTGTTTCCAGCTCCACCTCGGCCGTTACCATAATTACAGGGACCGCGGGATAGCGCTCTTTTATCACATTAAGAAACTTGTCTCCGGTAATTCCCGGCATGCCGATGTCAAGCAAAACAAGTAACGGCTCATTCTCTTTCAAAAAGTCATCCGCTTTAAAAACATCTTCACACCCGACAATATTTTTAATAGAAAAAGCTGTTTTGAGTGTAAGCTTTAAACTTAGAATAGCGTGCTTTTCGTCATCTATTATTAAAATTGGTCTATTTTTAACATTGTCAGTCATCTGTTTTTCCTATTTTGAAATCGGTAGTATCAGCTTGGCTTTTGTACCGCAGCCCTCTTTAGATGTTATCTCAAGGTTTCCATTGTGATCTTTGGCAATGTTTGATGAAATTGATAGCCCCAGGCCGGTTCCACCGCTTTCACGACGAGTAGTGAAAAAGGGATCTTGAACGTTTGTTATCACATCACTTGGAATTCCACAACCCTCGTCCTGCACTTCAACCACAATTGAGTCATTATTGTCGTTTTGATACGTTTTTATAATTATCGCATTGTCCTTAGATTCAAGCGCAAAGCACGAGTTCTGTAATAAATTAACAATAATCTGTTCTATTTGTCTCGAATCGCCATAAACTTCGGGAAGTTGATTGTCTAATTTTATAGAGAAGTTATTTGTTGATTTACGGATTAAACGATCTAGAAGTGGAAGAGCGTCATTAATTACACTGTTAACGTTTACCTTTTGGGTTTTCACTGAATAGTTTTTTTGTGAGTAACGCTTTAAGCTACTGACAATCTTTTCAATTCGGTCACTTCCAGAAGCAATTCCGTCAATTAGCTGTGGAGCCGCATCAATCACTTCATCAAAGGATAAAGCCCCAAATTCTTGAGATCTGTCAACGCCCTGCTCTTTTAGATAGGCTAATATGTCTTCAAGTATGTGAGCCAAAATCGGCGTATTCAACATAATGAAATTATTCGGATTGTTGATTTCATGTGCGACACCGGCAGAAAGTACACCAAGCGTTTTAAGTTTATCAGCTTCAACAAGCTGTTTTCGATGTTTTTCAGCCTCTTTTTCAGCTTTGATACGTTCTGTATTTTCCTGTTCGAGCTTTTCAAGAGACGTGGCAAGCTGTTGTGTCCTACGAAAAATGCGTAGCTCCATATCATTATTAGCTTCCTGAAGCGCTGTTTGCTTTTCATTAACCTCACGCTTAAGAAGGTTGATTGCATCAATAATTTCAGAAAGTTCATCGCTGTGCTCGATCGTCAGCGGCTCACTGTGAGGGTCACTTAAAATGTTGGCAAGACCGCGCTTTATCTTATTAAGCCGCTGAAAAAATAGAATGTTTAAACTGCTGTTAAAAGAAGTCACAGCGAGTGATGTAGAACAAAATAGAAGGATGCCAGCAACTGTAAGTGACTGCCCGTGACAGAGATAGCCAAGTGCGAAGCTGATAAAAACAAGAAATGATATTTGAAACAAAAGTTGTCTCTTCACAGAAAAACTCCAATAGATAATTTTTGATACCGTGTGACCATATAGCGAGGATATTTCCTTTTCGAGTTTTTCTTCAAAAAAAAATAGTTATTATTTTTTTAAAAAACGACTTTACAAACAGAGAAATTTTACTATTTTCATCAGCCCAACGACAACATGTCACGCTCATTAAAAAGTTGAAAGTCAATTGAAATCTCATTGTTGAGTTCTGAAAAGTTCAGAGTTTACGAATGAAATTTTAGTTAATTTCTAAATTATAAAAGCAAGGTTGCAGTTGCACATGTGTGTAACACTAAACGCAGCTTCGCTGCTCTT
>DDLT01000042.1 GCA_002340265.1 Lentisphaeria bacterium UBA2565 | reverse complement strand
AGAGATTGAGTGTGCGGCGGAAATGGGGCTTGAGCATCACTTGGGGTTGACTTGTGACCCGATTGCCGGACTGGTTCAAATTCCTTGCATTGAGCGAAATTCTATTGCGGCAACGCGTGCAATGGATTGTGCAGATATGGCGCTTCTTTCCGGCGGCGAACATCGTGTGACGTTTGATGAAGTGGTGGCGACTATGTATCAGACTGGAAAAGATATGAATAAGTCTTATCGTGAGACTTCACTGGGCGGTTTGGCAAAATTAACCAAGCAGTCAAAAGATGTGGAAGGCTTAGATTAGTAATATTTGATAATTTTAATTCGTAATTAAAGGAAACGCAATGGAAATTGTAAACACAGATAAAGCTCCGGCAGCAATCGGTCCTTATGTTCAGGGACGTAAAGTTGGTAACATGATTTTCACTTCAGGTCAGATTTGTCTTCTACCTGACGGTTCACTTCTTGAAGGAACTGTTGAAGAGCAGACAGCTCAGGTTATGAAAAACCTTAGCGAAGTGCTTAAAGCGGCTGGTTCATCGCTTCAGAGCGTTATTAAAACAACTGTTTTCATTAAAGATATGAATGATTTTACTAAAGTTAACGGCGTTTATGCTGAGTATTTTGGTGATCACAAACCAGCGAGAAGCTGCGTTGAAGTTGCAAGACTTCCGAAAGATGTACTTGTTGAAATCGAGTGCATTGCTTTAGCTGAGTAAGTTTGTCGAGCGCTTGAATTCTCTGCAGAATTCAGGCGCTTTTTTTTTGAAGGTTTTTATGACAAAATTACGACTATTTCGAATTCTACTTATCGGGACAATGCATAGTTCTCTTTATCTCTACTTATTGCCAAAAAAAATCCTCCCGGCGACACCGGAAGGATACAAAGCTTTGGCATCGATTACAGCCACAACTATCTCAGTTATTCTCACAATTTTGATCGTTAGATTGGGTAAGAAAAAATAACTTTACAGCTTTTTCAACCTTAGATCTTTTATTGAATCTTTTATAAAATTGTGAGGCATTTCTAGAGAGTAATTGAACTTTTCAGCTAGGCTTAAAAGGTCATTTTTCTGATATGGATAAATAATTGCTAAAGCTACTAAAATCTCATGTTTTGTATTAAAGTCGATCGTAATCTCTTTCGCCTTTTGAACCAGAGTTCTGTAAGACTCCTTTCCCTGAAGAATCTTTGCAATATTTTTATAGTCGTAATCATCCACCTTTTGGTAGTAATTGATGCAGTCTTTTAAGCATTTTTGAGCTTTAGTTTTATTCCCTGCACGCATATACGAAATATAGAGTAAAAGCGAATTTGAACTATTCTCCATTTCACATGCTTTCAGCATCATTTCTGCCGAATTTGGCTGGTTGCACCAAAGGCAATAGTTGAACTTATAGTAATTTTTTTCGTATTTGTTCTGAACTTTTTCAGCCGCTGATTTCATCTGCTTTTTATCACCAGCGTAGTAAGAGTTGTAAACCATTGCAGTAGTCTTGTATTCTCTTAAATAATCCTTGGCGACCTCTTTATTGCAACGCTTGTGATATTTTACTAACTCGTTTGTCGCTTCCTTCTTTTTACCGTTCAGATTATAAAGTTCAATTAGATTATAAAAGTCATAACTTCTCCATTCTGAACCGTTCCAGTCTGTACAACTATTAATCAATTCATCATACTCTTTTGTTGCCAGTTTTGAATTGTATAAGGCTGATGAAATCGTAGTTGATTCAGGGTCAAACTTATTTGCTTTCTCAAAAAGTTTCTTAGCCTCTTCAAACTCGCCAAACATCATTTTATTGTAACCGATTCCATAGTTTGCATATGCATGTTCTGAATCAATTTTAAGCGCTTTTTCAAAGTGTTTAAGCACTTCATTATTATCAGGCAGAAGGCGTCCGGTAAGGTATAGTAGATTCGGGTTTTCAGAATCTTTTTTCAACATGTTCTGATATTTCTTCACGACATATTCTTCTCCGTATTGACTGGACAAAATGCTTTGGTAGTATCGCTGAAAGTTAATATCATCAATGTGTTGGTCGGCTATTTTATCAATCCACTTGATGTCCTTTTTTAACTCTATTGCAAGCTTCACATATTTTGAAATAGTCGTTATGTTTAAGAACGAGTTTTTAATGTGAGTTTCAAGTAACTTTAGGACATGTTGCCGTGGAACTTTTTCTTCAATAAGGTAGTCAGTTAGGTAAGTTACTTGGGCTTCTTCGTAGGTATGCATTATCATACCTGTTCTAGTTTCACTATTACCTTCCATGCTGATTTCGTCTGGCATCTCTTCAAAAGGGTAATCACACTGGTCAAAGACCCAGAAATCACTTCCAACAAAGTAGTATGAATCTACATCTCCATAGTTACGAGCGTGTTTTACTGCATATACCACTTCAGCTCGTTCAACTGTCGCGCCTTTATATGGGTTTAGTACAAAGACATTTTCGTAGCCGAAGAAACTCTTTACATAACTTTTCTGTTTCAAACTGAATGTTTTTGTGTAAGTCTTGGCATTCGGCTTATTAATTGTTACTTCATACTCCCCGGCAGAAAGCGAAACTTTATCATGGCTATTTCCTTCAACTTTAATAATTTTTCCATCTTCAAATTCAATTGTACAGGTTTCTGTAAAACCATTGAGAATATGAAGGTCCATACCTCCGCTGATTTGATAAGTTCTAAAACCAATAATTCCGATAATAACTACAAAAAATGCTATTCCTGTAAGTATCTTTTTTGCGACCTCTTCGTTTTTGTTGGTGTCATCATTATCTACCTCAAGGCTATCTTTTGGAAGCAACCCTAAGGCAGAGAGCCCAGCGTTAAAAACAGATAACCAAGATAGTTTAATGGAATGTGGTGGTAGGTTTCATTTTTTCCAAATATAGCGAAAAGCAAACCGATTATAATTAGAAAATATCGTCCAGTGTGAATTTTGTGCATTGTTAGTCCTCTATGTATTAATTGTTTATTTTTGTGATTTTTATGCAGAACAAGGTACAGAATATTTTATTTTTTTCAAACTTTTTGAGGTTCAAATATTAATATTTATAAAACGATAATTATTTGATTTGTAAAAGCTTAGTTATTCTTTAGTTTAAAATTCCTAATTACTTAAAAACGGGTCAATCTTCGGGTAAAATGGATACTTTTTTACCCCTGTAAATTTGATAAATAATAGACAAAAAGAGGCATATTATGGGATTTTTCAGCAAACTTAGAAACGAATTTATCGATATTATCGAATGGGAACACGAAACTCCAGGTGTTCTGGTTCATCGTTTTGAACGTTATAATAACGAAATTAAAATGAACGCAAAATTGGTGGTTCGCCCGGGACAGCGTGCTGTTTTTGTCAATGAAGGTCAGATTGCCGATGTGTATGAACCGGGAACGCATACTTTGACGACTCAGAACATGCCGATTTTGGCTACTCTTAAAGGTTGGAAATATGGTTTCGAATCTCCTTTTAAGGCCGAAGTTTACTTTATCAAAACCACCGAGCAGCTTGATCGTAAATGGGGTACGCCGAATCCGGTAATGATGCGCGATATGGATTTCGGAATTGTCCGCCTTCGAGCACGCGGTAACTATGCATATCGTGTCGATATTAAAGAGGAAATGATTAGTCGATTTGTCGGTTCACGTGCCGAATTGACCGCGGAAGATATTGAAGGACAACTTCGTACACGCGTGATTTCTTCGTTCTCTGACTGCATTGGTGAAATGAAGATTCCTGCGCTTGATCTGGCATCTCAATATGACGAAATTGGTGAAGCAGTTTCCGGAAAACTTGATGTTATTCTAGGCGAACTGGGACTGACTCTGCTTTCATTCACCGTTGAAAACATCACACTTCCGGAAGAAGTGGAAAAAGCGATGGATCAACGTGCTTCTATGGGCGCAATTGGTAATATGAACCAGTTTTCACAATATCAGTCAGCGCAGGCTGTGCGTGAAATGGCGCAGAACGAAGGTTCCGGCGGCGCAAATATGATGGGAATGATGATGGGCGCACAGATGGCCGGCGGTGTCGGTAACGCGCTGGTGCAGGATCAACCGCAACAACAGGCTCCGCATGCGGCTTGTCCGAACTGTAATGCGGCAAACCCAGCAAATTCAAAGTTTTGTTCAAGTTGCGGACAGAGTATGGTAAAACAGGATAATTGCGTGAAATGTAATGCTGGAATTCCAGAAAATAGTAAATTCTGTCCGGAATGCGGATCAGCTCAGGAATTGACCTGTAAAAACTGTAATGTGACACTTTCACCTGGCTCAAAATTCTGTCCGGAATGTGGAACCGCACAATAAACCACGCGTGGTAGATTAGGTTTCACTCATGCGCCCTATTGAGTGAAAAGTGAATAATGCAAAAGTTAAAAACTAACCCATTAAAAAGTATAAAAAGTGAATAAACGCATTAATTTCAGAAAAATTGCCAGTCTGCTCGTCTTTCTGGCAATTTTTCTTTTGTTTATAAGTGATTGTCATGCCCGAATTGGAGGCGGTGGCGGCTATGGTGGCGGTAGCAGTTCTGGCGGCGGAGGCTATAGTGGCGGAGGTTACGGTGGTGGTAGCTCTTACGGAGGCAGTGGTTCAGACACAGTTGGAGGCTTTGTATTTTTATTGATTTTTGCAGCTATTTCATATTTTGGCGTTAAAAGGGAATATAAAAAACGAACAATTTTCCGTGCCTCGCGATTGCAGTCAGATTTTAGACTAATCGGTAATTTAAAACTTCTTCGTCAACGTGATCCACTTTTCGATTTGGATAGCTTTGAAGATAGGGTAGCAAATATCTTTTTTATCCTTCAGAATTCATGGTCTAATCAGGATATGAAAACCATTCGTAGATATGTATCCGACAGCACTTTTGAACGGTTTAGCATTTTAAACAAAATGTATCAGGAGAATGGAATTAGGAACCATATTTCCGACGTTGAAATTCGAAACTGTAAAGTTATTTCTGTTGAATCAGATCAGTTTTACGATACACTAAAAGTTGCTATTACAGCTACAGCTGTTGATTATTTTACTAAATCAAGCTCTAGAAGAACTTACGGTTTTAAAGAACCGGAACCTTTCACCGAGTATTGGTCTTTTCTACGTAAGCGCGGTGCAAAAAGTCTGCAATCCGGCGGTTTAATGTCTGGATATTGTCCTAATTGCAGTAATCCTCTTCATTTGAATGATAGAGCCGAATGTTCAAGCTGCGGTTCGATTGTGACTTCCGGCGAATATGACTGGGTTTTGTCTGAAATTACTCAAATTGGTGTATACAGCAATGTATCTAATGCTCAGATTTCTAGCATTGATGAACTTTCCGCCAAAGATCCTGGATTTTGTATTCAATCAATTGAAGATAAAGTATCGACTGCATTCTGGGCAATTCGTTATAGTGAATTCGTTAATAACTATTGCTTTGCACAGAGGTTTGTCACAGAAGAACTTTATCAATCTCTAAATAGAACCAGCTCAGATGAGCAGTGGGAATTCTCGGCAGATCCGGCGGTTGGAAGTGTTGATTTAATTGATTTTTATTCGGCGGAAGATGATGAGTATGACCGTCTTCGTGTAAAGGTTTCATGGTCCGGGCGTGACGTGATCAAGAAAAGAGGCGATAAATTTTTACCGGACTTCGATAATTGTTTTAGAATGGCTCAGGAATACACACTTAAACGTCATAAAGATGTAAAAACCTTTACGCAAACATCAATGATGTCACTGCAC
Source organism: Lentisphaeria bacterium UBA2565 (assembly GCA_002340265.1). Classification (GTDB taxonomy): domain Bacteria; phylum Verrucomicrobiota; class Lentisphaeria; order UBA2565; family UBA2565; genus UBA2565. The sequence continues at coordinate 4,809 of DDLT01000042.1, read as the reverse complement.
TGCCCGAATTGCGGTGCGCCAGCTTCAGAGAAAAGTTCAGCTATTTGTCAATACTGTCAGACAAGTTTTGTCGACGGTTCACGTGATTGGGTTATAGAGTCTATTCAAAGTTTTACAGGATATACCAAGGTTCAAACTGTTGATAGTAATAATATTGTTACTTCAATCAAGTCTGTTCAGGAGGCTCCAAAGCATATTGGATTTGTAGAAGATAAGCTTATTGCTGTAATTCAGGTGATGATGGCAGATGGTGTAATTGATGAACATGAGGTTTCAGCCTTGAAGTCGTTGTCATCAAAATATGGTTATGGAGAGCGTAACTTAAATCAGCTTATTCGTTCTGTAAAAGAAGGTAGTCTTGATGTTGATATGCCGGATAATATAGAAGATGCGAGAGAAATGCTTGTTGAAATTATTAAGATGGCGATGGCTGACGGACGAATCTGTTCAAAAGAGAAAGCCTTGATAAAATCCTTTGCAAATCAACTTGGTTATACGACTGAGTTTGATATTAATCACATGGTGAAAAGGGCGAAAGCGGAACTTTACAAAGAGTCGAAGGAAACGCTTCGTTTATTACGGAAGGCGGATTGATGAGAATCTACGATAACAATCTAGAGACTTGTAAAGAAGTAAATCAATTTAGAAATAAAGAAATAATACAACAGGAGAACTATCAGTCGAGAATTTATTGAGTGCCGTAGGTGCGACATCTTTTGAACTCAGGTGTCGCACCTACGGCGCTTGAACTGTTACTTTGTGTTTCACACCTACAAAGATGTCGCTCTTACGGAGCTGTTATAGGAAACAACAGCCTTTAATTGGAACATAGCCTAAACATACAGCAGAGTTGACTCGATAAACAAAGCAATAAAGCATGAAATCAATTTAGAAATAAAGAAATAATATAGCAGGAGAAGATACTATGAGTAAATGTTTTGGTTGTGGTGGGGAATTAAACTACGAAGCTGGTTCCACGGTTCAAAAATGTCAGTATTGCGGATACGAACAGCAGATTCCGCAGAGCGAAGACGATATCAGGGAACTGGACTTTCACGCCTTTGTTGAAGAAAATATGGGCGATGTGGCGGAAGTTTCCGAGGTAAAAACCGTCGATTGCGAAGGTTGCGGCGCGCAGGTGAGTTTGGCGGAAAATGTCACTGCCGACGAATGTCCGTATTGTGGTGGAACTGTGCTTCATCAGGATGTCGCTCATAAACAGATTAAACCGAAATCTCTGCTTCCTTTTGCCATTGATCGTGACAAAGCGGCAGTTGAATTTAAAGAATGGGTTTCATCACTCTGGTTTGCGCCGAACGAGTTGAAACAGAAAAGTCAGCTGGTGGAAAAGCTCAATGGTGTGTATATCCCATTTTGGACTTACGACTGCCATGCCATCACCTATTATCATGGAAAACGCGGTGACGATTACTGGGAGACAGAACATTATACGGAAACAGTCGACGGCAAAAGTGTTTCAAAAACTCGTCAGGTGAAAAAGACGCGTTGGTGTTCGGTTTCCGGTACGGTTTTCGACTGTTTTGACGATGTCCTGGTTTGTGCTTCAAATTCACTTCCCGAAGATAAAGTGGATAAGTTGGAACCTTGGGATCTGAAAAATCTGGAAGATTTCAACCCGCAATACGCCGCAGGTTTCCGCATGGAAAACTATCAGGTATCACTTGAAGACGGTTTTGATAAAGCCAAAGAGGTGATGAAAGATGAAATTGAAGACACCATTCGTTATCATATTGGCGGAGATCATCAGCGCATCACATCAATGAAAACGCAGCATACCGATGTCACTTTCAAACACATTATGTTACCAATCTGGATTTCGGCATATCGTTACAAAGACGAAGTGTACCGCTTTCTTGTAAATGGTAGAACCGGAGAAGTACAAGGCGAACGTCCATACAGCGCCGTTAAAATCGCCGCACTAGTGGCAGTAATCGCCTCAATAATCGGTGTAATCGCCTTCTTTGCGACACAAGCTTAACGCTCAGTTGAAGGTTTAAAGAGTGCAAGTTTCAGGTAGATCTCACTGCATTCATTGCCCCTACACGTTTTGGGAAACGGCGATAAACCCGTAGGTGTGTCCCTTGTGGGTACCCGGATCAACGTATTTCGGGCAACCACAAGGGATTGCCCCTACACATTTTGGGAAACGGTAACAAACCCGTAGGGGTGCCCCTTGTGGGTACCCAGATCGACGTATTTTAGGCAACTAAAAGAGCTATTCCTACCTATTTGGGGAAGTTTAGTATTTCCCCTTGCGGGATATCACTCAGCTGCCGATAGTGTTGAGTACTGCTATTGGATAAGTAAAAAGGTCATTAGGTGATTGTTTTAATAATTTTTTGCATTATGTTTGGGATCTATCTGATGTTTTTCTCTAGAAAGATGTTTGAAGTTGAGGGCATTGGGTACATCAAAGAAATGCGTATAATGAGTATTGTTTTTGGCTTTTTTAGTATTGCTCTGGGGTTATTTCTAATCGTAAAATTTTATTGTTGAAAATATGAAAGTTGAAATTGTTTACGGTGATCTTTTAGATCAGGATGTTGAAGTAATTGTCAATAGCTGGAATAGAAACATAATTCCATGGTGGCTGTTGTTACCACAGGGCGTATCTGGAGTAATTAAAAAACGAGCTGGATTATCCCCTTTCAAAGAAGTAGCAAAATACGGTTCTATTCCATTAGGCGAGGCACGTGTGACATCAGCTGGGAAATTGAACTATGAATATATAATTCATGTGGCAGGAATAAACATGTTCTGGGTAGCAACGGATTTCTCTGTATCCCAATCTGTTATAAATGCTATGCGGATAGTGAATGAAAAAGGGTTCAAGAGTGTTGCTTTTCCATTAATCGGTTCCGGTTCGGGAAATCGTGGAAAAGAGTGGTCACTCGAGATAATGAAACGCACTTTCAAAACCATGGAAAGTGAGGCTACTGTTAAAATTGTCAGGTACAAACAAAATTAGATTTAGTTACCTATGAGGTTTTCCAGCCCTGTTTTACCATATTGAGATTGAATATCTTCAGAAGAAATACCTTTTTGCGAACTCATCGCATTCGAAGTCTCCACTTCGTTTCACTTATCTGCGTGAGATATAAAAAAGGGCACCCACGAATGGATGCCCTACTGATTAATCGTCAGAAACTAGCTATTAATAACTAACACCCAACTCCTAAAATCTCCTAGAGATTCAAATAATCGATTCTCGCATTAATTTCCGTTAAAAATGCACCGTATGCCGGGTCTGTATTCAGCATCGCAAAAGTCTCGATCGCCTGCATCATATTTTTAAATACAGGAATGATCTCCTTTCTGACATCAAAAGTCGTATAACCTAGCGAATTCTCGTTTTCGGCAAAACGTTCATTCATTACCTCCTCAAAATCAGACATCGCTACATCAAGCGCCGACGTCCAGTTGTTGATCTCTCCGAGCTTTGACTTCGCGTCGGCAATTTCACTGGAACTCAACTCCTCCATCAACCGCATCAGCAATGCACTTTCATCGGCATAACTTGCCCGACGCAGTTCGCCGACCCCAAAGCGTTCAATTACTCGAATCACCTCTTTTGCCGCATCGGAAATTGAGTTATCAGGATGATATGTATTGGCCTTTACATAAAGATGAAGCCCGCGATGTGCATCGTCACGAACCGCATCAAACTCCTGCATTCTCTGCGTCTGCACGCTTCCCTTTTCCGCGACCAATGTCTTATTCAGCTTCTCCACCAAAGCATTGAATTGAGCCGTCACAGCCGGCATTGCGGTAGTAATAGCGGTGTGACCGCTAATCAGCTCATTCGCACGAAACATAATGTCGGTGAATGACGCATTTTTGATTTTGTAAAGGTTGATATTTTTCAGTTTTAAAACATTTTCCATGTTTACAATCCTTGTTTGTTAATGATAAAAACTATCGATTCTACTCTTTTAACAGAATTGCCCCCGTGAAAACCATCTAATTTCTGTCTTAAAACTAATTACGTAATGATTTTACTCCTTTTGTTTAGAAAAATTACTATTGTTTAACTGTAGCCACCGTCCGCAAACTGCGGAAACAGGTTTCTGCAAAGCGAGAACCATCCGCATTCAGCGGAAACCTCATGCGGTAAAGCAACGCTCATCCGCACCTAGCGTAAACCTCATGCGTCAACGCAACGGTCACCCGCAACTAGCGGAAGCTTCATGCACCAGCGTAACGCCTATCCGCATTTAGCGGAAACCTCATGCGTCAGCGCAATGTTTGTCCGCATTTAGCGGAAACTTCATGCGGCGACGCAACGCACATCCGCATTTAGCGAAGACCTCATGCGTCAGCGCAATGACTGTCCGCATTTAGCGAAGAACTTTTACTGTGATGTAACACACAATTTCCTACAATTGCACCACAGTTTTACTCCCTAAAGTTCTTTGTAGTTAAAGAAAGAGTAACAAAAATACCGAGAGAAAAAGGCTTTACAAATTTCCTTCATCAAATTTATCGAAAAAGTAAAAAAATGTTTCAAGTTGCAGCAAGGTTTCAGGTGATAGGTTGCATGTTTCAAGTTGCAGGATTGGCCATTTTATTCGCAGAACTTCTGTATGGGTTCCCTTGTGGGACACAAATCGACGTATTTCGGGCAACCACAAGGGATTGCCCCTACAAGGTTTTGGAAACGTCGATTAACCCGTAGGGGCCCCTCGATGTCTTCGCTTATCTGTGGGTACCCGGATCAACGTCTTTCGGGCAACCACAAGGGATTTCCTCTACAGTGAAAATTTTTCAATTCCGTAGGGGTGCCCCTTG
>DDLT01000107.1 GCA_002340265.1 Lentisphaeria bacterium UBA2565 | reverse complement strand
GCTTTGCGGGCGCGAAAAGTTTCCGGGGCTTTCGAGAAACGGACCCCTGCAGGAGTTATGCACGTTTTATAACTCGTACAGTTTTTAATCACCAGTCTAAAAGGGCTGAAATTACAACATATATTGATATTTTAGGGGAAAGAAAAGGGATGAATACAGTTTGCTCTTCAGACATCTTTAGCAAAGAAAATAATTGACGTGAATTTCCGTTGATCGCTGCGTCTATGCCCGGGAAGGTTAAGACAGATTCAGTGTTACGTTTTGTCAAAGTTATACTGATAATAAGTCGATAAACACGCATCTAAAAGTATAACCGCTTCTCTTGCGGCATACATCAAGAAAAACGGTGAGCACTAATAAAACTTATTTTGGTATTTTTGTTTTTCTTTTTTATTTCCAATCTATGAATATTCTTTTCTATTGTCTGTTGTTAGTCAAATTAAGAAATGATTTTAATAGATAACTCAAAGAAACCACGGCGTCAACGCCAGCAAACGGAAGGTTTAATGAGTGGAATAATGGCTGTGCACATTTCTTTGCCGCAAAACAGCACTGAAGTGAAATGACTAAGTTGTCACTGCGTATTTTGGAGAACGCGAAATATGGCGGCTGGTTTTTCGTATTTCATTTGGAAATGGTCGCTGGCGTTACATATTTAGCCGGACCAAGTTCTGAGATTAATTGGCGCACTGAACAGATCTAGAAAATTTCGAAATTCGAAGATAAAATATAAATTCGTTTTTTAATAGGTGTTGTCTTCGAGATCGCCTTCGCCATTGCTTAAGCTCTCTAAAGGAAATACAAGGCCGTTCACCATCTTTTGAAAGCATATAAAAGCAAGCTTGTTCTGAATCAAGGCGGGTGCTGTTTAATTTCATTTATTTCGTACTTTCCGCCTTTTTTCCTCAGTTGACTTTCTTACATGCATTTTATTTATGATTATTTCACAGATAGTAAATAAATATGGTTGTTCGCGTGGTGTAAGAAGTGTATCACCCGTCTATATGATATGACACATGTGTTTCACACCAAAGTGCCACTGGGCTAACGATCGAAAGAGAAATTTTTTTAATTCCAGGGCAGAACCGTGCGCGAGTTTCTCATATATTAGCAGTGATACCGAAAAAGGTGATAAGGTTCCAGTGTTTGAATCGCTACACCTAGTGGTAGGACTTTCAAATCTTTTGCAGATGTGAAAAAAAATGAAGGAAAAAATATTAAAAAGGAATTGCACATGTGACTGTGTTGGTTAACATAGAGAGAGTATTCAAGACAACTCTACAGGAGTCTGATCCCTCATCCTTATGGAAGAAAATGACACCATTAGCACCAAATAGGGCTTTCCACAAGTTCCTCGAGAGCTGTTTTGACACAGATGCACAAGGATGGACCAACGATCATCAGCTATGCAAGCCGAAGTCTGACAGATACAAGAAACAAGATATTCACAAACTGAGAGAGAGGCGCTCAGCCTCATATGGGTTTGGGAAAAGTTCCACCCTTACATCTACGCAGTCAGGCCCAATTAAAGTAATGGTGTAATCTATTCAAACAAGTATATATTTTCAAGCGAGAAAAAGAATAAATTGCTAACCTCCGCCAGCCATGTCACAGTACACTGGAAATGCTGCTCTTCTGTCTGTTTGAAATAAAAGGGAAAAGTGATCAGTTTTAAATAGTTGGGAGAAGTAGACTCCTAATTTGAAGCAATTTTTAAAGACTAAGCTTGTTTTGTAGACTCCCAAGTCGTGCACTAAATTATTTTGATTGTTCGGTGAATTTGGTAGCACATTAGAATCGTTTTCGCCCGTCCACACGAAAACGCTAAAACGATGGAAATACGATGGTGTCCCCTACAGAGCATGCGCGCGCAATGCTATATATGAGGTCGACAGCATGCAGCGATTGGTGCCACTTTTGTACGATGTTTACTAGTGTACTCCTCTGTTTACTCTTGCTCAAAATCTTACTCAAAATTTTAAAATCAGCGAAAAAATCCAGCAAAGCGATAATCACATCAGTGCTTTTTGTACCAGAAGATGGAACAAAATGATCAGTAATTTGCAACTTTTAATAGAAACTACGATATGTCAAGAAAATAGTTAGAACTGATGAGTTACTTGTAAAGGCAGCAGGGGTTTGAATACACCTCACACATTGTTTGAAATGATCGTTCCATTAGCAGAGACATGCTTTGAGAACTGTGGTTGGAAGTGGTTATGGCAATAGCAGCGTTATAAAACACGTCTTGTATAAATCGACAGCAACATATATTAATTTTAATGGTAGAGAGTCGCCATTACCTTTATTTCTCATAACAGACTTTGGCGGACCGAAGAACTTGTAAAAAGAAAAGAATAAACACTTCATGTACAGTCAACTGACGTGTCTGAAAACTAACGAGTCGGAGTACTCTAAAGTGTTAAGAAAGGTTTTCTCAGCGGATTTTTCCTACTTTAAAGGCTCACGTCAACCGGTATGCATTGGGCGCCTGGTCTCGAATTTCGAAAGCCTTGCAGTGTTTTGTAGTAGCTATTTCAATATGTGAAAATCTGAGCGATCTAACTTGATCTTAAAACAGCTATCGTTCTTCGTCCACAGTTTCAACATCGCTCTTTTCGACAGGCCGAGTATTTTCAGAGGACATTTGGTAGTAAATTGTCTGTTACGTATTTGCATTGAGAAGCTAAACAACGGCCGGTACGATGTGATTTACGAAGAATCCCGGTGGAAGGTTTTAGACCATAGATGCTCTTCAGGAGAATTATCTGAGAAAATCCGTCCAGGATCGGCAGAGCAAAAAGGTTAAGATGGCACTCGGATACAAAAAAAATACCCCGTCTACTAAAATAAATAACAGCGAATTGATCATGATTTTCTTTTCCTTCGCGTTGGTAGCCTTCAGGA
>DDLT01000289.1 GCA_002340265.1 Lentisphaeria bacterium UBA2565 | reverse complement strand
GGTTAAAAACCGGAGGGGTAGCGAGGTGAATAATGTACGATCCAACCACCATTTTCATAAAAACTTACGAATCTATTTTGATCAAAGTTATAGCTTTCTGCTTTTTCTACCTCTTAGGTTCATCATGGTGCAGCTTTGACTTTGCTTGCTTATTTGTTTGGATTCCGAGTATTTTGAGCGGTTGGGGACTAATTGTTTATATCACATTGTTTATTTTACTTAATTGGCTAATCAGAACAGAGAAACTTTCGACATCAATCATAATCATTGTAAGTACAGGAATAATCACAGCCCTAGATACCTGGCGAGTTTTACAGCTTTATTAATGGAGACTAATATGAAAAATAAAACAATAAAAGTCTTTTTACTGACAACAGCAATTATTTTTCCCAGCTGTAAAAGCTACTATGAGCCAAATATTGAGAAGCGACAGATCGGTTTATGGGTGAGCAAAGACAGTCATTTTGCTTTAGTTATCGCAGAGAAATCAGCAGAAGTTATACTCTCCTGTGGTGTTCTGGTCTTAGATTATACGATTGACCACAATAAAAAGTCGATTCTAGTGAAGGCTAATGTCACTAGTGAAAAAGATATAAACGGAAAACTTACAAAATTAGACAAACCTTTAATATTGGAAGCCTATATGGACTTCTCAAAGGAAGGAATGATGGTGCTTACTCCTGAAGATCCAGAAAGTGGTAAAGTGTCAAAGACGAATTTAATACTCTTGCGAAGCCAAGAAGAAAATTAGGAACAGACCATGAATTCACTATCAAAAGCATTAATAACTTGGCTAGCGATTTCTTTTATCGGATGTAAAAGCAATAATAGCTCAAAGACTGAAAAGCAACACATTGGTTTCTGGATGGGCAAGAGTATTCCTGTGGCAATTATTTTTGAAGAAAAAAATGCAAAGCTGGTGAATGTGTGTGGAGTTGTAAATGCCGAATACATTATCAACTATGAGCATAAACCAATTCAACTTCACCTTTATAACCTACAAGGACCGGGAATAGATGATCAAGAAGTGTTTAACTTAAACTTGGAATTTATAAGTGAAAATCAATTAAAAATAACACCCACACTTGCCGACAGCGAGGATCACGAGATCAAAGAACTAATTCTAGTGAAGAAGGTTAAGAATGAATAAGATGTTGACAAGCGTGGGTGGGCGATTCATGGACAAAACTTAAACTTAGGAACATCATAATGAAAAATAAAAGTGTTAAAGTAATTGCATTTGCTGCTTTCATTTCGGTAGTCGACATACTATTTCGAGAAAGAATGTGTTATCAACGTGGAGACGGTTTTGGTAACACGTTGATCAGAACTTTTACATCAAGCTTTTGTCACTGGGATAATAATCATCTTTTATGGAATATGCTCGCACTGATTTTTATAGGGATAATCCTAATTGATTTTAACGAAAAAATGTTCTGGCAAAGCACCCTAGTGTCTCCGTTTCTGGTTGGTTCCACAGTTGACCTCTTTTGTCCTGAAACTATAACTTACTGCGGATTTTCCGGTGTGGCGTTCTCCTTGCTCACTCTCGCCTGCTTCAGCTTTATAAAAAGTGATAAAGTAGCTCACAAAATATACGGTTGGCTGACCATTATCGGATCACTCGGTAAAGTGTTTTGGGAACTATCAACCGGCAGCCCACTCTTTGCTGAAGGTTCGACATTCTATGTGCTTCCAGAGTCACACTTAGCCGGAATCATCGCCGGACTGTTCATCATTTATCTAAACAGAGAAAAACGGGAAGAGCCCGAACTAGGATTCATGCTGATTTCATATCAATAACAAGACTATTAAGGGGAAATTATGAAAGCTATTTTATTACTCGCATGTATGGCATTATTCACAGGAATCACTTTTGGAGAGGAGGTAGAACCAATTGACTTTAGTGAAGAGACTCTGAAGCATTTAAAAATTGAAGATATTGATTTTAACCAGTTGAATGTGACTGAAGAAATCAAAAAGCCCCCACTAGAGAATCCTCAAATGAGTACAGCTGTTGTATTTAAAATAATGCAAAGTATTAACCACTATAACCCAGTAGAACTAAAAGAGGGAAAAGTAAGTCATCCTAAAATTATTGTTTATAAGTGGAAATATGCTTCAAAACAGGAAATTCAACTTTCAAAGGCATATCTTAAAGCAGTTGCTCAAAGCCACAACAGTGAAGAGGTAAGAATGTACGCCTATGGTTGTTTAGGTGATGCATTTTATGAACAGAAAGGTGTACTACTATGGTTGCTTGAAGAGCTCTATAAACCAATTCCAGAAAATGAAGATGCAGATTTAAGAGCTACTGTTATAAATGCGATTATAGTCATTTCAGGCGAAAAATATAAAATAGAGAGGAACACAGCTGTGAAGTCCTGGCTTGGTCATTCTGCTTTGCGACAAAGGTATAACGCCTTGAAAGTGCTTTATTGGCTACAACTTGTAAAGGGCAATAACTATTCTGATCTGAAAAATGAGCTACTTCCCGATATTATTGCATGTTTTACGACTTCATCAGAAAGTAGCAAAGTGAATAAAATGCTTGCACTGCTTTTAAACGAATATGATGTTTTAGATTTAGTAGAATATTACGACATTATGAAACAGGCTTACAAAAATACATCTGGATGGAGCCGTATGGATAAGATCTTTGAAAAAATTGAAAAAGAGTTAAACACACCATGAAAGCATTTATAATTCCCATGCTTCTTTTAATATGCGGTTGCTCATTCAAAAGCGATATAGTCAACTATTCCGGTGATGGAAAGATTCAAGACATCTCTTTTACGTTTGCTAAATGTATTCCAGTTAAAGGGTATGAAATAAAGTTTACTAATTTCGATTTAGGAACAGACTTTTACAAAGAATATACCCTTAATAACCTGCCCGCATTACACAAAGAAAGAGCAATTATTTATCTTGTTACTGGGGGGAACTACAACTCTATACTATCAAATTCAGAAATTGAGATATCCATTACTGACAAACTGGACAAACAAGTATTTCATTTCAAAAGTATGCTTAACAAGATGATAAAAATGAATGTAACGCATTTATATGACAGTAATTTAGACAATGATTTTTATCCTAAAAAAAGTGCTGAGCCCTATAAATTAAAAGTTAAATACAAGGGAAAGAAGAGTCTCGAAGGAAAAACTGGTTACCTACTGATACGATGTGGAGGAAGCATCTAACGAATCAACAAAATAACTGGATATTTTGATGGAGGCTGGTAGGTTATGACTAAGCTGAAATTTTTTAATGTACTACGGTTTCAGCACGAAGTTTATATTTTCAAACAAAACTAGGAGAAACGCCATGGCCTACCGAATTAGTGAAGCAGACTGTATTTCATGTGGAGTATGTGAACCGGAATGTCCTGTAGAATGCATCTTTGTGGAAGTGGATGAAAAACGTAAGATTGATGAAAACGCCTGCATCGACTGCGGTGCCTGCGCAGATGTTTGTCCAGTAAGTTGTATCGCACCTGTTTAAAAACTGACTACACTTACAGCAAAAGACCTTAATGAACTTGAGTTCATTAAGGTCTTTTTGTCATATGACTACAAACTTTATTTACAGATCGTTATCGCGGACTTCTTTTAGCTTTTCTTTAAGCTGTTTTTTAAATGCTTCGACAACGTGTTGGTGACGTGGCGATTTTGCCAAGCTTGTAAACTGTTGCGGGTCCATTTCCATATCATACAGTTCAATTCCTTTCTCAGCATCTTCTCCGTACTGAATATATGCCCATTTGTGTGTTCTTAATAGAAAATGAAATGCACCGCCATGACGACTTACTGTAAAGGCCGCATCACGCACTTCATGCTTTGGATAATCCAACATTTTTGCGACACTTTTACCTTGAAGATTTTCCTGAGCCGGCAACCCGCAAAGTTCTGAGATTGTCGGATAAAGGTCAACTAGTTCGGTTAGCGAATTACAAACCGCCGGCTTTTTGCCAGGTACTTTGATGATCAGTGGCACGCGCGCGGATTCTTCGTGAACCGAAACTTTCATCCAGAAGTCATGCTCTCCGAGGTGGAATCCATGATCAGACGTAAAGATGACAATTGTATCGTCTTCCAGACCTTCATCTTTCAATGTTTTCAATACTTTTCCAACCTGTGCATCCATAAAGCTGACACTTGCATAGTATCCGGCAATCGCCTTCTTTTTCTGCGTCTGGGTCATCTGTGCTTTTTTACTAGTCACATAGTTGATTCCCGGCTTTGGAATATCGTCCCAGTCGCCATTCACGGTCGGTGGAAGAATGATATCTTTGTATGAGAAGTTTTTGAAATAGTCTCTTGGAGCCACAAATGGCACATGTGGACGAACAAAACCAACTGCTAAAAAGAATGGCTTATCGTTTTTCTTATATTCGCGTAAAAGTTCAGAAGCTTTCTGCGCAGTTTTTCCATCTGAATGAACAAGATCGTCACCGTCAGCTTTGACAATTGTCATCACATTACCACCGCGTTTCGGCTTGATGCCATCCGGATTGTTCTGAACCAACTCGCCATCACCTTCCGCTTTCCACTCAGGGCCTTGACTATTGAACTTTTCAGACCAAGAACGCTCATCATCTGGACCGTCGTGACCACGCTCAATATCAATCGGTACACCCATGTGATAGATTTTGCTGACACGCGTGGCTGTATAACCATTATTTTTGAAATGCTCAGACCAGCTCGGGCGATCCCCTGCTTGCTTACGACCATTATTGTATCCGAACATTTTCGTAGCATGCGGATAGTATCCAAACATAAATGAGGCGCGTGACGGGCCGCAAACTGGATATTGACAATATGTTTTAGTAAACTTTACACCTTCGGATGCCAGCTTATCGATATTCGGCGTTGAACCATACTTGTTTTCATAACATGAAAGAGCGGTGAAAGTCAGGTCATCTGCAATAAGAAACAGGACGTTTTTTTTCTTTGGTTCTTCAGCGGCTGCATTCATCAGGCAAGATGTGGCAATCAGCGATGTAGTTACAAAATTTCTCATAATATCTCCTTTGTGTTTGAGCCATCTCATAATAATGGTTGCGTTTCCACCTCATAGCGGTGGTTTTACTTGGTCATGCAATAAAATGACAAACTTATAAATAAAATCAAATTAAGTTAAGTTTGAAAAAACTTATAATTTTTATACCTTAGATCATGCTAAAACGAAAACACATATTGCTTTTGATGGGACGATACTATCCCAAAATACACCGTGGCATTGCCAAATTTGCCCGTGAAAACGGTTGGCATCTGAATGCAGAGCCTGCCCAAAATGGTCGAATTCCGCAAGGTTGGGAAGGTGACGGGATTATCTGTGGTTGCGGACACATTGATGGTTTAGAGGAGTTCATAAAAAACCATTCCGCGAAGCAAATTTATATTGGGTCTAAACCGAGTCTTAGAAATCATCCAATTGTCAATATTTTTGAAGATGATGAACAGATTGCCAATCTGGCGATTGATCATTACAAAGCACGACAGTTTAAATCGTTTGCAGTGTACTCGCGAAATCTTGGAATTTCTATTAACAAACGTCTCGCATTTTTCACAGAAAAAGCATCTAAGATTGGAGAATGTAAGCAACTTTTAGCTCCCAAAGGGCTAAACTGGAAAGAGCGTCATTTGTGGCTGATGAACGAATTGAAGCAACTTCCTAAGCCTACAGCAATTTTCACCGAAATGGACGAAGTGGCATTGGAACTAATTGAAGCGGCGGCTGATGCGAACATTTTGATTCCAAATGAGCTAGCAGTTTTGGGTGTCAGAAATGATGAACTAGTTTGTGAAAGCAGTCCGATTCCAATCTCCAGCATAGAGAATGAACATGATGAATTGGGATACGAAGCGGCCGAACTGCTAAGTCGGCTGATGAATGGAGAGATTTTAAAACAGCAGACTTATAGACGAATGCCGAAAGAGGTGATTGTCCGGCAAAGTTCGGATATTATGGCGGTGGACCACCCAGAGGTGGTGAAAGCTCTTAACTATATTAACGCACAGTTTCAACACGAGATTTCTGTGGATGAAATCACCAGAGCAACGACGCTTTCAAAACCGGGACTTTATAAAGCATTTCAACAGCATCTGAAATCTACACCTGGTAAGGAGTTGATACGTGTTCGCCTTGACCATGCCAAAGAGTTGTTAAAAAAGAGTGATTTGTCGATAAAAGAAGTTTCCGAGAAAAGCGGTTTCGGTGATTATCACAAGTTCTACTTTACCTTCACCCGAGAATTGAAAATGACTCCGAAACAGTTCAGAAAGAAATAAGAACCACGTGGGCACGGAGACTCAAAAGAGTTCAGCTGTTTCGTTGTTTTTATTATAGGACAATTGCCGAGCGGGAGCTCGGCGTTCCCAAAACTATTATGGCGTATCGTTTCTTCTGTAAGAAAGGTGGGTTGTCATAATACCCTGCTTTTCCCATTGACGCTCGAAGTCGGTTTTCATACCTTCGTCACGAATGTCATCAATTCCGGTCTCATCTACATCAAAGTACTTGTTTCCCTTAATTGCTTCTAGAATGAATGCCAGATACGGTTTGTCATCTGTTGCCACATGCAACACACCGCCAGGTTTAATCACGTTAGCAAGACGTCCGAAGAACTCTGAGCATAACAAACGTTTTGCACGGTGACGGGCTTTCGGCCATGGATCTGGACAAAGAATGTGAATTCGATCGACGGAAAAACGTGGAAGCTGAAATCCAATCAGTTCAACAGCTGTCGCACGGAGAAGATCCACATTTTCAATATGCGGATAGTGATTTGTGATTCGATTGCGAATCTTACGAAGACGTCCAAGCATGATGTCGGCGCCGACAATGTGGCGGTCTGGGTAGCGTTCGGCAAGTGCGACTGTAAATGAGCCTTTGCCACAGCCAAGGTCTAGTTCGATAAATTTGTCTTCAGGAAAAAGGTGATTGTATTTTTCGTAGCAACTGGAGATTACGTGTAACATATTATTAGAGAATAGTTAATAGTGAAAAGTGAAAAATGGTTTGTGGGGCTGACCTATTTGTCTGCCCACGAGCGGTTCAAACTAATTTGAATTAACTCCCTTTCAAGTGGTTATTTAGACGAACTCGTTTATTAACGACAAAAAAGCGCTGAATGAGAGTTCAGCGCTTTTTGGGTAACTAAAAGATTTGCTCATGAAACTACTTTTTATTTTTCTTTGACTTTTTCGATTTCTTAGACTTTTTAGTTTTTTTCGAAGCTGATTCATCATCTTCTGAATAAGTTGATACAACAGGAACTTTTATTCTAAATGTTTCGATAAGAGTGCCTTTCAAGCGATAGGTACTAGTAGAGAGCTCGTCGCCATTAATATCAATACGCATATAATTACAAGAAGACTCTGCGACAGTAACTTTTGGTAAGTCGGGGTCTATTTCACGAATTGGTGAGCCACTGCCAATTGTGATGTGTGGTATTCCATCTACCATCGAACGAGAATAGATATGAGCGTGTCCTGTTATTACCAACGAAACTCCATTCTTTGCAAACAATGCCTGCATACCTTTTGTACTGCCACTGTTTTTGGGAGCATAAGCACACCAACCCGGATGATGAATTAAAATAATCTTGATTTTTTTAGTGGTTGACTGTAGCTGGTTTTCAATCCATTTGTAATGATCTGTTCCAGGTTTTGCTGAACGACAACTAACGATAAAAGCTGGCCCGTATTCAAAGGCATGAATTCCAGTTCCATTTTTATCTGTCCCAACATAAGGGTAGAACTGTCCAAATGAGTCCCCATCATGATTTCCTTTGGTCCCCATAATTGGAATACGGCTAGTTATGTACTGAAGAGTGGGTTGCTGTCTAGAGAAAAATTCACTTCCAATGCTCCCCCAGTCGCCAGTATGAAGGCAAAATGTGTTGTTATTTTTGATATCGCTGTCGATATTCTTAAGCATTACTTTTGCTAATGGTTCAGTGTACTGAGTCTTTGTCAGGCCGTAACGCGTGTCACCAAGCGCATAAAATGTCACTTTACTAACATCTGCTTCTGGAGCAGAATTAAAGAAGCCACTCTCTTCCTGTCCATCGACAGTAACTTTGTAGTAGTAACGAGTGCCAGGTTTCAATCCGGTAATATTGAATTTGTATTGGCTTTTACCAAACTCAGTAACTTTTGTCGCTTTCTTGCCGTAGGATTCAGTTGTTCCCCACTGAACAGTTGTTGATTTTGGTTTGCTGTCCGTTTTCCACAACAACGTCATTTGCTGGTTATTATTTGGGTAAATCAGATATGGCTGAACCTTAAATGTGGCAGCATATAGCTGTGATATTATCAGTAAGCCGAAAAGAGAAAGAATCGATTTTTTCATTTTGAGTTGCATATATGTCTCCTAATATGTTGATTTTTAACTTCTACTATTTATACAGACGCTTCACACCAAATCTAGACAGTAAATTGCTGAATTAATTTAAAAAGGTTATTTACGTAAAGCGGGAGAGTTGCCGAACTTCCGATTGCGTAGGGGAGCTGAGGTAAAATAAATTTTAATTGGCAATACGGTTCATAACTTCATTTCCTCAAAGAGGAATAATTCTCAATAGCCTTGGTGAATTAAAAGAATGTGGCGAAAGTGAAAAAAACACCTTCGAAGATGGCGAACTGATGCGTAATTCGTCCTCTTCGAGGACGTGGGATTATGCGAATCAATACCCCAGGTTCCCTTCGGTCACCTAGGGCTATTGAAAATAGAAACCTCTACGAGGTTCAAAGTATATTAACATTTGAAGAAATGGAAAACTTATTGGTTATGTTCCAGTTATTTACCATTCGTTCTCTCCGTTGTTCATTTTGAAAGATTTCTCTTTGAATTGTTTATAGTTGGTTATAAGGGAGTCACACTAGAATAAATTTTAATTGGCCATACAGTTCTTAACTGTATTTCCTCGAAAAGGAATGATTCTCAATAGCCCCGGGTGATTAAAAGGAACCCGACAAAAGTAAGAAATACGCCTTCAAAGATGGCGGACTGATGTACCATTCGTTCTCTTCGTTGTTCACTGTAAAAATTTCTCTTTGAACTGTTTATCGGTAGTTCTGAGGGAGTCACAGTAAAATAAATTTTAATTGGCAATACAGTTCGTAACAGTATTTCCTCGAAGAGGAATGATTCTCAATAGCCCCTGGTGACCGTAGGGAACCTGGGGATGGTTCAACAAAACAATCGGATCCTCGAAGAGGATCAATTATGGAGCATATGAAATGTCTTACACTCAAATTTATTATCACATTATCTTCTCCACCAAAAATCGCGAGCCGATCCTTAATAAAGCAAAACGTAGAGAGCTATATAATTACATCTGGGGCATTCTTAAACATAAACAATGTCACGTCTATCGAATTGGCGGAACCGCCGACCATATACATATTCTGATGAGTTTACATGCGACTCAATCGCTCTCCGAAACAATTAAAGCCGTTAAGGTGAGTACAAACAAATGGATACATGACAATCATGTTTTTGAGGGTTTTAAAGGCTGGCAGGGGGAATACGGTGCATTTACCAAGTCACATGCTGAACATCAAATTGTGAAGAATTATATAATGAATCAGGAAGAACATCATAAAACGGTTTCGTTCATTGATGAGTTCAAGCAAATATTACGAAATGAAGGCATCAAGTTTGAGGAGAAATATTTGGTATAGAGTGCGTCCTCTTCGAGGAGCTGGGATTATGCGAATCAATACCCCAGGTTCCCTTCGGTCACCCGGGGCTATTGAAAATAGGAACCTCTACGAGGTTCAAACCGTGTGCTACTTTGCAGATGGCTAACTAATTCACAATTCGTCATCGTATAGATTCACAACATCTAATAACTGACGCCTTTCGTCTGATACCCATTGGCTAATGCCTTTTGCATAAACAAAAAAAAGCCGTTGTTGCACTGGGCAACAACGACTTTGATATATGCATCTAAGTAAAATAATAGCGAGCTATTATTTACCAGACATAGCACCGTGGTCTTTAAATTTACGAGTGTGTGAGAACTCGCCAAATTTGTGTCCAACCATGTTTTCGTCAACGAAAACTGGAACGAACTCTTTACCATTGTGTACGCCGAATGTGTGACCTACAAATTCAGGTAGGATCATAGAACGACGAGACCATGTCTTGATTGTGTCTTTACGTCCTTTAGCATTCATTTCGTCTACTTTTTTCAGTAGATATTCGTCGCAGAAAGGACCTTTTTTAATTGAACGAGCCATTATTTCTGTCTCCTATCTGATACGATGAATTTGTTAGAAGGATTAGAACGTGAACGAGTCTTGAAGCCTTTAGCAAGCTGACCCCAAGGAGAAACAGGGTGACCACCACCACTTGTTTTACCTTCACCACCACCCATTGGGTGATCAACTGGGTTCATTGCAACACCACGTACGTGTGGACGCTTACCTTGGTAACGCTTTTTACCAGCTTTACCAAGTTTGATGTTCATGTGTTCTACGTTACCAACTTTACCGATGGTAGCCATACATTTTACGTTGATAAGACGAACTTCGCCAGAAGGTAGTTTTACCTGAGCGTATTTTTCTTCTTTGTTACGTAGGATTGCAGACTGACCAGCAGAACGAACAAGAGATGCACCAGCTTTTGGTGTCATTTCGATGTTGTGGATTTCCATACCAACTGGAATGTCTTTAATCTGCATCGCGTTACCTGGCTTGAACTCAGCGTTTGGACCAGACATTACAGTGTCGCCTTTTTTAAGACCAACTGGAGCGATGATGTAACGTTTCTCACCATCTACGTAGTGTAGAAGTGCGATACGAGCTGTACGGTTTGGATCGTACTCAATCTCAGCAACTTTTGCAGGGATACCGAATTTATCGCGTTTGAAGTCGATAACACGGTATTTACGTTTAACACCACCACCACGGAAACGTGTAGTAATGCGACCCTGGTTGTTACGTCCACCAGTACTTTTCTTTCCACGTGTAAGAGACTTTTCTGGAGTACTACGAGTGATTTCAGAGAAATCTGGAGTAACCATGTGTCTTACACCAGGAGAAGTAGGATTATATGATTTTAGTCCCATGACAGTTCTCCTTAGTAAATATCGATTGAGTTACCTTCAGCAAGAGTTACGACAGCTTTTTTGAAGTCGGCTCTTTTACCCATTTTCATACCACGTAGGCGCTTGCGCTTACCGTTGTATTTCATAGTGTTAACTGAAGTTACTTTTACATTAAATAGCTCTTCAACAGCTTTCTTAACATCGATCTTGTTAGCGTTGATTGCCACTTTGAAGGTGTATTTACCTTCTTCCATCTGTAGGTTGGCTTTTTCAGTCAACACAACA
This sequence comes from Lentisphaeria bacterium UBA2565, assembly GCA_002340265.1. Taxonomy (GTDB): domain Bacteria; phylum Verrucomicrobiota; class Lentisphaeria; order UBA2565; family UBA2565; genus UBA2565. The sequence continues at coordinate 10,492 of DDLT01000289.1, read as the reverse complement.
GTTTTGATTACAGAATATGCTTTACTCATAAATCTTTTCTCCCTTTAGGCGTTTCTCGATAACCTCAAGAGCGCTCTTAGTGATTACGATTTTTTTGAATAGCAGCATTTGGTAAACGTTTACAACGTCGGCAGTAAGAACGTCAACACGTGGAAGGTTACGAAGACCTAGGTACATGTTTACGTCGTAGTCTTCTACAAGAAGAAGAGCATCGTCGCCAGCGTTGATTGCGCTTAGGAAGCTAATTGCTGCTTTAGTTTTGCTAACTTCAAGTTTTGCGTCGTCGATAACGATAACGTCACCAGCTTCTAGGCGCTCAGAGAATGCACGAGCAAGAGCTAGACGGCGAACTTTTTTGTTAACTTTTTTCGTATAGTTGCGGTTTGCCTGTGGACCGAAAACGGTACCACCACCACGCCAGATTGGGTTACGGCTAGAACCAGCACGTGCACGGCCAGTTCCTTTTTGACGCCAAGGCTTAGCACCACCACCACGAACCATACCACGGCTCTTAGTGCATGCAGTACCAGCACGTAGGTCAGCTAGAAAAGCTACAACAGTATCTTTAACAGCCTGATCACCTTTATCTAGCGTAAGAAGAGAAGCGTCGATAGTGTACTCACCAGCTTCTTTTCCAGCCATATCAAGAATTTTTACGGTGTTTTCCATTTTAAACAGACTCCTTATTTCTTAATCGCTTTGCTGATGTAAACAGTTCCGCCTTTAGAAGCAGGAACAGCACCTTTCAGCAATAGAACGTTGTCTGCAGGACGAATACCGATAACCTCAATGTTCTGAGTAGTACGTTGTTTGTTACCCATCTGACCAGGCATTTTTTTGCCTTTCTGAACTTTACCAGGGAACTCACACATACCGATAGAACCTGGTTTACGTAGCCAGTCACCACCGTGAGACGCACGTCCACCAGCAAAGTTGTAACGTTTTACAACACCCTGGAAACCGCGACCTTTAGAAGTACCTGTAACATCTACAAACTTCACGTCATTAAAAACTTCTACAGTTACAGCAGAACCTAGTTCTAGATCAGAATCAGCTTCAGTTCTGAATTCGCTTACGATTGCTGGGTAAGTATCTTTAAGACCAGCTTTTGCGAAGTGACCCTGCATTGGTTTTGGAACGTTTTTAGCTTTTTTAGAGCCGTAACCGATCTGAACCGCTGAGTAACCGTCGCGCTCTTGAGTGCGAAGAGCTGTAACAACACATGGACCAGCTTCAACAACAGTCACTGGGATAAGTTTACCCATTGCGTTGTAGACCTGAGTCATACCAATTTTTTTACCAATAATACCTTTCATCTTATTATCGTCTCCCTTTATTAGATCTTGATGCTGATCTCAACACCAGCAGGAAGATTCAATTTTTTAAGTTCGTCGATAGTCTTGGCAGTCGGGTTAACGATGTCAAGAAGACGTTTGTGAGTACGGATTTCGAACTGTTCCATAGACTTCTTATTTACGAAAGGAGATTTGTTAACAGTGAAGCGCTCGATACGCGTTGGCAATGGAATAGGTCCAGCCAGTTGAGCACCAGTCTTTTTAACAGTCTCTACAATCTCTTTAGAAGACTTGTCCAGTATACGATGATCATACGCCTGAAGGCGGATTCTTATACTTTGTTTAGTCATGTTACTACCTATTAGTTATTAACTTTTTCAAGAATTTCTGTTTCAACATTTTTTGGAACAACTGCGAAGTGTGAAGGCTCCATAGAGTATGAAGCACGACCTCTAGATAGAGAACGTAGTGCAGTTGAGTAACCAAATAGTTCAGCAAGTGGAACGTTTGCCTGAACTTTAGACTCAGAACCCTGAGTATCAAGTTCTGCGATGTTACCACGACGAGATGAAACGTCACCAATCACATCACCCATGTGTTCTTCAGGGGTAGTGATTTCTAGACCCATAATAGGCTCAAGAATGCTTACACCAGCCGCTAGGCAGGCTTTTTTCATAGACATTGAAGCAGCGATTTTAAATGCCATCTCGTTCGAGTCGACATCGTGGAATGCACCATCAACAATTTCTACGTGAATATCAACAAGCTGGTTACCAGAAATTACACCGTTAGATACAGTTTCTTCGATACCTTTGATTGTAGGCTTGATGAATTCCTTAGGAATGCTACCACCAACAATTTTGCTTTCGATAGTTAGACCATGACCTGGCTCTTTCTTGTAGATTTTCAGTGCTACACGAGCGTACATACCACGACCACCAGACTGACGTTTGAAAGTCTCGTCAGAACTAGAATCGCCTTGGATTGTTTCACGGTAAGCAACCTGCGGAGCACCCGCGTTAGCTTCTACTTTAAACTCACGGATCAGACGGTCGCGGATAATCTCCAAGTGAAGCTCACCCATACCAGCGATGATAGTTTCGCCAGTTTCTTCGTCAGTACGAACCTGGAATGTTGGATCTTCTTCTGCAAGAGAAACAAGACCAGAAGCAAGTTTATCACGGTCACCAGTAGATTTTGGCTCGATCGCCATAGAGATAACTGGTTCTGGGAAGTCCATTGACTCAAGAATAATTGGATTTTCTTTAAGTGTTAGAGTATCACCAGTTACACAGTTTTTAAGACCAACTGCTGCAGCGATGTCACCACAGAATACTTCGTCAAGCTCTTCACGGCTGTTAGCGTGCATCTGTAGCACACGTCCAAGACGTTCAGTTTTGCGAGTACGTGGATTGTAGATAGTCATACCGCGAGTTGCAGTACCAGAGTAGACACGGAAGTAAACAAGTTTACCAACGTATGGGTCAGTCATGATTTTGAAGGCAAGAGCTGAGAATGGCTGATCGTCACCAACAACACGAGAAGCTTCTTTTTCTGTGTCTGGGTGAGTACCTTTAGTTTCCCATAGGTCAACTGGAGAAGGTAAATAGTCATTTACAGCGTCAAGTAGTTGCTGTACACCCTTGTTTTTAAATGCAGAACCACAAAGAGCAGGAACAATCTCATTAGCAAGAACAGCGCGGCGGATTGCGACTTTGATCTCTTCGATTGTGAACTCACCACCCTCTAGGTAGTGTTCCATCATTTCTTCGTCAGTTTCAGCAAGACATTCTACTAGGTAGTTGCGAGCTTCGGCAACTTCTTCAGCACGTTCAGCAGGAACGTCAACAATTTCGAAAGTTGCACCAGTTTCATCACCAGTGTAAACAATTGCTTTTTCAGTGACAACATCGATAACACCCTGGAAGTTCTCTTCAGCACCAATTGGAAGCTGAATTGGAACACATGTTAGACCGATTTTGTTACGAATGTCATCAACAACTTTTCCAAAATCTGCACCAGTACGGTCCATCTTATTAACAAAAGCAATTGCAGGAACAGAATATTTTTTAGCCTGGCGCCATACAGTCTCAGACTGAGGCTGAACACCACCAACAGAACAGAATACACCAACAGCACCGTCAAGTACGCGTAGAGCACGCTCTACCTCAGCAGTAAAGTCAACGTGACCAGGAGTATCAATAATGTTAATTCTGTGTTTATTCCAGATAGCAGTAGTCGCAGCGGATGTGATAGTAATACCACGTTCCTGCTCCTGTTCCATCCAGTCCATAGTTGCACTACCTTCGTGCACTTCACCGATTTTGTAATTTACACCACAGTAGTATAGAACACGCTCTGTAGTAGTAGTTTTACCGGCATCGATGTGAGCCATGATTCCGATGTTACGAGTAAGAGCCAAAGGCACTTCGCGTTTATCAGATTCATTATAAACTTTTTCAGTAGTCATTTTTTTACCTTATCCAGTTTTCAAAGAACGTTTAGCAGTCGTTAGACTACCATCTGTAATGAGCAAACGCCTTATTAGCGGCAGCCATTTTGTGAGTATCGTCTTTCTTTTTAACTGTAGCGCCGGTGTTATTAAAAGCATCCATAATCTCACCTGCAAGAGCTTCGCGCATTGGCTTACCCTTACGTCCACGTGAGTATGTTACCATCCAACGCATACCGATTGTACCCTGACGGTTTGAAGGAATTTCCAAAGGAACCTGGTAAGTAGCTCCACCAACACGACGAGATTTAACTTCTAGTCTTGGCTTAGCGTTATCTAGAGCCTGTAGGAATACTTCAAGTGGCTCCATATCTTTTACCTGTTCGCCGATGATATCCAGCGCACCGTACACGATTTTTTCTGCAACAGATTTCTTACCAGAGATCATAACAGTGTTGATAAGCTTAGTGATTAGCTCGCTGTTATATTTCACATCTGGAGTCAACTGTCTAGTAGCAGCTTTTCTACGTCTCATTTAAAAGATCTCCTTAGGCCTATTTAGGCTTTTTAGCACCGTACTTAGAACGGCCAATCTTACGTCCCTCTACACCAAGAGTATCTAGGGCACCACGAACTACGTGATAACGAACACCTGGAAGGTCACGTACACGACCACCACGTACTAGTACAACACTGTGCTCTTGAAGGTTGTGACCTTCACCACCGATATACGCTGTAACCTCCTGACCATTTGTCAGACGAACACGAGCAATCTTACGAAGAGCCGAGTTCGGTTTCTTAGGTGTACGAGTCGTAACCTGAAGACAAACACCGCGACGTTGCGGACAGCTGTCAAGCGCTCTTGACTTGCTTACTTTTACTTTGTCTTTGCGTCCTTTACGGACCAATTGATTAATTGTAGGCATATTTTCTCCTAACGATTTTTTTGAAAGAGTGCGTGAAAATACAAGGAAATCGCTCATCGTCAAGATGTTTTTTAGAAAAAACATATATTAGATGAGCGACAACCTCACACAAACTTGTGATTAAAAACCTTACAGATCTAGAAGCGCTTTCGCGTTTGCGATTGCATCCTCTTCGTCTTTCAGGTCAGCTGTTACGCCGGTTTCATCTGTCTCGTCGATCTCAACAAGGTCAGAAACAGTCTTAACAACTTTATAGCTATTGGCAGACACATGTCCGGTACCAGCCGGAATCAACTGACCCATGATCACATTCTCTTTGAAACCTTTCAGTACATCTACTTTACCGTAGGTAGCTGCATCGGTTAGGATACGAGTAGTATCCTGGAACGAAGCGGCAGAGATGAAACTTTCAGTCGCAAGAGATGCTTTAGTGATACCAAGTAGAACCGGATCTGCTTCAGCAGGCTGTCCACCCTCTGCAATCGCTTTCGCGTTCATTGCGTAGAAGGCTTTCTTATCAACTTCTTCACCGAAGATGAATTCAGTTGAACCAGGTTCTGTAATGCGAACTTTACGCAGCATCTGGCGTGTGATGATCTCAACGTGTTTATCATTGATTTCAACACCCTGTAGACGGTAAACCATCTGAACTTCATTTACCAGATACTCCTGAAGGTCGCGAGCACCACAAACATCAAGAATGTCATGCGGATCGATAGATCCGTCAGTCAACGGCTGTCCTTTACGAACATAGTCACCGTTATAAACTACAATACGTTTTGCAACAGGAACCAGATGTTTCTCATCCTGACCAGTCTCAGGATCTCTGATAATTACCGGACGCTTGTTTGACTTAGTGACGGTTTCACTAATTTCAACAATACCGTCGATACGTGCAACTTCTGCAGCATCTTTAGGTATACGCGCCTCAAGCAACTCAGCAACACGTGGAAGACCACCAGTAATATCCTTGGTTTTTGAACTTTGTCGCGGCGTTCTTGCGACAATCACACCAGGTTTTACAGTATCGCCGTCGGCTACAACAATTGTAGTACCGCCAGGCAGACTGAAGTGGTCGATCATCTCACCCTCTTCATCAAGAAGAAGAAGCTGAGGATGCATGTCACCGTGATGTTCCATCACAGAGATCTCCATTGCACCGGTTTTCTTGTTTTTAACACGGTTCATTGTCACACCATCAACCAAGTGCTTGTACTCGATAGTACCTGCTTGCTCAGTGATGATTGGAACGTTATACGCATCCCACTCGGCATACTTCTGACCGACTTTGACTTTCTCTCCTTCCTTGAAGTAAAGAACAGTACCAGGATACAGTTTATTGCTTTCCACTTCAACGCCCTTCTTGTTTTCAAGAATTACGTTTGCGTGTTTATTAAGAACAACGATGGTGCCATCTTCCTGTTCAACGGTACGAGCGTTTTCCAGTCTTAGGGTACCTTCTGTTCTTGCTTTGTGAACAGGTTCACGGAATGACGCCGATGCAGTACCACCCAAGTGGAACGTACGCATGGTAAGCTGTGTACCAGGCTCACCAATCGACTGCGCTGCGATAATACCAAGTGAAGAACCAACTTCAACCATCTTAGTATTGTTAAGCGACAGGTCCATACCGTAACAAGTTGCACAAACACCCTGCTCTGATTCACATGTAAGCGTTGAACGAATCATTACTTCTTCGATACCTACATCTTCAATCTTAGCAGCGATTTCTTCATCAATAAGCTCGTTTGCACGAACAATATATTCACCGTCATGTAACGGATCTTTAATATCTTCAGCAACGAAACGACCAACAATACGATCGCTCAATGGAAGCATTGTCTCATCACCGTCAATAATCGGCTTAGCCACAATACCTTTAAGCGTTCCACAGTCGATTTCGCTACAGATCACATCCTGAGCCACATCCACAAGCTTACGAGTCATATAACCCGAGTCGGCTGTTTTCAGAGCGGTATCGGCAAGACCTTTACGCGCACCGTGAGATGAGATAAAGTACTCAAGTACATCCAGACCTTCACGGAAGTTCGAAAGGATCGGACGTTCGATGATGTCACCATTCGGTTTCGCCATCAGACCACGCATACCAGAAAGCTGACGAATCTGGTCTTTAGAACCACGAGCGCCGGAATCAAGCATTGCGTAAACCGGGTTAATCTCTTCGTTACCATCATTAGTTTTAAGAGTGGTATAAAGAGTGTTTGCCAGAGCTGAGTTGGTTTTAGTCCAGATATCGATACATTTGTTGTAACGCTCAAGGTTGGTAATTACACCTTCCTCACGCTGTTTACGAACTTTTGCAATCTCTTCTGAAGCAGCACCAAGCAGCTCTTTCTTCTCGTCTGGAATAATCATGTCGGTAATACCGATAGAGAATCCTGACTGAGTAGTAAAGCGGTAACCCATTGCTTTAAGTTTATCAAGCATTTCAACAGTTGCTTCACGACCGATTTGGCGGTACGCCTGAGTAACCATGTTTGAAACACCTTTCTTCGGTGCGATATCATTGTAGAAACCAAGCTCATCAGGCCAGATTTCGTTAAAGATACAACGACCGATAGTAGTTGTAAGAGTAGGCTGTTCGCTGTTACCCCAAAGTGTGTCTTTACCGTAGTCCGGATTCGGAATCACGATTGGGTCATGAATTTTAATAACTTTTTCATTATATGCGAATAGCGCTTCAAAGTAACTGCTGTAGTTACGTGCTTCTACATCTTTCTTTGGGTGGTAAGTCAAGTAGTACAGACCAAGGGTAATATCCTGAGTCGGTGTAGTTACTGGACGACCATCCGCTGGAGAGAAGATGTTCAAGTTTGCCATCATCAGCAGTTTTGCCTCAAGCTGCGATTCGTTCGAAAGTTGAACGTGAACCGCCATCTGGTCACCATCAAAGTCGGCATTATATGCAGAACATACCAATGGGTGCAGACGAATCGCACGACCCTCGATAAGGATCGGATCAAAAGCCTGAATAGAAAGACGGTGAAGAGTTGGAGCACGGTTAAGTAGAACCGGATGTCCGTCAATTACCTCTTCCAGAACGTCCCAAACGATAGAATCGCGACGCTCAATCATCTTCTTAGCAGAACGTACAGTGTGAACAAGTCCACGACGTTTTAGCTGGCTGATAATAAATGGTTCAAACAGAGTCAAAGCCATCTTCTTAGGAAGACCACACTGACCAAGTTTTAGTTCCGGACCAACAACGATAACCGAACGTCCAGAATAATCTACACGTTTACCAAGAAGGTTCTGACGGAAACGACCGCCCTTACCTTTCAGCATGTCACTCAGAGATTTCAGAGGACGGTTACCAGTACCAGTTACCGGACGACCATGACGACCATTGTCAAGAAGCGCGTCAACCGATTCCTGAAGCATGCGCTTTTCGTTACGGATAATAACTTCCGGCGTACGTAGGTGAAGCAGGTGCTTCAAACGGTTATTACGGTTGATCACACGACGGTAAAGGTCATTCAGGTCTGAAGATGCAAAACGACCACCCTCAAGTGGAACTAGAGGACGTAGATCTGGTGGAATTACCGGCATCACATCTAGAACCATCCATTCAGGGCGAGTTCCAGAGTTACAGAAACCTTCTACCAGACGTAGACGTTTAGCGATTTTACGACGGTTGGCTTTACTTTTAGTAGTTTCCATTTCCGTACGTAGTTCACTTAGAAGCTCGTCAAGGTTTACGTCACGAAGCAGTTTCTGCATCGCAGCGGCACCCATACCAGCTTCAAAAGAGTTACCATAAAGCTCACGAGCCTCACGGTATTCCGCATCAGTAAGAATCTGTTTGTATTCCAGAGGAGTTTCTCCTGGATCAGTAACAATCCAGTCCTCATAGTAAACCACGCGTTCAAGTGATTTCACAGTCTGGTTTAGAACCAGACCAACACGTGAAGGAATACATTTGAAGAACCAAACGTGGGTAGTAGGAACAGCAAGTTCGATGTGTCCCATACGTTCGCGACGAACACGTGAGTGAGTTACCTCAACACCACAACGGTCACAAACGACACCCTTGTGCTTAATACGCTTGTATTTACCACAGTTACACTCCCAGTCACGAGTAGGACCGAAAATACGTTCACAGAACAGACCGCCTTTTTCAGGCTTAAATGAACGGTAATTAATTGTCTCAGGGTTCTTTACCTCACCACGACTCCAAGAACGGATCACCTCAGGTGATGCGATCTGGATCGAAACAGAGGTGGCAGAAGAGTTCTCTTCCATACCCAAAATTTTATTCAAAGGTGTTGCGCTCACGCTAAAGTCCTCCGTTAATTACCACTTTTCTTAAGACGAACATCGAGACACAGAGACTGCATCTCTTTGGTGAGAACGTTGAATGATTCTGGAATTCCAGGCTCAAGCGTGTAATCACCCTTAACAATAGACTCATAGATCTTGGTACGACCCATCACATCATCACTCTTAACAGTCAACATTTCCTGTAGAGTGTGTGCTGCACCGTAGGCTTCAAGAGCCCAAACCTCCATCTCACCGAAACGCTGACCACCGTTCTGAGCTTTACCACCCAGAGGCTGCTGCGTAACTAGAGAATAAGGACCAACCGCACGTGCGTGAATCTTATTTACAACCAAGTGGTCTAGTTTCAACATGTAGATATAACCAGTTGTGATTCTCTGGTCGAAACGTTCACCTGTACGACCATCATAAAGCACAGATTTACCATCAGATGGTAGCCCTGCCTCATCAAGCATCGCGTGGATTTTGTCTTCTGGAATACCATCGAAGACTGGTGTAGCCGCTTTCATGCCAAGCATTTTAGCTGCCCAACCAAGGTGAGTTTCAAGAATCTGACCCACATTCATACGAGATGGAACACCAAGAGGGTTAAGAATAATATCAACCGGTGTACCGTCTTCCATGTGCGGCATATCTTCTAGTGGAACAACCTTAGCAACAATACCTTTGTTACCGTGGCGTCCAGCCATTTTATCACCAACCTGAATCTTACGTTTACTTGCAACGTAAACTTTAACAGACTTCACAACACCCTGATCTTCGCCAGTACCGTTTTCTAGACGGTCAATGACTTCTTCAGTACGCATAGTCAAGTTGTCAAAACGCAGGTTATACTGCTTCATTACTTCGTCAACACGTTTCTTAGCAGGAGATGCAGGGATTTTGTAAGAAAGGTGGTTCATCGCCAGACGACGTAGAACGTTCTTTGTAATCTTACGACCAGCTGGAATAATTGCCGGCTCACCCTCAACTTCTGTGTTAACAATATCAACAGTCAACTTCTGACCTAGAAGAACAGTTGCAAGCTTGTCAGCAAGCTCGTCGATCAGGTCGTTGTATGAAGATTTGTAAGAAGCTTTAGTTTCTTTAACACGTTTTTTGATCTCAGTTTTAGAGATACGTCCCTTAGCTGGATCAAATTTACGTTCAACACGCACTTCCATAACGATACCACCGGTACCACTGCAGTATAGTGAAGAGTCTTTTACATCAGCAGCTTTTTCACCGAAGATTGCGCGAAGAAGGCGCTCTTCCGGAGCAAGCTCAGTTTCACTCTTAGGCGTGATTTTACCTACAAGAATGTCACCGTTGAAGACCTCAGCACCAACACGTACAATACCTTCTGGATCAAGGTTACGAAGTACTTCCTCAGATACGTTTGGAATATCACGAGTGATTTCCTCAGCACCAAGTTTTGTATCACGTGCCTGAACATCGTATTCAGAGATGTGAACACTTGTGTACACATCGTCTTTCACAAGACGTTCACTGATAATAATCGCATCCTCAAAGTTATAACC
>DDLT01000181.1 GCA_002340265.1 Lentisphaeria bacterium UBA2565 | reverse complement strand
AAGATTGATACTTCTATTTTTAGCATAGTCATTAAAAATTTGAAGATGATAATTCAAACGAGGCACTCAAATTATTTTCTCCCGCTCTCTTTTGTATCAAATTAAACACAGCAGAATTTGCAAAAACTTATCCGTAAGTTATAAAATAACCTATTTCCTTAACAGTGGGAAGTATAACAGTTCTTTTAAAAAATTCCAATGAATTTTAATATCGCTTGAAACCGTTGAACAACGTGAAATTGTTGAAATTGAAACGACCGAGATTTTCCTGCGTCTTTTGTGTTTCTTCGACATCTGTGCAAATTCCATTGTTCTGCCCTCACAAATTTGCCTGAAGCTGTCCAAATACTTTTGTTTTCGGTCATGTCAGGTAAGGACGTGGATTCTATTTAAGACGCACTCATTTTCTCAACATAACGGTGTCAGTTGCACAAATCTTGAAACCAAAATGAAGACTTTCGCAACTCTTCTCCTCGTCTTCGCCTTGGCAGCTTATGTGTCTGCCTTTGAAAGGCCATTCCACACAGCCGTGTTTGATTTCTTGGACGAGCGACATGACGAGAGAATGGCTCAGGTTGTGAGAGATCAAGGCTTACCGAAAAACACTCTGGTTTCCCGTGAACACAAAGAACCACCAGAGTGGATTGTAAGTGGATAGGTTGACTTTTTTTCTCTGATTCACCTGGGCTTATTCTTTTTCTTCTTCTTTTTTTCCCCTTTTTTTGTTTCTCACACTAAAGTAATGCATGAGTTTGATTTTTATTAGCGAATGATCTTCCTGAGTTATTGATTGATCAAGTTCACGAAGTCAATTGTGTAGAGTGTTCCAACTGATCAGAGTCAAAGATTTCCTTCTTGGTCATCTGCAGGAAAGCCGATAGTCAATCACGTGACTTAATAGCGCTCAGATTCTACTCTAAACATCTTGGTTTGAACGCATTTTGAAAATACTTTACAAGCTTCAAACTAAACCTTCAACTGCGAGAACGAACCGTGTATTCTCCTTCAAGCCACGCCGCGTCTCAGGTTTTCAAACCTGTTTCTCGGCTCCAGTGTAATACATTAAAATTCGGTTGGGACGGGTCTTAGCAATGGAGGGATGAATAAAACTTTTCTGCAAACGCAAACGCAATTAAGGAAGTTAGACTACTTGCCTTCTACTACATTGAAATGCCCAGTTAATACTTGAAACTAGCCGTCGTTATTCAATAGGTATGAGAATTTCTTTTACTCTGCCAACCTGAATGAACACTTTTATTCTGCAGAAACCTTGCATTGCTAAAGGAAAACAGTGCTGGACTCAAGCCGAACATAACGTCTGTTCAAAGCTGTGCTGTATTGACAGATTCATTTTCTGCACCCTCGAAAGCCATCCCGGTCCACTGCCCGAACTTTCTCCTGTTCAGGTAAACACGTAAAAAAAAACCTAACGGTACGTAATGTAACGTACAATCTAATTACTGACGATTGAGTGACATAACAAGTATGTCAGAAATATAATATTTAGAAGACACGATGAAAACCGATGAAGAGAATTGCGGGTTGCCGTGGAATTCTTTTTTTGTTTGAGATTTTGTTTGTTTTACCTCCCTCCGTCTTCAAAATTATTAGTCCACATTTTGATTAAGGTTTTGTTTAGATGCTATTGGTAAATAATTGTACAACTTTGTAGCTGATTTAGTAAATTGTTTTATACCCTTTCCTTGGGGTCTTGCGCTGCTGCATCAGGTGAGGAATAAGTTTCCCCATAAGTAGTTTAGGGCAACATCTTAAGGATGGTTTTTCCGCTTCTCGAAGTGTCTGCAAATATAAGCAAATATAAGCAAATATAAGCTTGTGACGAATGACTGGCGCATCCGCAAGAAACGTTTCACAAAGGTTGACTCGTGTAATTGCAGCCAGAATGTTCTGTAGGTACAAACGCCATCGAAACATTTGAGCAAGGCAATCCAAAAAGCACACATGAGTGAGCCAAGCTAAAGCAAATCAGAGGTACAATCAGCGGAAACTGACCAGCAAAACAGAAAGACAGAAGAAAGATTTAGACAGACAGACAGACAGACAGAAAGATTTAGACAGACAGACAGACAGACAGTCAGGCACAAAGAGCAGACAAAGAACCAGGTAAATAAATTTTTTCGGTCTATTTGAATGAAATTAGTTATATACAGTATCTGTGTTTCTTTCTCGTGTAGAAAGCCTGTGTGGTGCTGCTTCATCTGTGCAGAAAACACAGTCCAACATGTGCAGGGGAAATGTGCTGCTTTGTTCGAATCAAGAGGTGCTTCGATGCAGACAAGGGAAAGCCTGACGAACCCGAAGAAGGCTATCGCCGCTGAATCCTAAGGAAAATGTTACTTTGTTTCTATGACAACAAATAGTGAGATATCGATCAAGATGATGTGCAATCAGGCTCCTTATTTTTCTTCACATATTATATTAATGTATTTAAGCAGGCTTATTGTAGTCGCTATTAAACAAAAAGTCCATGACTTTTCTTGAGTGATTTTATTTGTGGCTCTTTTGTTAGGACCCTTGGAATGCATTTGTTAACTTGATCCCTGCGACAAGATTCAGTTAATGTTATCAAATCTGCAAATTTGAATCAGCCGTTTCTCCCCAAGTTTTTTAAGAAAACGCATCTGATTTTTGTCTGCCACGAGAGATATTTTGAGATTTCTAAATTCTTTGTCAGTAACTGATATCGAGGAGGAAAGAAATGATGATATGCGAGGAAAAGGTTTTTTTAAAACATCATGGGATCATCCAGTTTTAAATGATTTCAGACTGGCTCAGTCTTCTAGGATGCACCAAGATATTACTGACTTCGATTCACTGCGCTAAGCTCATCAGCTGGAAAGTTATGGCCAGTTTCTATTATGCAGAAGAGGGTTATTTCAGCTGCATGACCACTTGAAGGTCCAGGATAATTTTTGCGTTCTGTTTATTTCACTAGTATTATTAGAGGTAGCTCGGATTCAAATTGTTATCAGTAGTAACAATCAAAACAGCTCATTTAGTGTTCCACCTAAATAGGCTTACTGATTATTCGTAAATTCATGATTGTTGTAACATTTATGCTGTGTAACGCATCGTACAACCTCCTCAAAATCATTTTGATCACCCTTGAATGTCCGTTCCAAATATCGCGAGTTGGCTTGAAAGCATTTGATTTTTTTGAGAGCGGGGTGGATTACCTAGCTAGGGGGGATGAGGGGAGAATGGATGGCATGGAAGAGGATTTAAGTTCCTGAAGAAGGCGCGTGACAATTCGGATTGTGATCTTTTAGAAAATATTTTCTTTTGATGTCTCAGTTAACGATATATATCGATATTCCTAATTTCGCCAGGGGTTAAGCCGAATAAAGTACATACATTCACTGTAAACACTATCTTATACAAAAATTTTCAACGAGCAAATTCTGCTCCATGTAACAAATTTAGTTTTTACCTCACTGGAAAGTCATTTCCATCGATTTCATGTCAAGGACAACCGTGTATGTTGCGAGATATCGTGTGTGCCACTGATTCCTTCTGGTGCTTGTGCACAAAGAATAGGCTCTTTGCACGATCCGATCACATGGTACAGAATTAATTATGCTGGGACGCAAGTTACACAGTGGGACTTCAAAACAAAGGAAAGTCGGGCTGGACTGGTACATGGTGCGAGTTCCTTTGTTTTTAAAATCCCGCTGTCTAACTTGCGTCCC
>DDLT01000182.1 GCA_002340265.1 Lentisphaeria bacterium UBA2565 | reverse complement strand
ATTTTCAGTTTTACAAAGCCGTTGTGTAATATACACAGCGGTTTTTTTGTTTAGGAAAAGTTCTACACTCTAACCAACTAACTACCTAACCAACGAACCAACTAAAAATGAACGAAATCAATTTAGAAAAAGCAACCAGTCCGTTTATTCGAATGCATTCTGAAGATGCCATCGACTGGTTGCCTTATACCAAAGAAAGTCTGGAGTTCGCCACGAAAGAAAAGAAACCGGTATTTTTATACATCGGTTCGCTTTCTTCAATCTGGTCGATCAATATGCACAAAGAGACGTTTAACGATAAACACACCGTTAACATTCTGAGTCTTTACTTCACCTGCATTATTGCCGACCGCGAAGAACATCCGGAGCTTGAATTTGTCTACAACAACGCAGTTCAGGCAATGACCGGAAAAAGTGGCCGACCTGTTTCCGTATTTCTGACACCTGAAATGAAACCGTTTTTCGGCGGAACTTACTTCCCCGCTGAAGACTTTGAAAACCTGCCGTCACTGCGTACTGTGATCAATAATATTGCGACAGTTTGGAATGACAACCCGGCAAGCCTGCTTGATAGTGCACACAAAGTAAATCTGATTATCGAGAAAAATCTGAAACTTGCCGTAGATCTACCAGACCAAGGTGAAGAGAACCTTGACTTCGAAATTCATTGGGCATCTTTTCTTTACAACTACGCATTCGATGAGCTGAAGAAAAATTTCAATGATGAACATAAAGGTTTTGGCAAAGGATCCCGTTTCCCACATCCTGAAAAGCTGGCATTCCTGCTTCGTTATTTTAGTGCAACAGACCATACAGAATCTCTCGACATGGTGGTTTCAACACTTGATAAAATTGCCGATTCTGCACTTAAAGATCAGCTTTCCGGCGGCTTCCACCGATACTGTATCGATGAAAACTGGCTACGTCCCTCTTTTGAAAAACATCTTGCGGAAAATGCCGCAATTATTCGTGTGTTTTTAGAGGCATATCAAGTTACTGAATCAGCAAAATATGAAACCGTGATTGCAGACTCTATTTCGTTTATTCTTAAACATCTTTGTGATGAAGAAACCGGTCTGTTCTACAATTCGGTAAGTTCTGTAACGGAAGACAGCGACCCAAACTCCTATTTCTGGAACTATTCCATTTTGAGTAAAATTGTCGATGCCAAATATCTAAATGTCATTGCCGAGCACTTTGGTTTAGTTGACGATACAGACCGTGCTTTATCAATTGCCGAATCTGTTGAAAAGCTGGCAAAGAAACACGGCATGGAAAAGTCAGAAATTGAATCTGCAATCATTGAAGCAAAGCGCGAAATGTGGAAAGTCTACAAAGAACGCAAACAGCCGATTGTCGATAAAAAAGCGACAGTTTATGACAACGCCTTGATGATTTCGACACTTGCGACCGCTTACGGAACAATGAGTGAACCGGGTTATCTTCAGGCAGCAGAAGCTGCATTGAATCACATTATGAAAAATCAGTTCAAGAATGAAAATTACTGTAAATCGTTCTTTGATGGTGAACTTGATATCGAGGCAAAACTTGACGACTTCGGCGCATTGATTAATGCGTTGATTGATGTATACGAGTGCAACTTTGACGTCACGCTTCTGAAAAAAGCAAAAGAGTTGACCGATGTAATGATTGAACTTTTCTGGGATAAGAAAGAGTCAATCTTCCGAATCAACCCACTGAACAATTCTCTTTCGATGAACTATGTTCCGTTCTTTGATGAAGGAAAACCAGCCGCATTGGCATTGGCACTTTCTGCAACTGAACGTGTTTATAATCTGACAAAAGAGAATGAACTGAAACAGGTTTGTGATTCGTTGATTGAAACAATCAAACCAACAGCGTTCAAACTGCCTCAGGCGATGCTTTACACTGTCAATTCAATGTATTCAAAACGCTGCCACAATCTGGAAATTGCCTTTTCCGGTGACATCAGCTCTGACGAAGGACGTGTAGTTTACGACGCAGTGAAGTTCAACTTCGTGCCATCAGCTACGATTGTTCACCTAAATCAAGGTATTTCAGAAGAGTCGCAGAAAATGTTCCCGATTATCGGCAAAAATATGCAGTATGCGACTGCAGAAAAAGCAGCAGTCCACTTCTGTGAGTATGGCACTGCAAGTGAAGGAATCAGCGAGCCTGAAACCATCGAATTCATTCTATGTCCAAATGCCAAATTAAACGAAGAGGACATTTAGATGATCAAACTGCAGACTGTCGTAAAAGCTCCACAGATTCCGGTTTCATTAAACTGGAATTCGACTGTCTGTAGTATCGGTTCGTGTTTTTCCGAACACCTTGTCAACCACCTTGATAAACTCGGAATGGACACGGCTCAAAATCCGTCAGGAACTGTCTACAACACTCACTCGATAACAAAGATTATGCAACGAGTGAGTGATTTTTCCCTTTTCACAAATGCTGACTTCTTTGAACATCAGAGTCTTTTTAAAAGCTGGCTTCACCATGGCGACTTCTCAAAACCGTCATTAAACGAAGCTGTCGACTATGCGAACGAAAAGCTTAAAGAGTTCCGAGAGAAAGTAGAATCCTGCGACCTTTTTATCATCACGCCCTCCTCTTCTGTCGTTTACGAACTAAAAGAAATTGATGAAATTGTTGCAAATTGTCATCGCGTGCCGAATAATCAATTTGAAAGAAGACTACTTTCCACAGCAGAAAACTACGAGAACCTGCAATCGACAGTCAAATCGATTCAGCAAATCAACCCAAACTGCCAGATTGTTATCACACTTTCTCCGGTTCGACATTATCCTGGAGACTTGACTCTGAACAGTTTAAGTAAAGCCAGACTTTTGGATGCTATTCATCAACTTGTCGAAACCTTTGAAAACACGCACTATTTCCCATCTTATGAGGTTGTACTCGATGAACTGCGGGACTACCGATTCTTCGAAAGCGATATGCTTCATCCAAACGAACTTGCCAGACAAATAATCTTTCAACGATTCATCGACACCACTTTTTCGAAATCTGCAATAGACGAACTTCCATCTCGCATCAAACAGTCCAAACAAAACGCTCACCGTCCTCGTAACTCTCGCTAATTGTTGCAAAAACACAACATTTCTTGTTTTGATTGTTTATTTAAAATTAATCCGTTTGCTTTTCTTCATTTACGCTCAAATTTAAGCCATAGTTTTAATAAGCAACAGTGAGGAATGAATATATGGATTGCATCAGGTGTCACATCAGAATGAACAAAGAGATTAAAAACGGCGTACTAATCGACACTTGTCCGATTTGCGACGGCGTATGGCTTGATAAAGACGAATTGAAAATGCTGGAAACCGGCGAAAAAAAACTCAACGCCGATCTTCTAAAAGAACTGTATAATGAGGTGGAACGCGAACGTTTCTCTCTTGAACAAAAAGACGGTTTGTGCCCGAAATGCGACACTTCGGCTTTAGTTCCTACAATGGTAAAAGATGTTGAAATCGACCGCTGTCCATCATGTCACGGTGCGTTCTTCGACTGGGGAGAAATTGAAGCAATTCTAGAAGCCGGCGGCGAAGAGTAAGAGTAACAATTCTAAATTTCTAAAATGCTTTATTGCGATATTCAGGCAATAGGCTTCGGGCTTAAGGCGTTAGTATGAAAAACCTAACGCCATTTTTTTTGTAATAAAGCAACAAAGCATCAAAGAAATGATTTTAGCGCCACTGAATTGGAAGAAGATATTGCGGTCCTTTGGTGTAAACCACAAAGTAGAGCCAGAAAATCAGAGCTGATAAAATGGTGAAAAATGTGATAATTCCCACTCGCCCTGCTCTCTTCTTACTTTTCTTATGACCGTGTTCAATCGCTTTTGAGATGTGCGGAGCCAGCCAATTGGCGATAAATCCAAAACAGATCACAAATGTGATAATCAAAGTCGCCACGTAAATCCAATCATTACGCAAAACCTTGCGTAACTTATAAATCAGAAGTTCTTCACAGGCATTGAAAAGAAGTAGACAAATCGGGAATATAATAAGATTTCGGAACTGTTTTATTCGCATGTTGTTGGTTACAAGTTTCAGGTTTAGAGGTTGCAGGTTTTAAGGTTACAATTTACAAGTTAAAAGTTTAGCGTTTGGAGCTTAGTTTCTCCATTTCAAGATTGAAAGTTGCTTTCCACCATTGGTAGTTATCTACATCAACTTTTTTACCTTTAGAAACGCGAGATTTAAAGCTACGTTCTATCGATTCTATCGTCTTAGAGGAATCAATGCGACACATAACTTTGATTACTTCATTCTTATCAGTCTTAAAATATTCGCCATGATGTTGGCAGTCATAAGATAAGACATTCAAGCAATGACGATAAATGTCTTGTTTTAACAATGGGCAATCATACTCTTCAACTAGCTTTATCAGCGGCTCGTAAGCAGGTTTTCGGTTCCATGGGCCACCTATGTCACTTCGTGTTGGCCGCACCCCATAGGGATGTTCTAAAAATGATGAAGCACCTGATTCAACAAGAAACTTATAAGCCTCTTCTTCCCCTTTTGGAATCTCCACAATATGTTCAATATCAGGCAGACGCCAACTACCGTGAGCTTTCGTCTTATTTCGTTGCCTTGCATTAATAATAAGGCTTAATTTATATATGCCTTCTTTGGTCGGAAGGAAAGTATTTTCCCCATACCCCATATAGAATTTTGCTGTTTTTTTACCGCCAAAGGAGTTGGAATCCTTTGCCAATTTTTCACCTATTGGTCGATTATTAACCGTACTATTTGGTGAAAAATACAATTCAAGCATGTCTTCTTTCAAATATTTATGCTGAACTTTTGGGTCTATGGTAATGTAAATTGAGCGTGGTTCAAAAGGGCGGAATTTATAACTATTATTAGACAAAGTGCCGTAAGTTGGAACAATTTCCAATTTAATATCATTTTGCTCTACTATTGGTTTTATCGTAGCTTTATGCAACTGTTTTTGTGCAGGTGCTTTTTTACCAACTGGTTCTATGGCTTCAACAGTAAGTGTGTCTGTATCGAAATCATAATATGTGCCAACTACAAAGTTTTTATTCAGCAGATATTCAGTTAATTTTGCTTCACTTAGCCCACCAAAAAAGTTTTCACCTTGGTAGCGATAAATATTCCCCCCTGTCGACTCGTCTTTACAAGAATGCGTCATTGATTTAAAGACACCCATGTTACCCAAAACCACCTTTTTATCCTCCTTCTGCATAGTAACTAAAAGACGTCTTTTGGCATTAGGTTCTGGAGATTCTGAAAAATCAACAATCAATAAGTTCTCTTTTGAAAAATTAGGAAAAGCCTTTTTGAATTTATAGAATTTTGCGTTAGTATCATAACTTAATTTAGCTTTAATGTAGTAATCACGAATAGGCTGGTATTTAGCCAGTTCATCAAGGTTGTTATCCTCTTCTAAAAGTATATCAATAACCTTATCTAGTTGACCCAATTTAGGTTTCCCCTCCTCTACATCTTCGACAACTATATTCAACATCCGCAATTCAATTAGACATTTATAGTCTTTTTCTGGGATCATAAAAGGTAACTGTTTTACATCGCGATGCATTGTTTCAAGGTCATTAAAAGTTAAATTCTCGTCAGAAAGCAGGCGGTCAAGATAATCCATAATTTCGTTCTTAGGTATCAATTTCATACCACTACATGCAGAAAAAGACCTTATATCTTCCCTCCTAAACCTATCTACTAAATCACGTTTAAACGGAGTAGTTCTAAGTTGATACATTACCACATACCCAAAAGGAGAATAAGTTTCCATTTCTCCATAATAATCTGACTGTGCGTCAATTGGGATCGGTATCGTAATAGTCATTTTGGATTTCGATTTTTCTGATTTGGCAACAATAATAATTTGCCCTTTGAATTTATCAGCAGATTCAATTACCCAGCCCTTAGCCTTTAATTCATTAACAATGGCCTCTTTTTCGAAGGTTTTTCCCGTTAACGGAAATTGATGTAGTGTAAAATTATTGTAATAAACTGAGTGAAACCTTCCAATACGTGTTCCAGCCTCAAAAAATGATAATTCAGGATTCTCCACGACTTTAGGCTGAGCTGCAAAGTATTTAGGCGTATTAAAGTTCGCAGATTCATTATATGGTTTAAGCTGCTTCAATAAATTTTCTACAACATCAGTAGAGAGTTGCTTTAAAGCTGTACCTTTATCCCCCTGATAGTTTTGTGCAATTGTACAATTTACTTTAGGAGGGTATTCATTGAATACAGGCAGAATTGTTTTTAACTGGTCATAATGGTAAGCATAAGGGTTCTTTGGTGCGTAAGACTGAACAGTAAAAGAATGTTTTTCTTTACCAATACCTTTAAACTTGAATCCGCTTTTAGTATGCAATTTACTGAAGAATTCATTAAAGAGTTCATTGGATTGATCTTTTTGTAAATCGACTTCACTAACAACAAGAACCATCCCACTCGCCAGATTGATCGATTCTTTACTTATAGTCCCATACTCTTGTTTTGAAATATCCATATTAGGTAGCTTTTCTTTAAGCACTGAAACAAGTAATTCTGTAAAGTTTTTAGTATTATTTCCCTGTGTAGCCTGTATTAAGTGAATGGACTCAATTTTTGAGTGAGGGGAGACAGTAGAGAAGTCAAAGTTAATATCACTTTGTTGCTGAGTAAATTGGGTATTGTAACTGGCAGGCATAACAAAAATACCAGTATAAGTAAGACCTAAAAAAAGAATAAAAGTAAACTGTACAACCCAACCTTGCACAGAAACGGACGAATTGGAGAGAAATGAACGTGCCCCGTTACGCCAAACTAGAACCCAAAGTGCATAAACTGCTGTAAATACAGCAAAGAAAATAAAAACACTATTATCGGCGCCAAGCAACACAAAACGTAGAAACAGTAGATCAAAAAGCCATATACCTGCTACCCATGCAGCGGCTTTTGAGTTTCCTCTTGTGATAAGCATAGACTTACGAAAATGGGTAATTGAAAGAATAACAATTATTATGAATATTAGAGAGAATATTATATTGGCATGTTTAGAAGCATAGATAGTAGCTTTCCCTCCAACTTTTTCAGAGAGTAAAGGAAAAACTGCAACTAGAGCTACTTTACTAGTAACCAACATTATCTTAAAAATACTAAAAATCTTCGTAAATGCAGAAGTCAAACGTAAGTGAATATCAGGTAATGGGTACGCCTCATGAACCTCAGGGAGAGACAGTGCAGCCTCTAATAGTATATTTGCACTCTCATGGCTCAGTTTTCCTGCATCTACCAAATCTTTAAGACGCTGTTCTTCCTGTGAAGCTGTTAACACCAGCTGTCGCTTACGTTTCTCTGTAAGAGCAAAGTATAGGATAGCTCCCAAAAGTATAAAAAGGACAATAGCAGGAAATTGATGTATTACAAAATTGAAAACTGTGTGAATAAATTGAATAGTGGCGGTGTCTGGTTGCATGTATTACTCCTTAAAGTTCATTCAATCGTTTTAGAGCTTCATCACTACTTATCTCACCCTTTTCAAGACTAGTGATAATCTCTAAACGCAACAATTTTTTATGATTATCTAAATGCTTTAGGTTTTTAATTACTTTATCCAGCCTTGCTCTTACTGTTGGATAAGATATTTTAAGAATTTTTCCAACTTCCTTCAACGACCCAGCAGCCAATACGAACAACTCTATAAACTCTCGATCATCAGGATTTAACCTTGCTAAACGAGGAAGCTCGATCTGCCCTTCAAGCTTAAGGTTGCACGTATCACACTGTAGAGCGGCAATTGTCAGAGAACCATTACAGTTCTGACATCTAGATGAAAAATAGTCTTTAGCCATAGTAATCTACCTTTTTATAAGTTAGCAGGAATGACAATAGTCAAAACTTTAATAAAATCAATAAAAAACTTAATATTATTAATATTAATATTAATAATATTAACAATTAAATATAAATCAATAAAAAAGCGGAGGACTCTGAGTATACCTCAGAACTCTCCGCCTAAAGCTTTTATGAACATCAAATCTACACTATCAAATTAGAAACATCAAAAATTCAATATTAGATTTTACTGTTAAAAGACTATTCTGATAAAATCAGTCTTCGACTGCTTAGTGAGCAACTTCCAGTTTTTCACCTTTAGCCTGTCCGATAGACTCAAGAAGTTCGCCGAACCATGGCTCGTCGATGTTGAACGGCTTACCACCAGCAATGCGTGGGAATTCGATTGCGCGTAGTTCGTCGTTCTGGTCCTCATCGTGACCAACAACTCCGCCAACACCTTCAAGTGCAGATTCAACAGCTTTGTCAGCACATTTCTTGATAAGCTCAAGGTCAGCCGCGTTTGAAGCCGCCGCACGTCCGAAGTAACCAGACTTCTGAACTAGAACTTTTTCAGCATTTAGAAGTTTTGCAAACTGCTCACCAAACCATTTACCCGGGTTAACCGCGTCAAGTTTTACGTGACCGAATGCATCGCGTGGAACTTCCTGACCAGCTGCTTCCATCTCTTTAATGATAGACTCAACACCGGCACCTTCTGAGATGAAGATGTTTACGTTGTCAACTTCGTCCATAACTTTGTTAAGACGAGCCGCTTCAGCAGCGATATCTAGAGACATCTCTGGAACAAATACCGCGTGAACAGCTTTGCGCTCTTTGCTTAGACCAATTGAAGGCACGAAATCAAGCTCGTGTAGACGCTCCTGGTAAACGCGTGCAGTTTCAGCAGTCAACCAACCACAGTTACGTCCCATTACCTCGTGGATAATAAGCATGCGTGGGTTTGCGTTGTGCTCAGCAACTACGTTTTCGAAGTATTTAGCACCCTCTTCAGCAGCAGTCCATGCACCTAGAGACTGTTTGATTGGGAAAACGTCGTTATCGATAGTTTTTGGAAGGCCAACAACGATTAGTTTGTAGTCGTTGTCAGCTAGGAAAGCCGCAAGGTCAGCCGCAGTTGTATTCGTATCGTCACCACCGATTGTGTGAAGTACGTCAACACCGTCTTTAACAAGCTGGTTAGCTGCAACTTCTAGTGGGTTCTGACCAGGCTGAACAAGACCGCGTTTCTCACAGTCAGCCACGTTAGTCAATTTCACACGGCTGTTACCGATTGGGCTACCACCGTGAGTGTAAAGAACTGCTGCGTTGTCACGGATGTTCTGATCAACAACAATGCTTTCACCAAGTAGAAGACCTTTGTAACCGCTTGTGTAGCAGATTAGTTCGATTTCAGGTGCAACTTCAGTATAACGCTCGATTAGGCGACCGATAGCAGTAGAAAGACAAGGAGCCAATCCACCAGCAGTCAGAATACCAACTTTTTTTACTGCCATTTTTAATTCTCCGATTAATTAATTTTGTATAAAAACGTCATTTAAGCAAAGTGACTATTTTTTCGGGTCAAAAGTAGTGCGCGATAGCCGAAATACAAGGCTTTTTGTGTCAGAGCTTCACAATATCATCTCATAATACATAACTGGTTAAAAATCACATTTTAACGAATCGGCTCATTCCCGTAAAGTTTTAAAATTCGTCTGATGGATTTTTTATCTTCTAGCAAATTGCTATACTTAGAAAGCTGACTTAACATGCAAAAGACTTGTTAAAGTCAGTCAATTTGAAAAAAGTTTTACAAAAATCATCTAACTTAGCAACAGAACACGGTAGTAGTGAGAAAAAAAGCAGAACTGCTTTTCTACTTAGCTAAACTCAGATTTTTCTACTGTATGGGTGTTTTCTTTACTTCTTTATTTTGTCCTTTTTAAAACTCCTGAACCAATAGGCATTGTCTCTAGGGTGTATACTTTTTATTACATGACCAGTCTCTTTAGTTCTGTAAAAAAAGTCATAACCAGGTTCATGTAACCAACCAAACCCCTGCTGTTGAGCTTTAGTATGATCGTCCCCCAAAACGGTCTCAACCCTTCCTCTTAAAAGGTCTTTTTCTTTGATTCTAACTTTGCTTGTCCAGTCTACCCCATCTGACTTAAAAATTGCTTTACATTTAGCATTAAGCTTTTCATGTGAGAACTCTTCGGTTTTAGCAGACTCAAGCATAGACTCAATTTGTAAGGTAAAAACCATTGCAGCTTGAGTGATGGTCACTATATCATCGTTGACAACATAGCTAACTTGAAGACGATCACAAATTTCATTTTTATACCCTTTTAAATACACATACCGTGAATTCGCTGGAGGAAGGTAAGCCTTGTTTAAATATTGTTCTGCCCAACTCTTGGCAATCTGGTGTGCTGTTTCATGTTGCTTATCATGTCTGAAAGTAGAAAGCTGAGTTCTCATTAAATCCACAATTTTATCTGCTTTTTTAAATACTGCTTCAATCTCATCGGCTGTAAGCTCACTGACTGGGCGATCAAAAGTTGGAAGTTCATCAAAACGTTTTTTAAGAATTTCATATTTCGAATTATTTTTTTCCTCTACAAAAGCAATAATTGTAGTTATAATTACTAAAATAGATAATATTTTTTGGGTGTTAATTTTCATAACAATCCTTTTTATAAATAGATTTTGTATTTTAGTTAATAATATATCTTCTCTAAAAAGATCAATAACTTCAGTCACTTACATGTGAATAAATAATATAAATTTTGCATTATTATGTTCCCTATCAGAACGAATATACTACCAGATAAGATTTAAGTTTACCTCAAGGTAAGCTCAACTTTTTTACTGTCTGTGTGCTATTTTACGACAACAAACATATTATCCCTAACGCAAAAATAT
This sequence comes from Lentisphaeria bacterium UBA2565, assembly GCA_002340265.1. Classification (GTDB taxonomy): domain Bacteria; phylum Verrucomicrobiota; class Lentisphaeria; order UBA2565; family UBA2565; genus UBA2565. The sequence continues at coordinate 1,684 of DDLT01000182.1, read as the reverse complement.
AAAAATAATTCATGTTCGAGATTGGAATATTTTTTGAAACTATTGCTTTTTATCAGCTTTGCTATTTTCTTCACTTGTTGTCAAAGCATTTAGTTTATTGTTAGCATCAATTCCAATTTGTTTATGAGGGAATGTATTAGCTAAAATTTCTAATTCCTGTTTTTTATCTCCCGTTCTCCACAATGTGTTGAGACGTGCAGTCTTTAGGAAAGAGGAGCTAGTGTGTTGGCAGAAATGATTAATTATTGTAGTTTTTCTATCGTCGGTAAGAAATATCTTACCGGTTTTGAGAGCTGACGATATGCTCCTTACCGGAAAAATGTCGGAAGCTGAACAATTATCTTTAATAAAGTAAATCCAATTAACATATTCTACCCGCATTTTTATATCGGCATAAGGTCTATTAACCATTGAGCCCCAGATCGTAATATGATCATATGAAAATTTACCTTTAAAGTGCTTACGAGCTTTTAAATAATACTCATCAGCTTTCTTGTTATCTGCACTTTCTCCTTTTCTACGATGAATTGACCACATGTGACCGAGCATACAATAAACTTCAGCAAGGAAGGGAGAGCTAGGGTACTCCTTACTATAAGTAGTTAATGCCTTTTCTCTGAGATTACGCTTTTTCCCTTTATCAAAATAAGTGTCATACACTAACTGCAAGTCTTCCTTTTCTTTTAAAGACAACAGTTCTTCAATATCTTTTTTAAACTCGCCCTTTATTTCACCGTTCCTATTTCGTAATGCAACATCTACAGTATTTTTTGTTTTGCCAGAAAACTGTTTCTCTTTTTCTACTTTAATACGTGTCATTACTATTTGCTTTTGATGCGTAGGTAAGAGAAGCTTATAGACGTATTTATCTTCTGGGGATAACTCTTTCAATACTTTATGAACCTGCTCCTCCTTCAAATTCACAGAATTAAGCAGCAAATTAGCTTCATAATAACTCGCTAATTTTATTAAATCTTTTTCAGGCCAGTTTTTAATAAGAGCTAAATCACTCTCAGGAATAACCTTTCTATAATCGTTAGAAGTTTTCTTATAGTGCTTAAAATCAGCACTATATAGAGCATATCTATATTTTTCTTCCACAGTCCAATCAGAAAACGAAACATCTCCAACTTCTGACAGTTTGTATAAAATATTATCCAACTTATCTTTCACAGCTATAGTTGCATGCGCTCTAAACAGGTAACTTTGTGCACAAATTAGGCATAATAAATAATATAATTTTCTTTTCAAGACGACACCTCTCTTTATTTTAAAGTTTAACCAAACCAAATAAGGTTCAGGATATATTATATAATTCTTTTCTTTATGATCTTCTGATAATTAACAATATCACATAGAGTTGTTTGGTGTGCAACCAACTGTTTTATGTCACAGATTTGTCAATTAATTGGTTAACACTTTTCGTGTTTTGTTCGATAACTTCAATGTAACCACGTTAGCGTATATTTCCTCCACTGCTTTGCATTTTAGTTTCTTTTTCTTCTTTTCTGAAAACTTTTTTGTGTCATCCGACTCTTTTCGAATTTCATTCAGAAGCTTTCGCTCTCTATGCCTTACAAATACAAGGCTTTTTGTGTCAGAGCTTCACATTAATTCGGCAAGTAAACAGGCGACAATATTTTACCGCAGAGAACACTGAATTTTCACAGAGGGCAACAGAGTT
>DDLT01000155.1 GCA_002340265.1 Lentisphaeria bacterium UBA2565 | reverse complement strand
CCAGACACTCTTTTGCCGCCGGTAGATGTGTTCCACCTCCGACAGTTCCGACTGTAAGGTTTGGAAGACTTGCCGATACGTACATTGAGCCGTCTTCACGAACTTCAAGGTTTGTCATTCCTACCGCAGATTCAGACACACAAGCCGCATCTTGCCCGCAGGCGATATAAACAGCTGCTAACGCGTTGGCAAAGTGTCCTTGAACACCAATTCCGCCACTTTGCAGTGCACCGCGTTTGCTGACTTTGTAAAATTCTTGCATCATTTCAGGTTCTGTATGTAAAAAGCGCTGAACGACACGACGTGGAACAACCACTTCCGCCAACACTTTTTTACCACGATTGCTTTGGAAAGCTAAAACCGTTGCTTTTTTGTCACCTGACATGTTTCCGTCAAGGAACCAGACGCGTGGTTTTACAGGGCAGCTGTTGACGATGTATTGGCAGATTGCGTCGGTACAGATCGTTACCATGTTCTGTCCGGCCGCATCGCCGGTAGTGTATTCAAATGTCAGCCAAACTGTTGAGTCGCTGACTGTGGTTTTTACATCAATCAGTTTACCAAAACGGGTATTTTGAGCAACGATTCCGTGAAAGTGCTCAATATTTGGAAGAAGCCAACCCATGAACTGTGAGAGTTCTGAAAGATTGTTGAAGACGAATGCAGGAGCGCGGAAGATGGAATCGGCTACACAAGCTGTAGTTACACCACCGCTCTGACTGATGACATGAGCGCCACGTCCGTAAGAGGCAATAAGTGCGCCTTCGGTTGTTGCCATCGGTACGTAAAAGTCGCCGCGAGCATAAGTTCCGTTAATACGAAGTGGTCCGATTGCACCAATCGGCATTGATGCGTAACCGATCTGACTTTCGATGTTTCCGACAATCTGTTCAGGAGGAACAGGCGGTACATTTCCGGTCAGCGCTTCGATTTTATGCCCCATTTTACGGAAGAACTCCTGACGAGCTTTTAAACCTTCAGAAGTTGAGTCGTTTGGTACCGGTACGCGTTTTGGTAACGGAAACTCTTTCTTATCCCTGGGTCTTAACTGTTCCTCAAGCGAACTACCTGAGCAAGCAGCAGTCAAGTCATTGAAAATACGTTTGGTTCTATCCAGTGATTGCGGCATTATTTTTAATCCAATTTTTTAATTCTAATTTGTGAGCGCCCCAAGGTACAGCGATAGTTCAGTTTTTCAATGAGTTTTCAACGAGTTGAATCTAAAACTTTTACGAATCAAATTGTCACAGTTTCAGCTTCAACTTTCTTCCGCAGAAATAGCGATGCTTTTTTACCGAAGTTATCACTATTTTCCGTGGTGAAAAACTGTCGCTTTCGATCCTTGGTGCATAACTGATTAATATCGCCATGTCTTTGCAAATAATCAACTAACGAATCAGCAACTATTGCGCCTTGAACTAAAAGAGTGACATGTTGAGGCAGGTGTTTTTTTATCAGTTTGATTAAATGAGGATAATGTGTGCAACCGAGAATAACTGTATCTATTAGTGAATTTTGTGCAAAAAGTGCGTCGATTTCGCGTTTGATAAAAAACTCGGCTCCATCGTTGTCAAGTTCATGGTTTTCAACCAACGGTACCCACATTGGGCAGGCCTGTTGAATGACTTCGATTTCCGGGAACAGTTTGTTGATCTCTAATATGTATGATTCAGAGCGAACTGTACCTTCTGTGCCGAGCACACCGACGACTTTACTTTTGGTGACACTTCCCACCGCTTCTACACTTGGACGAATGACGCCGAGGACACGTCGATTTGGATCATAAGTCGGCAGGAATTTTTGCTGAATATTACGTAGTGCTTCCGCAGATGCGGTATTACAGGCAATAATTATCAACTGGCAACCCTGTTCAAAAAGGAACTTTACAGCTTCTTCCGTATATTGGTAAATGACTTCAAAAGAACGCGTGCCGTAAGGTGTGCGGGCATTGTCTCCAAGATAAATGAAGTCGTAGTCCGGCAACGCTTCGGCAATCTCCTGATACACCGTGAGGCCGCCGTAGCCGGAGTCGAAAATTCCAATTGGGCTGGTTTTGTTCATTTCAAATAATCCAGAAATTTAGGGTCTAATAGGTAATCGGGGCGCACATCCGACATCGATTTCAGCATGCGTTGACGAATTCCCGGAAAACGCTTAGCCAGCACTTTCAGATGTTCCTCAAGAAATGATCGATCGCCGTCCTGCTTCAACATCTCGCCGAAATCACATTCACCGAATTTTGGAAGTTCAAACGTTTTCGCACAGTCATCAATCATCGCTTTCGTCAAAAAAGCCATCGGGCGAATGATTCGTTTTTCGCCGCCGTTTTTCTGATCCGCCGCCACATTTGGTCCCATCGTCGTCAAACCGTGACCGCGGAAAAGTCCAATCAGCAGACTGACGCAAATATCGTCAAGATGCTGACCGAGAACAATCTTGTTGTAACCAAACTCGTCGGCGTAACCATGAAGTTTGCCGCGACGCAGACGGGCGCAGAGAGCACAGGGACGTTTCTCTGCATCTTTGTCTTTAAGAATCTGTTTCGCGTTGAATCGAATAACATCGTGATCCCAGCCCTGATCGAGACAGTATTTGTGCAGTCCGTCAATATCAATGCCGTCCCATCCGGCATCGACTGTAACGCCTTTTATGGTAAAATCGAACGGTGCGCGACGTTGCAAATGAGTCAGCAGATGCATCAAAACCATGCTGTCGTTGCCTCCGCTGACACCGACAAGCAGTCGGTCTCCGGGTTGAATCATTTGATATTCAGAGATTGCTTTAGTGGAAAGTTTAGAAATTTTCTTAGTAATCATTTTTAATAAAAGGTTTTGTATAATAGTTCTGCTCAAACTAAGTGGATTAGAGACATTTTCAATAGAGTTGATTGTAAACGCCAAGTTTGACTGTAAACTCATAATTCCGAAACAATTTTTAAATGTAAAATAAATTCATAAACAAGGGATGATTATGAAAAAAGGTATTGTGGTTGTAGGTGTAATCGGAGCGATTGTGGCCGGTGGTGCGTATGTCGGAATTAACAGTGCGGCGACTTCTAAGGTTAAAGGCGATATTGATAAAACCATTGAAGAGCTGAAAGCACAGAGTGACATAAAAGAAATCAGTTATGGTGATTTGTCAGTAAATGTGTTCAGTCAAGAAGCGGTTCTGAGCGATATTACTGCTGTAGGTCCAGCAGGCGAAGTGAAGATTGACTCTGTGACAGTCAGCGATTATGATTTCATCAACAAAATTCCACGTTCTTCAAATGTAAAACTTGATAACATCCGCATTCCTTTCAAAACAGCCGGAATCAACGAGTCTGAAGCGAAAGACTTCGCAGACTTTGGCATCAAAGATGAAATTGTAGTTGATGTGGCGGCAAAACACAACTATGACGAATCTGCAAAAACTTTTGACGGTGGCTGGTCTGTTGGAATTGACAACCTTGGTAACTACAGCGCAGGCTTGAACCTTGGAAACGTAAACCTTGCACCAATTGAAGAGGCAATGAAAACTGCAGAAACTCCTGATCAGGTAAACCCAATGCTTCTGATGGGGATTATGGGTGGTCTTGAGCTAAACTCTGCGTCTGTAGAATTTAATGATGAGGGAGTCATGACAATGGCTGCGGAAAAACTTCGCAAAGAAGAGGTTCAGTTTAAAGATGCAAAAGATGCCACAGGAGTACGTGAAATTGCAGCTGATCTTCTAAAACAGCAGGCAACTGCAATGGGTAAAGGCAATAACAAACTTGTTCGCCGAATCATCAAATTCGTCAAGTCCGGAAAAGGTATCAAAATCTCAGCAAATCCTGAACAGAAAAGTGTGATGGCGCTTGGCATGTCACTAAATCAGGTTCAGCAGACAATGGATCTTAAAACGCTTGAGAAGCTTTTGGGTCTAACAATTGATGTGAAATAAATCATCGGTTTAAGACTGTTTACTTTAAAGCTCCTGCCTGAAAAGGTAGGAGTTTTTGTTTTTGGTGTTAAAATGGAACAGCAAATAGAGTATAATTAAACAAAACATTACAAAAAAGGAGATTGAAGTGAGTAATTATAAAGCAGTTTTTGCAACCTCTCTGATTGCAGCCGGGGCATGTTCAGCCCAAACATCTAGTTCTGATTCTAAACCTAATATTCTGTTTCTGTTTGCCGATGACCTTGCCTACAATTGTATCGCGGCACAGGGCAATAAAGAGGTTAAAACACCGAATATCGACAAGTTGACTCGAAATGGAGTTCAGTTTGTTCATGCCTACAACTCCGGTGCATGGCAGGGTGCAGTTTGTATGGCGAGTCGCTCTATGTTGATGAGCGGAATGCAGCTTTGGCAAGCGCAAAAAGTCAGCAAAAAGTTCAATAATTTTGCCAAGGATGGCAAAATGTGGCCGCAGCGAATGAAAGAGCAGGGCTATACAACTTATTTCTCCGGTAAATGGCATACTGGACCGCACAAGTTGGCACATCAGGTTTTTGATCATGCAGAACATGTTCGCGGTGGAATGCCGAATCAGACAGCAGAGCGCTATACACGCACATTTGAACCAGGAAAAACAAGTTCTTGGTTGCCGACAGATAAGTCGAAAAATGGTTTCTGGAAAGGTGGAAAACACTGGAGTGAAATCCTTGCCGACGATGCAGTAGGTTTCATGAAGATGGCAGAAAAAGATGATAAACCGTTTTTCATGATGTGTAGTTTCAATGCACCGCACGATCCGCGTCAGGCTCCGCAAAAATATCAGAATATGTATCCTTACAAAAACATCTCTGTTCCGAAAAGCTTTCAGCCGCTTTACCCGGATGACATCGGTTCAAACAGAATTCGTGACGAAAAGCTCGCCCCATTTCCGCGTACAAAGTATTCGGTTCAGGTAAACCGCAGCGAATATTATGCGTTGATTACTCATACCGATGACCAGATTGGTAAAATTTTGAAGGCGTTGGAAAAAAGTGGTAAAGCTGACAATACAGTTATCATTTTCACAGCTGATCATGGTTTGTCTGTTGGAGCACATGGATTGCTGGGTAAGCAGAATCAATATGATGCGTCAGTTCGCGCACCGTGGATTATTACTGGACCGGGAATTCCAAAAGGTAAAAAGATTAATGATAAAATCTACCTTCAGGCGGCAATGACTACAGCGCTTGATTTGGCAGGTGCGGATATTTCTAAGGACTCATTTAAAAGTGCGACTAGAATTATCAAAGGAGAAGACAAAGGGCACGATGCAGTTTACGGCGCCTACATCGACTTCCAGCGCATGGTACGTACCGACAAATATAAACTGATTTGGTATCCACAAATTGGAGTAGAAAAGCTATTTGACTTGGAGAAAGACCCAGAGGAGATCAAAAATCTGGCAAAATCTCCGGAATACAGAGCTGTAACGGTGAAAATGCGTAAAAAGCTTATTGCCAAGATGAAAGAGATGGGCGATAAAAAATCGCTGATCGATAAGTTGACTAAAGTTGCTGCAAAATAGTAGCGATTAGTGATTCAAAAAAAGCTTCCGATATACAAGTCGGGAGCTTTTTTCATATAAACCCAATCAACTTTTGCACAGATAGGCGAAACGAAGTGGAGACTTCGAAGGCGTAGAGGCGGGGTTTAGGTAGCGAAACTCTGCAGTGTTGCAAGCATCACAGCTTTCAGAACCACGAATTATACGAATGAAGCGAATAATTGTCGTTCGATTGCGAGGTTTCATTCAAGAGGTGTAGTCGATCTCTTGGAGTGTTGCAAGCATCACAGCTTTTCGGTTAACAGTAGGTCGGAGAGATAAGCGACAGAGGAGACTTCGGTCCCTCGACGACTTGAAACTGGTTTTGCCAGTTTCTCTGCGGTCACGGAGTGACGCGCACTACATTAAATTGCTGAACATAATGAAGCTTGGGAGGGCTGTCTATCCACCGCTACGAACCAATGGCACTAAC
>DDLT01000208.1 GCA_002340265.1 Lentisphaeria bacterium UBA2565 | reverse complement strand
ACCTTTAACTGGAACATAGCCTTTTATTTCAACGCAAAAAATACTAACGATGTAACGCTACAACTGAGTTTATATAAGGTGTGTCGAACTCAATTTTTATATAGTTGTCAATATCAATTACTCGATATGTTCTTGAAAGATTCTTTTTATTACCAAAGCAGTACAATTTAATCCAGCCGTCTTGAATGGCAAGAACTTCAGCAACATCAAAAGTCTGTGAGTCTCCAGTTTCGTAAAAAGCCATCGCCTCATAAGATTGATTTGCCTCAACAATCGCACTTTCCAATGTGTCTAGTGTAATATCTGGAGTGACACACTTTATTTTCTTATCAATTAGCCGTTCAACACTTTCATGATAACGATCACCCCAGTAGAATTCGGCAATTTGATCTAAAGCAAAAATAGAATAACCGTCAAAAATCCCTTCTTCAGTGTATTGTGCCATCATCACCAATTCTTCAGAAACCTTAAGGGCATAACCTGTAGTTTCATCACCTGTTGTATTAACAACTGTAAACAACGTTTGATCTTCAACAATTCTTTTCAATTCACTTAACAACATCATTTAACTCCCTGCTTACAATTATCGCACTCTTTTATAGTGACTTTTTACTAATTGATTCAGCAACATTTCACTTTTAACTAACTCGTATCTTTGCTCTTTCGGCAAATCGCCGAAAAGTGGAGAGCCGCCGCCTAAGAGAATTGGAATTGTTGTGATAATCAGTTCATCAACTAAATCTTCTTTAAGAAATGACTGTACGGTTTTACCGCCGTCAATGTAGAGGTTTTCGTAACCTTTCGCATTAACCTTTGCTACAACCTCAGAAAGCGATCCATTAACCAGTTCAACTTTATCCTCATAACCTTTTGGGATTGACCTCAAGGAACTGGTCAGTACAAAAACCGGTTTAGAATACGGCCATTCACAGTCGAAACTGCAAACCGTCTCAAAAGTCACACGTCCCATAATCAGCGCGTCGACTCCATTCATAAAGTCTGCCCAACCCAAATCATCATGACTTGGATTCGGTACCATATTCAACCAATCCAATCCATCATTTCTGTCGGCAATAAATCCATCTAAACTCGTCGCAATGTAAACAATATTTGCCATAGCTAACCCTTTATTTTTTCATACAAAACAACAATAAGACCTATCCTCTTCTAACAACCATCTTACGCTTTTCCTTTCTTTCCCAAATTGTTATTTTAACTAGAGGATAAATCATACGAACATACATATTTTGAAACATAAAGAAATTCAAACCACCTCCAACAGTAAGTACTATCAGTACTTTAAAAAAGTCAGAGTCTATTGCTACAGACAAAATCCTCCCTATCAAAGCAGAAACAACAGCATATAACACAATAGTTACTCCCGTACTGCGATCATAATCTTCCATAATTCTATCTGAATTTAAAACTCCGCCCACAAGGTCAAATCTTTTTCGGGACTTTTTACGTGAAGTATTAAGGTTAATCTCCCAATGCTTTTTAGCTTTTCGTGAAAACACCAAAATTAGGGTAAACATACTGACTATTGTGTACAAACAAAACAATTGAAAACCTATGCCCAAAACTATAAATGAAGCAATAGCCATAATTGCAAGCATAAAAGCCTGAACCTGCAAAAACGGTGCTATTGCGTGAGTGAATACAAACCACTGCGGATGTTCTGGCCTCTTCTCACCAATATAACGAGCAAAACTCAACATAAATAAAATGAGCATATAACCTCCCGCATAGAGGTAGCTATACTCGACATAAAAAACCATAAATAGAAATACGACAAATGAAGTAAAAACCGTGTATCCACAATCTGACTTTAAATACATTTCATCGCTCCAAGGTAATAGTTTTCAGTAATCTTACCAAACGTGATACTCTTTTGAATGGTCCAGCAATGCTTCGATCGCTTCCAGCATTTTATCCAAATCTTCCAAGTCACACTTTTCGTTTGGCGAGTGATTCCCTTCAGTTGGTAATAACAACGCAATCACAGGCGCCGGATTTCCCATCATCGGGAATGCGCGTGAATCTGTGCCGCTGTAGTTATACACCTCGGTCTGAATCTCCACGCCGAAATCGTAGAACAGCTCCAACAAATTCTCACGCTGTTTGATTGAAAGCAGAACAGAAGCATCACTCAATGTGATTACCGCACCGTCGCCCATCTTAATGCCCTGCTCTTCGCTTGTATACGTCGCATCAAGACAAATCACAAAGTCGGGATCAGTCGCTTTTGCCAGCACTTTCGCGCCAAATCCGCACATCTCTTCAGTGCCATTTGCACCAAGCACCAAATTAAACGGCAGCTCCGCATCAGCAAACTTCTTCGCTACTTCCAGCAACATAAAACAGCCGACACGATTATCGAGAAACGGCGCAACGAGTTCGCCACTGTCACTAAGAATCGGATTTGATGCAAAACAGACACGATCGCCGGCTTTCACTCCCGGCACGTAGTCACAGAAGTAAAGCGTCTCGTCATCCGTCTCCTCTTTGCGAAGATTAACATTATAAAGATTTGAATCCGTTTTAACCACAGCTTTGGTCTTGTCACCGTCAAAACTCGCACCACCAAGTTTTACAAGTTTCAAACGACGTGTAGAGACTTTCTCCACAATATATCCGGGCGAATCGGTATGCGCACCAACCAACACAGTCGGTTTAGATTCATCAAAACCATTCACTGTGGTCGAAATTGCATACTGTCCGTGCGTTTGCACATCAAGGTTCAACGCCTTGAACTCTTTCGTCAAATAGTCATTCAAATCCGTTTCATCGCCCGGAGTTGAATGAACCTGAACTAAATCAAAAAGCCATTTAATATTTAACATGTTTTATACTCTTATTTAAATTTATTAAATTGGTCCACCAATCAGTTATGGTTCCAATCTTTGAAATCTTCTTTTTGTAACTAAAAATGCCAGTCAAACTTATTGGTAAACGCAAAAGTGACCAAAAACGCCAGACTAAACTTATTGAAAAGTCTCAAAGTGCCCAAAAACGCCAGACCAAATTGTTGGAAAGCGTAAAAATGGACAAAAACGCCAGACCAAATTATTGGAAAGCGTAAAAGTAACCAAAGACGCCAGACTAAACTTATTGGAAAGCGTCAAAATGGCCAAAAACGCCAGACCAAATTATTGGAAGACACCAAGTTGTTGACTAATAGACAAATCAACATAATCAATTACCGTCGAACAATGTTTTTCTCACAACTAGTTTTTTAGATTGATAGAAAAGAAAAGGTTCTTCGACTTGATGGTTATTTTCTTTCCACGAAGCTGACGTATGAAGATCATTTTCAACTCTTCAACCTCTTCTGTGGTCATAACTTCTGCCAAATGTGCTGCATAAGATTTTGCATTGCTCAAATCAAACCAACGATTGATTTCAGTATCTTTAACGACAATTTCACGTGAACTGTCACAAAGTTCATAGTTTAGTTCAATGTCAGTCAGTTTAGCAAAACTGTCCTGAGCAATCTTTACCAAATCATTCTTGTTTAGATAGTTGGCATAAATATCACGTTCAGCAGTTTGAACCTTTTCTAAAAGTTCATCTGAACAGTCGATAAAGGAACTTAAACGTGAACTATAAAACGGCATCGCTTCTACAATTGAGATTTGTGCGTCATTCGCCAAAAGTTTTAGAATTGCATCGCATTTTTCGCCAAAGTTATCAGTCAGAATATTTCTTGCGACAAAGAGTTCAAACTTCAAATCTTTTGCAAAGTCGTCAAACAACTGATCTGAATCAATCAAAATCGTCGGCATTCGTAACGCAATCGAATCATCTTCGTTAAAAGCCTGACACTGACCTTTTATAAAATCGGCAATACGTTGATTTTTTGCCACACTCCAAGTGCCGCCTTCAGGACTAAGACGCAAGGATTCCCAAGTCAACAAACCGCTGTCGTCATTCATTACCAACGTTCGGAAATGGCGTTGCACTTTCAGCGGTTCGTAAACACGTTCTCGAAGTTCCCGAAGCTGAGACGTCACCTGCGAAAGTGTACGTTTTATCCATCGGTCAAACTCCTTGTCCACTGGTGAAAACGTCAGAATCTCTGGAGGAGCTTCGCAAACACCACCGCTTAGCATCGCCGCAAGTTGTTCTTCACGGCGTCGATTTACATCTTCGGCAATCTCTTTTTCATACCCCAATCGTCCAGGGTTGTAAAACACTCGCCCTTGTAACGAATCGGGCAGATACTGCTGGGCGACCCAGTGATCTCTAAACGCGTGCGGATACTGATAACCAACGCCATGTCCGAAACCTTCTTTGTCACGTGATCCGTCACGCAGATGATTAGGCACATCGGAATCACGTTCTTCGCGAACCGTCTTTAAGGCATCGAAGAATGCTAAAGCTGAATTTGATTTTGGGGATGTTGCCAGATAAATCGCCGCGTTTGCCAAAAAGAAATTTCCTTCCGGCATTCCGACACGTTCAAAGGCTTCGGCTGCTGATTGCACATATTGAATCGCATTCGGGTTTGCCAAACCAATATCCTCGCAGGACGAGATCAACATTCGGCGAAAAATATAGCGCGGGTCTTCTCCCGCATAAATCATTTTTGCCATCCAGTAAAGTGCGGCATCTGGATCAGAACCACGAATTGATTTGATGAACGCACTAATTGTATCAAAGTGGCAATCACCTTCCTGATCATATAAAACCGCGCGCTGCTGAATCGACTCTTCGGCAACTTGTAGCGTAATATGTCGAGCGTCTTTTTCCACGTCCGTGGTCTCGATTGCCAGCTCCAACGCGTTCAGCACCGCACGTGCATCACCATTTGCCACTTTCACCAAATGTTCCAATGCGTCATCATCAAGCTTTACATTCACTTTTGCGAATCCGCGTTCATCGGCAATTGCCTGCTTTGCCACATCTCTAAGATTTTGCTCAGTCAATGGCTTCAATTGAAACACACGACTTCGACTCAAAAGCGCTTTATTAACCGAAAAGTAAGGATTCTCCGTCGTCGCACCAATCAGAATAACTGTCCCATTTTCGACCCACGGAAGCAGTGCGTCCTGCTGCGATTTATTCCAGCGATGCACCTCGTCTACAAAAAGAATTGTGCGGCGTTGATAAAGTTCCCACTTTTCTTTAGCTGAAGCAATCACCTGACGAATCTCCTTCACTCCCGCAAGCACGGCATTAAGGATTTCAAAACGACTTTTGGTGGTGTTGGCGATTACCGATGCAAGTGTGGTTTTACCAGTTCCGGGAGGTCCGTAAAAGATAAGCGAAGAAAGCTGATCGGCTTTGATGGCACGACGCAGAAGTCGACCTTCTGCAAGTATGTGATCCTGACCTATATATTCATCAAGAGTCCGCGGTCGCATTCGCGCAGCCAGCGGACTCTCCTTTGCCATTTTTTCTTTAGAGGAGTGCGAAAACAGATCCATTTGTTACTCTTTGCTGGTTATGACAGTCACAAAAACCGGATCGGAGAAGTCCGCAAACGGATAAACTTTTGTACTTTTATAGATATTGTTGACCGCTCGGCCAATTTCAGAATGTTCATCATCTTTGATCAGAGAACCGATTGGTAATCCTGCGGGAATTCTTTCTCCAAATCCGGACGTTTCAACAATCATTCCCATTTTCAGTTCGGCATCTCGAAATACGTATTCAAGCTGACAGTCCGGAGCTTTGAAAAGGGAACCACCGCCCTTTCCTTTCATCACACCGTAATAGGATGTGCCTTTTATTCGACAGCTCACCTGACAGTCCGGGTCCGCAATTGTAATCACAATTGAACGATCTGAGAAAACCTCTTTCACGCGCCCAATTAGGTTGCCGTCATACAAAACCGGCTGACCGATCTCCACGTTGTGTTTACTGCCACGGTTTATGGTAAAGTTACGAAACCAGCTCAACGGTTCACGCATGATAATTCGTGCGGAAATCACGTCCTGTTTCATATCACTCTGCAATTTTAGCAACGCTTTCAACTGTTCGTTTTCACGACGCAGGACTTCCGTATCATAATATTGTAGTTTTTGAGTTTGAAGCTGAAGTTGGAGTTTTTTCATCTCTTTGTGAAGGTATTCAGCATCTGTGAAGTTGTTCTTCACTTCGGAGTATTTATCGGAGACTGATGAAGGAATAGATGTTATTCCGGAGGAAAAAGAGGATACAAGGCGACGCAACCCGTTACGAAAACTACCGGAAATCACTCCGGCAAGAAAAACAGTTACGAAAATTCCTATCGCGATCTGAGTAATTTTTCTTTTCAAGGCTAAACTCTTTCAATAAAAACAAGCGTACGGTCATCACTTGGTGCCGCATATTCTGTAAATGTATCAACGGCTTCAACTATCATATCAGGCAACGAGTTCATATCTTCCGACTTCTCCATGCAACTCTGCCATGTGGAAGCAAGGCGATCAATCCCGAACTCCTCGCCTTCTCGATCAGTCGCCTCGGTAAGTCCGTCGGAAAAGAGAAGTAGCTTATTAGATTCAGTAAAGTCGTCTTTGATGACTTCGAAACTCTGGACAAATTCTCCAGGAAGCATTCCGAGAGCTGTTCCTTCTGGCGTATATGTTCGAATTCCATCTTCAGCAGTGAACAGGAATTCAGTATGTCCGGCACGGGCTATTTCTGCCTGATTTGTCTTTCTGTTCAGCAAACAAGCCGCCATTGTAATAAAGTGACTTCCGTCAGTATCGTCAAAAAGAATTGTATTCAAATCGATAAGCAACGTGTTTAAATCGGTAAAATTCTGAGCAAGAGCATGCAGAGAACTTCGACACATTGTCATAATCATTCCGGCTGGAACACCTTTACCGCTGGCATCGGCAACTACGACAAGCAATCTATCTTCATCAATTTTTACAAAATCGTAATAGTCACCCCCAACCTCTTTGGCTGGACGACTAAATGGAACAATTCGAAAATCTCCCCATTCCGGAGCAGTTTCTGGGAGAAGCGAAGTTTGGATGTGTTCGGCAACCTCAAGCTCTTTTGAAATTCGCTGATGATCCCCCAGCTGAGTATAGATATTCAAGAATTCATGAGCAAGCGACGCCTGACTCGAAAGCGATTCAAAAAGTTTCAGGTCATCTTCGTTGAAGTAATAACCCTTTTTAGTTGAATTTACTGCACAGATTACACCAAGAAGACGGCTTTCCATTGTCATCGGAACCACCATAACCGAATCAACCATTCCATCAGCTAGAGCATTTTTGATCATCGGATCGGAAATCGCATAATGAGACGCCAGAACACTCGATTTCTCAAGTGCAACCTTACCAAAAAGGTTTTCACTGGTGACTTCGATTTTATAATACTGATCTGTTCGGCTGGACGCGTTTTCTCGAATGGAATGGTGCGCGCCGGGATAACCGCCAACCACAGAACTTGGTTGCAAAAAGAGTTTATTATCCTCTTCAACAATGGTGTAAACACAAAGTGACTGCGCCTCAATTACTTCAGAAATGTAAAAACCAATCAAATCTCGTGCGTGAGCAACCTCGCGCATTCGAGCAAAATTGTTGGTAAATCGATTCAAGAAGCGAAGCATACCCGTTCGGTCTTTCTGGGCACGCCAAAGCTCATCTTTCAATGTAAAATTCCGCAGTAGGATATGCCAGATTGCATACGCAAGAGAAATGATGGTTAATGCGGAAAGAAAAAATAAACTCATAAAAGTTCCTGATATACATTATTTGTTGTGATAAAATCACTTTTTAATGGCTCCAAAATATCAAGTTGAAATCTTAATGACTTTTTTGTCACCTATCAACTTAATTCCGCCAAAAAAAACATATTAACGGGCAAAAAATTCCAACGCTTTTTTTAATGCTTCAATAAAAGAATCGACCTCATCCTTCGTATTGTAAGCGGAAACACTTACGCGATTAAGGGAATTAACCTCAAAAAAGCTCAAAAGAGGCTGTGCACAGTGATGCCCTGCCCTCGCCGCAATGCCTTCCTGATCAAGAAAATGCGTCAAATCGTGCGGGTGAATATCCGCCACAGAAAAAGCGACAATCCCTACAGTGTTGTTCCCGCTGAAGATTTCGACTTCATTTAACTCTCTTAAACGGTTTACCAAGTAGTTAGTCAATTCGGTTTCATACTCAGTGATACCTTTGTACTCATTCAAAAAGTCGAGAGTTTTACCAAAGGCAACAACACCTGCAATATTCGGAGTCCCAGCTTCGAAACGAAATGGTGAAGGTGCAGCCGAAAAATCATTAAGCGACACGACATTTATCATTTCACCGCCACCTTTCCACGGAGGCATTTTGTTCAATAGCTCTGTTTTGCCGTATAAAACACCGACTCCCGTAGGACCGTAAAGTTTGTGGGCAGAGAATGCCAGAAAATCACAATCAAGTTGCTGCACATCAATTTTAGAATGCACAACTGCCTGAGCTGCATCGAAGAAAACTGGGACACCTTTAGCGTGAGCAAAGTCAACAATCCGTTTACCGTCATTCACCACACCAAGCACATTTGACATCAATGAAATCGCAACCAAAACAGTTTTATCAGAAAACAATGTCTCAAACTGTTCGTAATTCAACTCTCCATCGTCACAAATTGATACAAAGCGCAAAACAGCACCTTTTCTCTTTGCCAACATCTGCCACGGGATTAAATTACTGTGATGTTCTGAAACTGAAAGAATGATTTCGTCGCCTGCCTTTACATTCTGCTCTCCCCAGCTGTTTGCCAGTAGATTGACAGAGTCAGTTGTGCCTGATGTGAACACAATGTTTTGAGGAGTTCCGCGTTTCGGAAGCGGCGCGTTGATAAACTCTGCCACTTTTTGACGGGTGTTTTCGTAAAGCTGAGTCGATTCATGGCTCAAAGTGTGAACAGAACGATGAATATTCGAATAACTGCTCTGATAGAAATCAACGAGAAAGTCAGTGACCACTTTCGGCTTCTGCATTGTCGCCGCATTATCAAAATAAATCAGTTTGCTACCATTAACAGTACGATTAAGAATCGGAAACTGTTTTCTGAACTCTTTATGATCAAACACTAGTCCAATGCCTCCATCAAAGCTTCCCAAGCCAAAGTCGCACACTGAATACGAACCGGAAACTCAGCAATTCCGGCAAATGCCAACAAATCGCCAAGTTTTTCGTCAGCATCTTCCGGAGCTACTTCGCCGTTTACCACCTCTTGAAACTTTTCATAAACCGTTTTAATATCGTCGACAGATTTTCCCTTCACCTGTTCAGTCATCACAGAAGCGGAAGATTTGGAAACCGCACAACCAGCTCCGGTAAATGCGGCTTCTGCAATCACACCATCAACAACTTTGACATACACTTTGAAGCTGTCGCCACACATCGGATTATCACCTTCACCAGAAGCTGTAAAGTCTTCAAGTTCACCAAAATTATGTGGTGTTCTAGCGTGTTCCATTACAACTTTTTGATATAATTGGCTGAATTTGTCATTCATAGAAAACTCCAAATATTAATAAATACTGGGTAAGATAAACAAATATATCATTTTGATAAGTGATTATTATAAAGAAAAACAGGATTTCTGAAGTAGAAATCCTGTTTTGCCCCTATTTAATTTTAAAGGGATTCGTCAGTCCCGTCACAATCGGCACTTTTGCAGTGGTTTTAAGTTCGAAAACCAGATCAAAGATTTTGGCATCGACAGGTAGTTCATAAAGAATGGAGAAAACAGAATTATCTTTTTTGGCCTGGCCGACTAAACTTTTTTCGCCATAGATTCCACGCTTTGAGCCTTTTACTTCAACAACGCTTTTAGCGGGATACCTCAAACCGTCATAAAAAGCGGCATAATCCATAGCACTTAAAGTATATCCTTTTTCGAGTTTTACTCTGATACTTACAAACTGATGCCTTGGTTTTGGGCTGATATAAATGTAATCGCCGGACTTCTTTTCCCACCGGAGCTTTCGCCCTTTTATTTGAGACACTTTCAGGATATCCCCTCCTCGAATAGAATAACTGCTCTTCACATCATTAATACTACTCTTAGGTGTATAAACTGTTGGACGATTTTTAGTTACTTTAAATTTAAAATTAGGTCCCAAGAAACAGTTTTTGGTATTATCAACTGCAAGTCCTAAACCTTTTAAATCACTAGGTAGTTTCTTTCTTTCCAAAGAATAACCGACATTTTCAAAGCCTATTTCATCAGCGATCTTCATATCAACCCTCTGAGCATAATCATGCGGATTTTCTGCCAGAATAATATAAGAAAAGCCGACTTTAAGGTTTAAAGGCGTAATTGGAACAAAGTAGTTATTATACAACCCAAGCCGCTCTGGAAGGATACGACCTTTAATCACAGCCTCAGTAAGAACCTCTTCGGTTTCTGCGTCATAAATTCGCACCTTCTGTCCATTTTTAAAGCCATTCTTCATCGGATCCAAAATACCGATATCCGTCACAATAATGTTTTTTTGAGGAGAAAATTTCCAGCCGACGCACCGTTTTACCTGGTTCAATGTTTTCACATCTTTGATTTCACTAAAAGCTGGAATACGATCATCTTTTTTGCGAACCACTAGATTATCAATAATAAATGCTAGATCACTACCTTGAGCCTCTCCCGAGCGTTTAGTGTGTCCCCAAAATAGAATTTTGATACAATCTACGCCGTCAACCACAGAATTATCGTGAATATACAGTTTAGGCTGTTCCTTATCATCTTCATTCTCAGGGCGGTCGTTTAAAACAGTGTCAAAAACCGTCCAGTCTTCCCCGTTATTTATAGAATAAAGAATTGCCATCGTATAAAGTTTGCTGACAATTTTCTGATAATTGAATGAGATTGAAGTCATACTGATGTTGGCATCTTTACCAAAGTTAAAGGCAACACCGGCATTCATCCCTTCATCCTTTTTCAAAAACTCAGGTGGAATAGTCAACCCAATGCTGTCAGTCACATAATATCCGTTTGGCACATAAATCTGAAGGACGTTTTTCCCGTAGACATCCGACAGTTTCAATAGATTATCATTAACTTTAACACCGGAAGGTGATTCAAGGACGTCACGTTGTGAAAGATTGGAATGATCAATAATTGATGCGGTTCTGCTGGAAAGCCCACTAACCTTCACTCTCAACTCTCTTGAATAATCGTCTTCTGGAATTGAGACCTTGGTTACAGTATTTGCCATTTCAAAATCTTCATCCACCACAATACCTGAGTAAGAAGAAAAAGATAACAAACCGATAATTAAGAAGCTGAGTAGTTTTTTCATAGCAATCCCCTAAAAGGTTAGTTAAACAAATCACCCGCTAATCTATAACAAGACACGAAAAACATCAAACAAAAACCGCAAACAAGAAAAAAGCTTCCCAAACACAAATGGTTTGAGAAGCTATAATTCAACAATTACTAAAACGAATATTAAACAGTTTTAGAGCTTTTCATCTTATAGATAAACAGAACAAGTCCGAACAAAACCAACGGTAAACTAAGCCATTGACCGACACTAATCGTCAAGCCTTCGAATTCGCTCTGTTTTATCTTCACAAATTCCAGCAAAAAGCGAATCGAGAAAACCAAACTCAAAAGTAGACCAAGCAGTGCACCAGACTTTTTAATCAATTTAGTCCTTGTGTAAAGAAACATGAATAGAATGAAGACTAAGAGGTAGGAAATAGATTCATATAGCTGAACCGGGTGTCGCGGTGAAATACTCACATTTTTAAAAATAATTGCCCACGGCACCTCAGTGGTTGTACCGATAATTTCAGAATTAAAGAAATTACCTAGTCGAATCATTGCTGCGGCAATCATCGATGGGATCGTCAACATATCAAGCAACCCCAAAAAGGAAAACTCTTTGTGACGTTTCGTAAAAATGAATATCGAAAGAAAGATTCCTAGAACTGCGCCGTGACTGGCCAACCCGCCTTCCCACACTTTCAGAATACGAATCGGATCACTCAAATAGATCGACGGCTCATAAAACAGACAATGTCCCAGACGAGCGCCAAGAATAATCCCAGCAACCAAATAATAAAGAAGCGGATCAATCAGTTCTTCATCGTTCCCTTCCCGTTTAAAGATCCAACCACCGATCATATAGCCGAACATAATTGCCAACGCAAAACAGACGCCATACCAACGCACTTCCACGCCACCAAGCTTAAACAAAATCGGATTAATATCCCAAACAAAATATTCCATATTACCTCTTTATAAACGTCCCTAAAGTTTCCATATCTTCTGCAAAATCATTATAATGGTGTCCTCCACCACTTTTCACCACACGTTGTGCTATCGGCATAAAGTCAACCGTCTTACGATAATCCAACAACTCATCATCCTTCTGGAGCAAAACTAGATAATTATCACAATTCGGTTGCTCCACCTGAAACTGCTTTAACAACTCACATTCAGCGGCTGTAAACTCAAACTCTTCTCCAGTTTGCCAATTTTTATTAACTCCAATCACATGTTTCATCACAGTCCAATCAATCACCGGATTAATTAAAACCGCCTTCAAATCATACTTTTGTGAAAGATAAATAGAGTAAAAACCGCCCAAAGAGCTACCGACAAGAATCAGTTCTTCAGAACTGTTATCAGCAACAATTTGTTCCAGAATCGCCATTGCATCAGCCGGGTTGACCGGAAGTGTCGGAGAAATCACCTTTTCACGACCAAAGTAATTCCCCAGAACCTTTCCCTTAAATGCATTTCCTGTAGAAGCAAAACCATGAATATATAAAAACATAAATTTACAACTTAGTTTCAGGTTACAAGTTCTCAAGTTTCAGGAGAAATCAGCAACCTTCGACCTTCAAGCCTGAAACTTGTAACCTATTTTCGACCAATACTATTCTTTGGTCTTACCGCATAACTTGCCGAAAAGCTCGATACTTTAGCACCTTCGCTAAACACCTCGACAGTCAAAAATGCACGACCACGACCTTTCTTTACAAAACTATCAATCAGCTTCATTTTCTCAGCCTGATTGATATAACAAACCGCCTTCATCTCTCCAGTTGACGGAATCATAAAATTGCATTCACTCTTATAAACTGCGATATCGGCAGCAAACCCTGCATCCTCCAACACCTGAAAAACAGTTCCCCAGCCGCAAAGCACCGCCAATGAATAGATACTCCCACCGAACGCGATACCTTTATCATTAATATTCTCCTTCAACGGAGCCGTAAGTGTCAGACAGTCATCATCCCAGGAAATTACATCAATACCCATCGCCTTAGCAGGAACAATCTTATCAACCAACACACTCTTCAACTTCTTCAATTTACTCATAATCCTCTCAAATACTTTATATTCAGCCATTCAAGGTTGAATGTTATAATTGCACACTAGTTTTTTAACCCGGCAAGCATGCAGAATAGCGATAACAAGTCTACATATTATCCAAGTTTTTCTACTCAAAAAAAATGATAAAGATATACGTTCGGTGGGTAATAACTGAACAATCCTATGCACTTTCGCCTCAACAGCGGACACAAAAATGTAAAACTACCGCGCCTAGTATAAATTAACACCCCATAAGCGTAAATCTCATCTTGCTCACAAAGCGAGCTAAAAATCAAAAATTTAACTTTATCGGTGTATTCAGCGTAAAGTACAAAAGCAGAACAACCAAAATTGGCAGTATCCACCACAAAATATCCCTAACAGTCCTCCAACCCAAATTCGCCTTCTTCACTATCTCAAAATCAGTCACATAAATAGTTTCACAAGCGCCATTCCCTCTATCCCCCCTTGTCAAACTACTACCACGAGGTCCAAAACCACTATCATTGGAATAGCGACACAAATACCCCTTTAAATAGATCTGATCTCCCACATCAGTGGACTCAATCAATTCCTTAATCTCCGAATCATCTGAAAGAATATGATTATTGGAAATATCATCACCGAAGAAACTTCCTCTATATTCAGAAGGGACTCTCCAGTGAATCCAAGTTGTCGTATTATAGATATCCACATTTCTATAGGAGTCTGAATTAAGATTACGTCCCCAAATCAATCCAAGATCACGAAAATTAAAAGCCGTATCTCCCCACTCTTCGTGAATATAATCAACAAAGCCATCACTATCGTTGTACGAAACTAAAAGACCGTACATCTCGTAATTCCGCAATGGTTCTATCTTCCATTCCTTACCGTCACAGACCACATTAAACGACTTCTCATTCGTTATTGTCTGGACTGGATTTCCATACAACCGACTGTCAATCTCAGTCCGTACTGGCAACTCTTTGCTTCTTTTTGAAGAAAAGCACAAAACACCAACTACCAATACAACTGACCAAAAACATAAATTTCTCAAAAATCTCATAAACAAATTTGTTCATTTTGTGAACGAAGTAAGTAAGAACTACTTATAAGCCTTTTTAAATCAAAAAAACGCTTATAAGTAAATCATTCAAACTTAAACCATCCTCATTTAGGGAGTCAGTGCCGGTACTAAAAACGTCACGGGTTGTAACTTTTTAAGATCTCAGAGAGCTCATGTTTCCTCTCGAAAATTAAAGCAAACCTGATTTTACCTCCACCCTTCTTCTTTATTATAACTTGCGGATTACTTCTAGGAGGTTCAAAAATTTCACAAGAAGCTATATCATTAATTTTTATAAGTAGTTTTGTCTTTCCTCTTAAATAAATTATGTTCTCTCCATCTAATATAATTAATTTATGGACCGACTTCAGTAATGAAGTGACGCAAATCAATAAACATGGGAGCCATATCAGCGATGTTCTAACCAAAGTTTGAACACTTTCGGTATAAATATGACCAATATATACAAAAAGCATAGCCAAACATAATAAAATTGAAACTATATGAACTTTCGAAGTCCGAAAAACTAAACAATTCATCCTATTTCCTTTTGTTATTTCACACCCTTGCTATAAGAGTAGTCTTCTCGTACGCTTTTAAAAGACAAATTCTCCCCGCACTATACTTTGCTTCTTGTTGAAGAAAAGTACAAAATACCAACTACCAATACAATCGACCAAAAACATACATTCCTAAACAAATTTGTTCACTTTGTGAACGAAGTAAATAAGAACTACTTATGAGCCTTTTTAAATAAAAAAAAGCTTCTAATTAAATCATTTCTTCATTTTCGAGTTGGTTTACGAACTACTAAAAGAGAGATAAGCTAGTAATAAATAATAACAAAGTTATCAAAACTATACTCAAAGATAAAAATCCGAATTTAACTTTCTGCGTCTTAGAAAAGCCTTTAAATTCTTTGAAGTAAGCTAAATATTTATCTCCTTTATATAAAGCATAATAATTGATGGTAAATACCAAACCTAAAATTCCCAAAATGGAATATTTCTCCTTACCACCTGAAAAAAAGAACTTTGCCAAAGAGCTATCAATAAAATTAGAGTAAAACAAAATTATAGTAACAAATATAAGAAAAAGAAGTAGCATCATAATGCGTCCTGAAGACGTAATATTAAACCCTCCTTTTTCTCCACTTTGACTCTCTATAATACTATTCTTTATTTTTTTACTTCTAAAAGGTAATATTTTAAGACAAAGTGAATCAAAGCATTCGAACCATCTATAGATATAATAATGAATCAGGTTCCATACCCATACAATTTTTTTCATAATCACAATCGGCTGACTCCTATTTGATTTCTCTGACAGTTAACAGACAGATTTTAAGTCCCCTTCAAGCTAAATTCAAAAGTAGGACTACTTGCACTATTTTGTACTGAAAGCTTGACCTGTTTCTAAAGTGTTGTGAAACTGCTCCACTGCAACTCTAACTAGAAGAATGATTAAGACGAAACAACGCCAAAGGCGTTCTTTCTTCAACTTAATCCTGCTCAACTTTCCATTATTCATTTTACACTTTTCACTATTCATTCTTCACTAGAAAAAAGCTACCAAGTTTCGTGACCGGGTTTAAAATCTTCAATCTGAAGATCAATGGTTCGTCTACCGCGCCACTCATTTACTGATGGGAAGAACACCACATCTAAAGTATGACAGCTAGTCACTTCTTCTAAGCGATCACCTAAACTGAATCCTACAGAATCAACAATCGTACCAAATTCGGTGGCAAAACGAATCTTTAAATGACGTCCGTCGTACCCCACAGTTCGCGCGTTCACCACGCTTAAACCTTTTGCCAGAAGCATCGGCTTGCGATTACCTTCGCCGAATGGCTCAAGTCCTTCAATACTTTCCGCTAACTCCATGTCGAGGTGATTGTGCTCCACTTCAGCATCGATTTTTACTACTTTTGTCACTTCTTCGTCCGAACTTTTTTTCTCGGCGATTTCATAAAAACGTTTCTTAAAAGTCGCAAGGTTTTCAAGTTTTACACCCATTCCGGCGGCACCTTTATGTCCACCATATCGAACAAGCAACTCTGAGCAATCGTCAAGAATTGCTTTTAAGTCCAATCCGTTAACTGCGCGGCCGGAACCACAAAGTACATCTTCGTAATCATTAGTGAAGATTATAACAGAACGGTTATACCTTTCAGTAGCGCGCGCCGCCACAACTCCAATCACACCTTTATGCCAATTTGCACCATATACGATAATTACAGGCTGCGTTGCTAGGTTCTCTTCTTTGGCAATCTGTTCATCCACTTCACGTTCAACCTCTTCGCAAAGTTGACGACGATATGAGTTCAAATCATCCAACTCTTTTACCAATTCATGCGCAGTTCGATCCGATTCCGCACAAAGCAGATCAACGACCATTTTTGCGTCGGCAATTCGTCCAGCCGCATTGATTCTCGGCGCAATTTTAAAACCGATATCCGAAGAATGGACCGGCCCTTTATCAAGCTGCAAAACCTCCAGAAGCGCTTTCAAACCCGGAAAAAGTTTTTTCGTATCCGATAGCATCTTCAAACCTCTGGTCACAATCAGGCGATTTTCGCCAATCAACGGCATCACATCGGCCACAGTCGCCAATGCAACAAGCGGTACAATATCAACAATTGCCTGACGCAAATGCGGAAGTACTTTGTTGGAGTTAGAGATAATCTGTGCCACGCCCCAACCAAGCTTAAATGCGACAGCAGCACCACAGAGAAATTCACTAGCGGTTCCCACATCAAGTTTAGGATTTATTAGAAAATCTGCATCTGGGAACTGGCCTCCAACTGGTAGATGGTGATCCGTCACCACAATTTTTACGCCATTTTCACGGAAATGTGAAACTGCTTCAAATGAGGTAATTCCGCAATCCACGGTAATTACCAATTCAGGGTTATAGGTTTCAATCACATGCGAAGCTGACTCAATCGAAAGTCCGTAACCATCGTTCAGACGATTTGGAATAAAGAAATCAACATTTGCATCCATAGCTTTAAGTAGATGCAACATAATCACAGTGGCAGTTGTCCCATCCACATCGTAATCACCAAAAACTACAATCTTCTTTTTAGCCTTAATCGCTTCTGCCACCAAAGTCGCCGCACCTGTCATATTCTTAATCACAAATGGCGAACTTATATCTTTAAACTCACCATAAAAGAACTGATGCAGAAGCTTTTCATCGGTCAACCCACGTGAAGACAAAAGAGTCCCCACAACCGGATGCACATTGTAACGATTAATAATTTCATCAGTCTGATGTTTATCAACATCAGGGTATTGCCAAACAGTTTTCATTATAAAGTCCCCCCTACCCTTTGAACAAAACTCAAAACGTCTTCAAAAGGCACTTTTGCAAACACGCCGAAATTACGACTTTTAGTCAAAGCCGCTTTCGCTTTGCTTCCATCAGGTTTTGTATATTCAATTTTAAATCTGCTAGTTGCCGGCGAAGACATTCCGCAAAGGAAACGTGCCACGGCTCGCGGCGTTTTCATC
>DDLT01000207.1 GCA_002340265.1 Lentisphaeria bacterium UBA2565 | reverse complement strand
GTCACATACTGGACGTGAAGGTGTACCGTTGAGCGTCTTCTCATGCCACTTCTTTATAATTTCAGCACTAATTTTTCTCATCTATAAACATGCCTCACTGAAATTAGTAATCCGAAATATCATCAGAAAATAGTTCCAGCAGTCCTTCAACCAACTCTCCCGATGCAGTTTTGAAAGCTATTGTCTGTTTTTTCAAATTATCCCGTAATTCTGTCATACTGATATAGCACCATCCTTCCTCAATCTGCTTCTCAATACCACAAAAAATCAGTGTTCCATCAACAACCGGTTCTCCACTTACATCGGTCACTTCAACTGACAACTCCATCTCTGGGTTAGGTTCAGAAGGAATAGGAAAAGTAGCTTTCCAGTAATTCGGATGTGTTTTATCACAAATTGCCACAAAAGTTAAAGAGTTTGAAGAAAGAGCCGATTTTAACAGTCGCTGATCCGCAGTCTGATCATCAGCAGCAGCTAAAGCAAGCGGTTGAACATTTGCTAGATTTTCAAGAATCATCCAACCCGTTCGTTGCTGATTCCGCTCCTGATCCAATCGTTTCACATGTTTCAAAACAATTTTACGTAAACCGTCTTTCTCCTCTGAAGTCAAAGGAGGTGAACCTATTTTCAGCAATGATTCATAAACTTCCCGCAAATTTCTCTGGCATTTCTGGCACACCAGCAAGTGCTCCAAAAAAGTTTTCTCTTCTTCTGGTAGCATACGCATCTCTGCAAATGCACTCAATTTTTCACTCTTAGTAGAACAGGTTTCCATAATCGTACCCCATCTCTGATAAAATATTTTTCAGTTCCAGCTTTGCTCGCTTCAGAGTTGCGTCCACATTCGACACCGTCAACCCTAAAAAAGCGGCAACTTGTTTACTGGGCATATCTAACTTTTCTCTCATTAGATACACATTGGCTCTTTGAGTATTGCTTTCCCATAAAAGGAAAAAAGCCTGATTGATAGTTTCACGCATATCCATTTGGCGTGACTTTTCACACTGTGTATTACCCTCCTGTTCTATAAGAGTATCGAACTCCCTCTCATCTGACATACCAGATTGACGGTCCCGATTATATTTATAAAGCATCTTTTTTTTTACAGCCCTAAATTGATTATAGATAAAGCCAATAAAAGAGCCTTCTCGATTCCGAAATGCTCGTAACCGTTGACAGTCATTATCCATAAGATAAATGACAGTTTCATTAAAAAGGTCACCAATAGTTAAGCTAAAATCTTCCAAATGCTTTTTATGTCTACCCAGCATTCCTTCACAAAACTCAATAAGAAAAAGCCACGCCTCTTCCTTATTAGCAATCAGATCCTCAACAAACTTTTTATCATAATCATCTGGATTCTTCACGCCCCAATCATACTTTTTAGCAAAATACTTTTCCAACCCCATGGTCAATATCCCTTTGTAGAAAATCCCTACATTACTGATAAGGATATACAGATTTAAATAATACAAAAAAAAAGACGCTTGAGATTAGTCTAACTATTTAAACTTTTCTACCAAATTTAATCACATTTCTATATTTCTATTTAGAACGCAATACCTTAGGTGTGTTTAATAACACGTTTTTCTCTATCATGTTTGATTCTTAAATTTGGTTCTTCACGGAATTCTGTGGAGTACCAATTTTTTAGACAAACTCAAAACAACAAGAATAAATTCAGAATTTCTGACTCCTCTTTAACTTCCCTCAGAAAACAAAGAAAAAGCCCTCCTTTTCGAAAAAAGACAGACTTTGTCCACAGCCTAAGTCTTTGATGATAAAATTCATCAAAGGCTTTTTTTATTGACTTTTCATACAAAGCGTGGCAATTTTGCTCAGTTTCATTTTTTAACACATAAATAAACAAGGGAAGGTAAAGATGAAAATGAAAGCGATATTCATGTCAGCAATCATTGCAAGTTCAATCAACCTGTTCGCACAGGAGAATTCCGAAGTCGATGAACTTCAGAAGAAAATTGATGCACTGAAAAAAGAGGTTACGGAACTGGAACAACGCGCTGCAAATATCAAAACAGCGGAAACAGATAAAAATGCTGAGGCTAAAGAGACCGCAAAAGAGGAAGACATAACCAAGGTTGATACAACTAAGGAGGAGTCTAAACTCAAAAAAATATCACTTGATCAACTACCAATCTCATTTAACGGATACCTCCGTACAGGCTTCGGGAAAAATGGAAAAGGCGGCGATCAGGATGCCTTCAAACTTCCAGACACAATATCCAAATATCGTTTAGGTAATGAGGAAGAAACCTATATGGAGCTTGGATTAGACCATCCTCTGCTTCCAAATAACGGTGGAATATATGCAGATATGCATTGGATGCTATCTTACTATGAAAACAGATCTGACTCCCCACTGCTTGAGGATATTGACAACGACTTTGACCTCATACAGGCATGGGCACAAGTTTACAATCTGTTTGAATCAATGCCGGATGCCAAACTGTGGGTTGGTAAACGTTTCTACGACCGTCAAGGTGTTCACATGAACGACTTATGGTATCTGGACATGACAGGTACCGGTATCGGTATTTCGGATATTCAACTGGGTAATGGTAACTTATGGGTTGCATTGATTGGTGATTCAGAAGACTATTTTTATGACCCGGACTCAGATTCTCCAGATGAGCTGAACCTTGATGTCCGTTGGAGAGAAATCAAAATTGGTCAAAACAAATTGATGCTTTGGGCAAACCTTTCACGTGTCGACGACGGTGACTACTTGACAAACCTTGATAACGACAATGATGGAAACCCCGATATAATTTCTATGGACAAAGCTTATGGTTACGGATTTGGTGCAGTTTTCGAACATCCTTTGAAAAACAGTGGTAAATGGGTAAACTCGCTGCTTTATGGTAAAGGGTCATCTAGTGACTTAAGCACTTATGGTCTAAATCTAGTTGATATTGCTGCTACAGTTCCTGACCAGAGTGATGTTGAAGATTCAATTGAAAATGCGGACAGAATCAGATTTATCAGCAACTATATTCACGAATCTGGGAACCAATTCTCATTTGAAAGTCTGCTAATGTGGGATTGGCATGATCAGGGTTATGACGGTGCATCCGGTGATGCAGAGCGCAACATGCTTTCTGCCGGCATACGCCCAATCTACCAATTTACTGACTACTTTGCACTACAATGCGAACTTGGTCTAGACTACATTGATAAAAACAGAACTTCTGTAAGTGGAGATGGCGGTTATCTTGCTAAATTTACAATTGCACCGACAATCAGGCTAGCAAAAGGTCAATTCTCACGTCCTGAGCTTCGTCTGTTCTTTACCTACGCCAACTGGAGTGACGACCTAGAAGGTGAAGTAGGAAATATATCACACAATGATGACACGCACGGTATTTCCGTTGGTGTTCAATTGGAAACATGGTGGTAAGATCAGTCATCAGTTAACAGTTAATAGTTATCACTAATAATCAGATATTACTCATGACTACTAACTAAAAAAGGCATCCCGCAAAATGCAGGATGCCTTTTAAATATCTAAGTAAGGATAAGTTTATTTAGCGACATCGCTTCCGCTAACTTTTCCCCATACTTTAAAGATAAGAACCATACTTACCGCGGCAATTACACCGAAAATAGAAGTTAGTCCAAATTTACCTTGAATTCCATATCCGATCGCGAATAGAGATCCCCAGATAGCGAAACAGCCTAGGAAAAGACATAGAACTTCAAGTGCAAGGTGAGACTGAGTTTCGTGACTTCCTTCAGCCACGATTTCAGCTTCAATTTTCTTCCAACCTGGTCCGCCAGGGCGAGTTTTACGAACGAAGCTTTTAAGAGTTTCGTCATCAGTTGGAGGAGTAAGAAGAGTTACAATAACCCAACATGTAGTAGTAATTGCAATACCTACACAAAGCTGCCAGTGTGAAAGAAGAATCCAGTGATCTTCTGGAATTGCTTTACCAGCCTGATTGTTCACAAAGAAGAAACCAACAGCCACAATGAATGAAACGATCATTGCTGTAATCTCTGTCCAAGTGTTAATTCGCCACCAGAACCAACGCAGGATGTAAATAAGACCAGTACCCGCACCGATCTGAAGCATTAGGTTAAATGCCTGACCGGCAGACTGCATGTTAAGTGCGATAACACATGCTAGAACCATTAGAGATACAGTAGAAATACGTCCTACAAGAACCATTTTCTTCTCTGATGCTTCAGGGTTAACAAAACGTTTGTAGAAGTCATTTACAACGTAAGAAGAACCCCAGTTAAGGTGAGTCGCGATAGTAGACATATATGCCGCTAGAAGACCGGCAATTACAAGACCGTAGATACCGTTTGGCAGTAGAGTCATCATTGCTGGGTAACAGATATCATCTTTCAGGAACTGTGGATCAAGGTTAGGGAACTGAGCTTTAACCATTGAAAGTTCCGGGAATACAAGCATAGAAGCAAGTGCTACAATAATCCATGGCCATGGACGAATCGCGTAGTGCATGAAGTTAAAGAAAAGAGTCGCACCAATCGCATGTTTCTCATTTTTAGCAGAAAGCATACGCTGAGCGATATAACCACCACCACCCGGCTCTGCACCAGGATACCATACGTTCCACCACTGAACAGCAATTGGGATAATTAGAACTGGAACAAAAACTGCCCAGAAGTTATCACCTGAAGCATCAGGAATGATATCAAGTTTTGAAGGGTCAACTTTATCAAATAGACCTTTCAAACCACCAACAGATGGCTGTTTAAGAGCAACAACAGCAGCCCAGATAGCACCAACCATTGCAAGTGTGTACTGAACAAGGTCAGCCCAGATACTACCTTTAATACCACCAAGTGTAGCGTAAACAACAACTGCAATAGAAGCGTAAATAACAGATTCAATTGGAGTAAGATCGAACATGACACCACCAATTTTGATAGCAGCCATTGTTACAGATCCCATGATCACACAGTTGAAGAACACACCAAGATATAGAGAACGGAAACAACGAAGGCCTGCAGCTGACTTACCACTATAACGAAGCTCGTAGAACTCAAGGTCGGTTACAACCTCAGAGCGACGCCAAAGTTTAGCGTAAACAAATACAGTCAGCATACCAGTTAGTAGGAAAGCCCACCATGCCCAGTTACCGGCAACACCCTGTCGACGAACAATATCAGTCACAAGGTTGGGAGTGTCACATGAGAAAGTACATGCAACCATAGATACACCAAGTAGCCACCACGGCATACCACGTCCGCCAAGGAAAAATTCCTTTGAATCTTTACCGGCACTTCTAGAAGCGACAATACCGATACCAATCACAACTGCGAAGAAAACACCAATAATGCTGTAATCTAGCCAGTTGAATTTAGTTGCAGTCTGTGCCGCAACAGTCATTGCATTTTCAGGCATGAAAACACTCTCCTTTGTAAGGTTTATTAATAGTTAGCCCCTTTGGCTTAAAACTAGCTCAGTGTCAGCTTTTTATGACACACCTTTGAATTCTTTTTTAACAAAAATTAAATAAGTCTTCAAATTTTGCATGTTAGAAAGTTTCATAAATTAGACAATTTTCAAGGGCATATTTTAGATATTTAGCAGGACTCAATTGTCTCATAAAGCTATAAAGGCAAAGATATTCGACTGATTATATTATTAATCACTCAAACATTTGGATAATTGTAAATTTCCCGTTTGAATAACCTCTGCCGACCCATTAACTTCACGCGAAATTAACAAAAACTATCAAATTTAACATTCTAATTTAAAATCAAAAAGGTAATCAAAATGATTAATAAAATTACTGCAAAGGCTAAACCGGCAGTGACTCCGGTTCTTGACGAAGCCTACGTTCCTGCGGTGCTTTGGAACAAAGCTTATCGTGAAGAAGTTGCCGCTACTGGTAAAGGTGAAAAACTTGTTATTGCAATGAAACGTAACAACGGTGCGATTTCACGCTTCGATACCGAAGTATTCCCTCACGAAGGTGAATACAAAGCGGCAAACATCAAATATGTTGAGCGTCTTGTGAAGTTCATGCTTTGGGCATATGGCGGGCAGCAGATTACTATCGGCGGAAACAAGGAGATTTGTGACACTGTAGCAGAAATCTACTCCGCAACCGGTAAACAGGCTTTCGATAACGATATTATCGGTGCAAAGATTTACGAAAAAGAGCTTGAGTTCATCTCTACTTCAGCAGAAGAAGCGCCTGCAAAGTCTGAATTGACTGTTCACCTTGGACGTAACTTGGACGGCGCTCGTATCGGATTCGACCTTGGTGGTTCCGACCGTAAAGCTGGTGTAGTTGTTGATGGCGAAGTAATCTTTACCGAAGAAATTGAATGGGATCCATACTTCCAGGGTGACGAAGAGTACCACCTAAAAGGTATTGTCGATACACTTGACCGTGCAATTGCAAAACTTCCTGAAGGTCGCAAACTTGACGCGATCGGTGGTTCAGCTGCCGGTGTTTATGTTGACAATAAAGTTCGTGTAGCATCACTTTACCGTGGTGTAAGTAAAGCAAACGGTGGTGAGCTTCCTCAAACTGTTGTAAATGTTTTCGAAATGCTTAAAGAAAAATACGGTGTGCCATTTATCGTAGTTAACGATGGTGAAGTAACAGCTCTTGCAGGTTCAATGTCTATCAACGACAACTCTGTACTTGGTCTTTCACTTGGAACAAGCTTCGCAGCAGGTTACGTAACTCCAGAAGGTACTATTACCGACTGGTTAAACGAGCTTGCATTTGTGCCGATCGACTACCGTGAAAACGGACCTGTTGACGAGTGGTCACAAGATGAAGGTTGTGGTGTTCAGTACTTCTCACAGCAGGGTGTTGCACGTCTGATTCCTTCTGCAGGAATTGAAGTTCCAGAAGGAATGCCGTTCCCGGAACAGCTAATCGAAGTTCAGAAGCTTATGGCTGATGGCGATGAGCGTGCGGCAAAAATCTACGAAACTCTAGGTGTATGTTTCGGTTACACAATTGCACAGTTTTCTGAATTCTACGACATCCGTAACCTACTGATTCTAGGTCGTGTAACTTCCGGTAAAGGTGGTAACATGATTCTTGACGTAGCGGAAGAAGTTCTTAAGAAAGAGTTCCCAACTCTAGCAGAACAGATTACTTTCCGTACACCGGACGAAAAAAACAAACGTCACGGTCAAGCGGTTGCAGCAGCGAGTCTTCCAGAACTTGCATAAGCATAAGCTTAATAAAGATATTTCAAACGGCTTTGGAGCAATCCAAAGCCGTTTTTTTTGCTCGTAAGCCAATTAAACAGTTGCACTAACCCATTCTGATATATAGATTCACAATGAACTAGTAGAACCGTCTACTTTTTATTTAAACCAAAGTTGTGATAAGAGCGAGCAAATGGATCTAGATAAGAACAGTTACGAGAAGATCATCAACAGCCTCCATGAAGGCCTATATTTTATCAATAAAGACCGGGTCATCACATATTGGAACAAAGCTGCCGAAACCATTTCAGGCTTTACTGCCGATGAAGTCATTGGGAAATCATGTGCCGAAGACATTCTCACCCACATCGATAGTGACGGGGTAAGTTTATGTCATGGGCTATGCCCGCTTGCCGCTACAATACATGACAGCACGTCACGCGAAGCAAAAGTATACATGCACCATAAGGATGGCCATAGAGTGCCTGTTTATGTGAAAACAACGACACTTACTGACAAAGATGGCAATGTAATCGGTGGTGTCGAAATGTTTACCGATGCGGGAACTCTGGAAAGTAATGAAATTCGCATTAAAGAGCTGGAACAACTCGCACTTCTAGATAAACTGACCCAACTTGCAAATCGACGTTATATTGAAGACGAACTCCGACGACGCTTTGAAGAGAAACAGCGCTTTAATACCACATTTGGAGTATTCTTTATTGATATTGATCATTTCAAGGAGTTCAATGATAAATACGGACATGATGTCGGCGATAAAGTGCTCCAATTTGTGTCCAAAACACTCCGGATGAATGCGAGGCCATTCGACTTCTACGGTCGCTGGGGCGGCGAGGAGTTTATAGGAATTGTCCGCAATATAAAAATTGAAGGCTTAGTGAGTCTCGGCGACCGGGTAAGAAGTTTAATAGAAAGTGCCTACATTGTTCACAACAATGAAAAACTACACGTGACAATCTCCATTGGTGCTACGCTTGTGAAAGACACAGACGATATCAAAAGTGTTATCAACAGAGCAGACCAGCTCCTCTATCGCAGTAAAGCCGCTGGAAGAAACCGCATCACAATCGGTTAAACCACTCCACTATTTGTAAAATCAACAAAAGATCAAAAATGAACAAAATTAAGAAACTTTTAATAACACTTATTTTACTCTCTGTTATTTCACTACCAACCTTATATTATTTTGGACGTCCCCTCTGGCGACCTGTTTATTTAAAAATTGTTGGAAAGAAAACCGTTTCAGATATAATAAGTTCTCTCGATAAAAAAGGGTTGAGCGAGAAATTCACTAACCTCAATAATTCTGCCAAACTTATCCTTTACGCCATCAAGGACAAAAAGACTCTGGAAATATGGACCTTTATGAAAAATGGAGATAAGCGCAAACTTTGTGAATATCCTTTTACAAATTTTAGTGGAAAACTTGGACCAAAACTAAAACAGGGAGACAGACAAATCCCTGAAGGTATTTATAAACTTGACTATCTAAATCCTAATAGCTCATTCCACCTTTCAATGAAAGTAAACTATCCTAATGAATTTGACAAAATGATGGCAAAGTTTGATCAAAGAGAAAAGTTGGGCTACGATATTTTTATTCATGGAGGGACAGCCACTATCGGGTGTATCCCAATTGGAGATGACAAAATTGAAGAACTATTTTATATAGTTGCTAAGGTTGGTATCGAAAATGTTGAAGTAATAATCTCACCGTATGATATGAGAAATGATTTCAAAAAAGTTGAAATAGATGAAATTGCTTGGGAAGATAAACTTTACTCAAAAATTAGAAAGAAGCTCTCAGCTCTTTCATTAAAAAAATAGATAACAAAAAAGCCACCCTTGATATAGGATGGCTCAGACTGTGGACAAAGCCTG
>DDLT01000089.1 GCA_002340265.1 Lentisphaeria bacterium UBA2565 | reverse complement strand
GAAAACTGGGATAACAGTGTGGCTCTTGGAACTAATTCTACTGGTTTATTCAGCTCTGCACTTTCAAGCTTGATTGATAACACGCCTTACTTCTACACAGTAAAAGCGGTCAACAGTGCGGGAACAGTTTGGGGATCAACTGTGACATTTAATACAACTAAAGATCAGGCTCCAAAACTTTATCGTACAACGGTAAGTTCTGTAGGAACTGACAGTTGGGTTCGTGTAAATGTACCAAACTACTATCACTCTATGGTAGTCGTGGCAACTCCTCGAATTGCAGATCAGAACAATGCGCCGGTTGTAACACGTATTACAAATGTGGGCAATACAAGTTTCGACTTGATTGTTCAGCGTGCAGATACAGGAACAGCGACATTCACAGCAGTTGATGTAGATGTGATGGTTGTGGAAGAGGGTTCATATACGGCTGCAAACTGCGGAGTGGATATGGAAGCCTACAAACACACAAGTACAACAACTACGTATAAGAACAATTATGCAACAGATCAGATTACGTCGGCTAACACATACACATCTCCGGTTGTTCTTGGTCAGGTGATGAGCTTCAACGACTCTCGTTGGTCTGTCTTCTGGGCATGCGATGGAAATCGTGCAAACGTACCGTCTGCTTCGGCGATTTACATTGGTAAATCTGTTGCAGAAGATCCGGATAAAGTCCGAAATGATGAAACTCTGGGTTACATCATTATCGAGTCCGGTGTGTCAACTGTCAACGGCACTACCTTTGAGTGTGGAACTGGAGCAGATACCGTTGAAGGTATTGGCAAATCTCCAGCCTACACCTATACATTGAGCGGAAGTTTGACTTCTGCTACCAATGCCGTGTTATCAGCAGTTGCGTTTGATGGAGCTGATCAGGGCTGGCCGGTTCTTTACGGATCAACGCCTGTAACCTCAACAACCCTGTCGATGGCGTATGATGAAGACATGAAAGCTGATTCAGAAAGAACTCATACGACAGAGCAGGTCGCTTATATTGTGTTCGAATAACTGAAGTCCTTAACTAAGTAACTCAAAAGCGTCGGAAGAGATTCCGGCGCTTTTTTCGTTTTAATTGCTAAGATGTTTATCAATTTAATCGTAAGCATAATTAGAAACCTTTGGTTTTAATTTTAATAAATGGGTTTATTTTCTAGTGAACATTTCGGAAACAGCAATCAAAACATTTGGGTAAGTTTATGATCAAGTTAACAAAATCTTTGGGTTTGGCAGGTTTATTATTTTTGACAGGTTGTGCAACTACTTCGCTGGACGTACAACCGCATCATGAAAAGTATGCAGTTCAGGTTATTCAGGTTTATGATACAGAAATTAGTCTGCCGATAAAACCCGATGAGATTATTGAATCTGGGAGCGAAATTGAAGACTTTCCTGTGATTTATATAACACCTGGACAAACACTTACTGATGGAGACCTTACAGCTGTTATTGTGGCTAATTCAATCTCCGAGGTTAATGGTGTGCCGACTATTAAAGAAGAGGACAAGGGAATAGTCCAGTTAGGGAAATCAGTTACAGTGAATCTTCAGGCGGTTAATGATAATATTGCCAGTCTGGAATACAAACTTGTGAATCGACGAATAAAAGAGTTTGTTGAAATGCAAAGTTCAGGAGGTAAGTATACGCTGAAAATGCCTGCGTTTAACGATAAGTCTGCTTCGTCGTCGATGAATGTGGAACTAGATCAATGGAGTTTCTTAGGAGCCAATAATAACTCCAGTATTTTGATTCGCGTCCTTTCTCCCAGCTCTGATCACATAAAAGACCTTTCTGTTGAACAGATAGAAAAAAATTAGGTTTAACTTTATGACGGATGATTTTGAGCTTTTAGATCATGATTTGGAGGCAGAGTTGGTCTCATATTATAATGAGATCGAGGATGGTGCGGTTGTTGAATATCAACTTTCGGATGAGATGAAGTCAGAATTGAAAAGCGGTAATGATTCATTTGCCGACAAATCTCTTCATGCCGAAGGCGGTTCAAAAGTTGTATCCAAAATAAAAGATCTAAGAACGTCTAGGTCTGTTGCAATAGCAGAGTTGAAAATGGGTTTTACAGAAGCCCAAGCTGAACGTTTTCTCCATGAGGCAAGGATTACAGCTGCCTTAGAGCACCCCAATATTGTGCCTATTTATGACATCGGGTTAAACAAGTATGGGAAACCTTTTTTTACTATGAAGTTTCTCAAAGACCAGAGTCTTCGTAGAGTAATTAAAGAGCTTCGTGTAAATAATCCGGAGTATGTGAATAAGTACAGTTTGGCTATTTTGCTGGATATTTTTGTAAAGGTGTGTGAAGCTGTATCTTTCGCCCACTCAAAAGGCGTCGTTCATCTGGATTTAAAACCTGCAAATATTATGATCGGTGATTATTGAGAGGTTTATGTTTGCGACTGGGGCTTGGCTAAACTCCTTCATGAGGCGGATTATGATACTACTATTATTGAAGGACTTGAAGCTGATCTGGTCAATGAAATTACTCTAGACGGAGTCGTCAAGGGGACTCCAGGGTACATGGCTCCTGAACAGGTCGATCCTTCCATTGCCAATAAAGATCAGCAAACTGATATTTTTTCTTTAGGTGCCATACTTTATACGATTCTTACACTTAAGGGCAACCGACTAAGAGGGTTCTAAATTCAACCCTGAAAGGATTGCTGAAAGCCCCTCAAAGTATTCGTAAATCCGTCCCAGATAGTTTAAACGCAGTAGTCATGAAAGCTATGGCAACTAAAAAGGGGGGGCGTTATAAAACGGTCGAAGCTTTGATTGAGGAAGTTCGTGCATATCAGGAAGGCTTTGCCACTAGAGCCGAAGATGCGGGTTTTGTGAAATCACTTTTGTTATTTGTTAAGCGGCATAGATTTGGAAGTTTTTTCCTTCTTTCTGTCTTTTTAACCAGTCTGCTTTTAGGCGCTCTTATTAAAAGGAATGAGCTGCGAGTAAGGTCAGCCTTGAGATTATATAAAACTGAAAAGTTAGAGAAAGAACGTAACCTTTTGGAGGCATCTCCCGAACTGATAAAAAACTGGCAGAGTTCACTTGAATCAACAGATTTGGAATGGCTACATTCTCAGCTTGATGATATTATACGACTTGATCCACAACATGAAGATGCAGTCAAATTAAAGTGCTATGTACATTTACTTGAATTTGATTTTTACAAAGCTATAAAATTAAGTAGCTCTATAAGCAACCCCAAAAGTCATCTTGGTTTTCTCAGAGCAAAGAAAATCGCTGAAATCTGTCTTAACGATTTTATTAGGTATGGGTATGTATTGCCTGATACAGCTTTAGGGTGTTCAAAGATTGACAATTTTGTGAAGTTTTATCCTAAAATGTCTAAAATGTTTCTGGCAGCTGTTTTTAAGCGTTTAAAGACTGACAGGGAGAAAAGTTATTTGGTAATGAAGGTTCTTGAGCGTTTTGGAAATCGTGGAATTAATTGGTAATGTCCCAAGT
>DDLT01000194.1 GCA_002340265.1 Lentisphaeria bacterium UBA2565 | reverse complement strand
GGACGAGGCTGTACGAATTGCCGCTGAGATGGCGAATGACTCATCAATCCCAGATTTTAATAGATTGACGGCTTTGAGAATCTGTGCCTCTCACGGTGAAAGCGAATCGATTCGCGATACGGTCACTGAGATCGTTCAGATTGGCGAGTCTACACCCTTACGTATCGTAGCCGTGAAAACCTTAGGAGACATTGGTACATCGGAAGATGTGGTGCTCCTCGAAGAATTGAAAGCTTCGACAGAAGACAAAAATCTACTAAATGTCATCGACAAAGCAATTGAAACGCTCTCGCAGAACGATGGTTGATAACTTACCACGGGGACACGGGGAATTTTCTCCAAGTGCTTCGCACTTCTCGAAAGGGATTTTATGAACTATGGTTAAACGATAACTGTTTACTGTTGACTGCTAACTGATAAGTTTGGCTCACGCAGAGACACAGAGAACGCAGAGGATTTTTCTCCAAGTGCTTCGCACTTCTCGAAGTTCAATTGGAACCACGGAGACACGGGGATTTTTACAGAAAATGTTTTCAGACAAGCTGAAAAATCATTTATCTGTAAAAAGTCACTCTACGAGACTGACCACGGAAAGTTCTAAAAACACAGAAGGTTTAGTTTACTACTAGTCACCTAAATGGAACGAATATTCAATTCGTTCTATTAGTTACATTCGTGGCTAAAGAATCCACGAAGAAGGCGAAGCCTTTTGAGCCCCGTGCCCCAGTGGTTTAATTAAAAAAGTCTTTAGGTTAATAACATAAAGGGAATCCTGTAAATTTACATTTACGACTTGCCGGAATGAAATTTGCAGACTCCGCGCGCTCCGTGGTGCATTTCTGTTTGTTCAGAGTTTTCAGTGGTTAATAATTATTTTGAGAATATTATGAAAAATTTATTTACAGTTCTTTTTCTTTTAAGCCTGTCGCTTAATGCGGTACCGAAGATCAGCTGCTCAAATCCGGTTTACGAATTTGGAACTAAGAATGAGTCTGAGACTCTGAATCATACTTTTGTGATAAAAAATGAAGGTGACGAAAACCTCAATCTTGGTAAAGTGCGCGCCTGCTGTGGAGCAAAGGTGAAAGTGGCTAAAAAAATGCTTAAGCCGGGTGATGAACTTGAAATCCCGTTTGAGATGAAATTGAAAGGCCGAAAAGGGAAACAGGATAAGAATATCTTTATCGCATCGGATGATCCGAAAACGCCTTATCTCAATTTGAAGATCAGGGGAGATGTAAAACGGTATTATCAGATTTCTGAGCGATATATTAGCTTAGAGAATATTTCAACGGATTCTGAGATCAGTGAAAAGGTAACAATTACCCAGGAAGCAGAGTTTCCATTCAGTATCACAAAAGTTAAAACAAATAACAGCTCTTTCTCTGCCTCTTTTTCAAAGCTGAATATTCCTCTTTCAAGTTTGGTAAAGTATGAGGTGACGATTTCAGGGAAAGGTCCTTTTGAGGTAGGACGTTTATCCAATCGTGTAAAAATCTTTACCGACAATGACGCATTTCCATACATGACGGTTTA
Organism: Lentisphaeria bacterium UBA2565; assembly: GCA_002340265.1. GTDB lineage: Bacteria > Verrucomicrobiota > Lentisphaeria > UBA2565 > UBA2565 > UBA2565. The sequence goes on along the minus strand of DDLT01000194.1, from coordinate 21,280 downwards.
TTTGTCTGGTGTGATAAAGAATCCATTGTCAATTTTACCAAAGTCGATTGCGGTCACTAAAAGTGAGAAAATCATTAAACGCTTTCTGGCAATTCGTTCAAAAGGGCAGGACTTTGATATTTCTATAAAAGAGCTGCCGGAGGGAGTCTCTTTAACTAAGAAGAAACGAAAGTCGGGTGAGTGGATCTGCAGTCTGGAAATTGAGAGTTCCAAACTAATGCAGAATGCTGAAGTTGTGCTAACGAGTACGTTCCCCGGTGTAGAAGAAGTAAAAGTGCCAATTACACTTAAAGAACCACGGCTAAACGCTGAGGGGCATTAATTCGGCTTCGCCATTTAATAGACCACGGGGACACGGGGGTTTTCTCCAAGTGCTTCGCACTTCTCGAAAGGTGAACTGATTTTTTAACCACAGAAGAGTCGAATACACTGAATTTTCTTCAGGTTGGATTTAGTAATTATAAGGGAATCCTGTAAATTTGCAATTCCGGCTTGTCAGAATGAAATTTACAGACTCCGTGCTCCCCGTGCCGCCGTGGTTTACTTTTTATAATTTTTCTGTTTGTTCAGAGTGTTCTGTGGTTAATTTTATTTGAGAATTATTATGCAACGATTTATTATTCTACTTCTATTTTTAGTAACCTCTTTTTCATTTTCTGAGGAGAAGTTGAAGCTTTACCTTTTTGCGTCGTCCAGTTGTGAACAGTGCCGTTATCTGAAGGAGTTGGTACTTCCAGATATTCTTGACATGTACCCACAGGTTGAGCTGGAACATGTGAAGGTGGACGATACGAAAGGCTTTGAGTTGATGCTGAAGATGGAGGAAGTCTATCGAACTTCCAACGTTGAACATCGAACTTTGAACATTGAAAGGGCTTCAGATGTTGGGCATGAGGCGTTGGAAGATAACAGTAGACTTTCGACTTTAGACCTTCAGGCTTTGGACTATAACTTTATTGGTAAAGAAGATGCATCTGTTAAAGCTTTTGTTGGTAAAACATGTATTGCCGGAGTCGACCTAATTGAAGAGAAGTTGGAAGAGACTATCAAAGCTGAAATAAAAGCCGGATACAAAACGTTTAACCCTTTTGAGACAAAACAACAGGATTTGAAATCAGCCTCCAACCTTGTGGAGAAAAAGTTTGACACATTTCAGTGGTGGATTGTAGCGAGTGCAGGTTTTTGGGATGGAATCAACCCCTGTGCTTTTGTGACATTGGTTTTCTTTATCTCTGTTCTGGCGAATCTGCGTAAATCAAAACGCGATATTGTAATTGTCGGACTGATGTTCTCTCTTGCTGTATTTCTAACTTACCTGCTATTGGGGCTAGGCGCGTTGACTGTAGTGAAAGAGTTCTCGGTCAACAACGGAATTGCCAAAGGTATTAATCTGTTTATGGCTGGATTCTGTATTGTAATCGGTTTGATAAGTCTGCTGGATGTCATGAAGTTTTATAAAACTCATAAAGCCGATTTTAAACTGAAGCTTCCGAAATCATTCCGAAAAATAATCAATCGCCAAATCAACACAAAGATGCGTAAGAATCACCTTTGGTTTTGGGCACTGTTTTTGGGTGTATCAGTTTCGTTGTTGGAATCGCTTTGTACAGGTCAGGTTTATCTGCCGACAATCGCCATCATGGTAAAACGTGGAAGTTCAGAAGCGTTCGGTTTGTTGGTTCTGTACAATTTAATGTTTATCATGCCTTTATTGGCAATCTTCGCCGTCACACTAGCCGGTGTCTCCAGTAAACAGATTACCAATTTCTTCATGAAGAACCTACTGCTGAGTAAAGTCCTCATGACGCTGCTTTTCCTATTTCTAGGGCTTTATCTTTTGTTAGGGTTTAGGATGTAGAGGCTAGGGAGTCGTAGTATGAGTTTTAACCGCAGAGTGCTCTGAGGACTCACAGAGGGCGACTGAGTTAGGATTTAGGGAATAGGAATTAAGAGGTTAGGAGTTGGAAGTTCCATCCTTCATTATTCTCTATTCATTTTTCATTAATGATTTCTATCTTGTCATCTCTTTTTCAAGAACTAACAGGTTACCCCAGTAGAATGGGTGGCGGTAGAATTGGGATGGTACTTCTTTAAGATATTTCTTTATTGCCAGATCCAGTGATTTGGCTGCGGATAATCCATTTGTGTAGTTTATGGTTGCCTCCTTTAGAATCATTGGAGTTTCTTTGTCGGTCACATTCCACTGACTTGTAATGACCGATCTGCATCCTGTAATCAGTAAGGCTCTGGAAAGAGTTGCTAAATCATCTCCCGGTAACGGCACAACTTCTCCAACATTTGTTCCACATAGACATAGAACGCCTAAATTTGCCTTTATTTGCCCTTTGCATTCGTTTATTAACTTATTTACGGAAAGTTCAGTATTACCCTTATCTCCTAAAACTATGGCGTTATCGGCAGAGCTATCATAATGTTTTACATGACTTGAGATATAAATCAGATTAGCGGATTGTGTGTCGGTTAGTTCTTGGGTTGAGAATGAGTCGCCTGAAAACAGTTTGCCTTTGGTTATTTGGGCTATGGACTGAGCTTGTTGGTTGCTATATGGAAGATTGTATAGTTTGCTTCCCGAGAAGTGACTTTGATAGAATATTCTCGATTTCCCAGTATAACGTGGATTCAGCTTTTTTGTAAGTAGCGATAACGATGGCACATAACTGATTGGAGGAGCTGTTTCAGAATAGAACTCTGATTGTAGAAGGTTTGAGTGATCTAACTTCTCTATTAAAGCAGAGAAGGGGAGGTAATTGATCACATCGTGAGGGATGAAGTATACAATTTCAGCATCTTTGTTGAACTCCTCAAGTGGTTTTAGCAGTTGGTTGTATAACTCATGACTTGCTTGATAAGTGGCTAGAAGTGTCTGGAATTTTTCAGGTTCTCTGGAACTGCTTTTGTAGTGGCGTAGCAGTTGAGTATTTCTATAGCCTGAAAGTACGAGTTTGGTTTTGTGAACAATCTGTTGACCGGATATATCAAGGTGATGTTTAATGACACTCTCCGGGGTGATGATGAATAACCAGGATTTTGAGAAACCCAGAAAGTATTCAACGGCAATGGCATTGTTCTCTTTTAGATTTTTTTGAACGTCTTTCAAATTCAAAATCGGGTAGCTGGGGGATTTGTCTATAACAAACTCTTTAAATGTGCGTGCCTTCATCTGGTCAATTGTAATCAGCATCTCTTCATTTTTATCGAATTTATTGTACAGGTCTAGAAGTAGCTCATAAGCTGAAGTTCTTTGAGAGAAGAACTGTTTGGCTTTTAAAAACTGCTCAGCCTCAATATTACTTCTACGGAGGGATTCAACCTCAACGATACATGCGTTTATAAAACGCTCCAAGTCTTGGTAACCTTCATTAGGTTTTAGACTTACGAGCTTTGCGGCTGCATACTGTAGCTTAGCCTCAAGGTTCAACTCTAGGTTTTCAGACTCAATTTTCAGTGCCTTTTGAGCAAGCTTTATAGTTTTTTTTATTTGCCCATCATTCCGCAATACGGCTATTTTTCTTATTAATGCATAGAGGCGGATATCATCTCTCCAGTGTTTATTTTGTAGAGCTTTCCCATAAGTTTTGTTCAAAATCTTTCTTAAATAAGTCTGGTTCTCTTTCTCTTTAGTCAAGAGCTGCATAAGAATTTTGATATCAGCTTTTAAAACTTTAATGTCTGAAGCAAGACCGAGTCCTTTAGAACGGTGTTCTTTTAATTGACTCAAAGACTTTTCTGCCGGAGACAGGTAAAACTTTATAATGTTAAATCGGTCGTTTTCACTAATCCCTGATAAGTTACTGTTTCTGAGGGCAGTAAAGGCACTGTTGATGAGACAGTTTGCTTTTTGGAAGTGAATTATGGCAAGTTCTTTTTCGGGAATAGAAGAGAGGTTTGTAATTAACTCTACAGCCTCGTCAAACTGATTTGTCCATAGAAGATAGTCTTCGTTGAGTTTCTGGTTACATGTCCCGAGGTTTTTGAGAATTACAGCTTTCTCTATCGGGTCTGTAGTGGACCTCTGGAGCACGTTTAGCATAGCCTTAGCTTGCTTGTAATTACCTCCATTCAGCAATTTGACGGCATCAGTTAGTGTTTCTGCATAACTGTCACTTCCTGATAAGGCAGAGAAAATAAGTACAAAAAGGGTTAGAATCTTCACTCTAGTCACTGCTTCTACTCATGCTCATCAAACAGCGTTTCTGGAAGTTTAGGAGAAACTGATTCTCTGGTTCAATTAGCAAAAGTTTGCTTAATGCCTGGTAAGTGTCTCCCAAACAATCATACTTAAAGAGTGTACAGGCTTTTGTTAACTCTCTTGCGAGTGCTTCTTCCATACTCTCCCAATCCGCGCCAATTGATGTGACAGAGCTTTTAGGTAAGGTGCAAAAACTATGACTGTCTGATTGTCGTTTATTATTACTGTTGTTATAGAACAGTTTGATTTGGTAAGATTTATCGAGCTCGAGTTCTGCCCAGTTTGTGTCCTTCCAGGAAATTTGTTGTTTAGAAGTTTTTATTGAACTCAGTAGTCGGTAGTGATCTTCCATAAACTCGTAAAGGGAAATCGTAACTTCTTCTCTCAACTTATTATTTAGCAGAATTACAGGTGTCAGGCTAAACGATTTTACCGAGGGTGAAAGCAGGTAAATTTGATCATCTTTCCGTACAACCGACGCTATGTTCAACCTAAGAAGCTCAGGATTGATAAGTCCTTTTGCTTTTAAACGATCTGCCTTTGCCAGAAGTTGCGTCTGTTCACGCTTGGTGGTGACCTTTTCCTTCGGTTTTATAACTGTGTAAGAGGAATTTATTGTGAATGATTTTTCGGGATACGAAACAACCGCGGATGATTTTCCCTTTGGAATAACTTTATCATCCACTTGAAGTTCTGAGCAGATTGACGACGCATTTATGGTTTTATCCCCACGCATTATTGAAACCTTTCCCTTTACATTGTAGAGGTAGGCTACAATCTCCTTCTTAGTACCCTCTCCCAAAATGGAGAGAGACAAAGAAAAAAGAGTAATTAATATCAGCTTTTCCATTATAGTTATTTAGTCAGTTTTGTGATCATTTCAGGGAGTACCGATATCAGCTGTTTATTTACGTCGTTTTTATCGGTTAACGTGATCAGTGCAGTTTCAGATTTTTCATTTGTTGACAGCTTTATTATAACTGCATCTCCTCGCTCTACGACAGGAAGAGTTGTGCAAATGATATCCTCTGAAAGATTGGATGCGTATTGATTGATGATAAGCTTCAAATTTTCAAAAAAATCATCCTGAAAGATTTCCGTGGATGTTTCATCAGAGTGAACTCTTATCTCATAATCAGTTGTTTCCTGACTAGTATTATCAACAAAGGTTATTGTTCCTTGCGATTCTGTTAAGTTAGTGATTAAAAGTCCGAGACAAATCAAAACAGATGCAGCTATTGCAAGTTTGTTGATGATTAGATAGAATTTTGGCTTATGGGACTTTTTATTCTGAACCTGTTTTATCACATTGTCGATTACAGTCATGTTTACCGGCTCTATCTCGTCGTCTGATATATCAGAGACATCTTCATATTCTGTGGCAGACGAGGCGTGGATATGCAGTAGCTCATCTGCAGATAGACGATTTAAATCGCCGGACTTCTTCAACTTTTTATAAAGTTCAGGATTGTCTTCTTTGATGAATTGTATTGTAACTTCTTTTTCAGTACTCATATCAAACTTCCTTACCGAAATGATCTGCTAATTTTTCGTAGAACTTCCGGTTTTCATTTTTGAGTTTTCTCATAAGACGCTTCTCGGCTCGAGTGATATACATTCCTACATGATTTACGGGAACGTCCAATTTTTCAGCTATCTCTTTGTGTGATGCTCCGAAATAGCGTGCCTTCAGAACTTCATTATTTGGAGGTGGCATATTTTCAATAATATTTCGTAACTCTTTCTCCAATTTCGTTGGTAGTAACTTAACTTTGTCATGAAATTGATCAGAGCTACTTTCCTCAATATCAAAGTTACCCTCCTCAATAAATAGAGTCTTTTCTCGGCGTTTTATAACACGTTGGAGATAAAAATTTTTTATCGCCACCTGAGAATAGGCGATGATGTTTTGAATATTATCTATGTGTTCTAAAATTTTAAGAAGGGTCAGCTGAATGATTTCATCACGCTCCAGCGGTGAAATATCAAACTTCTTCTTAAAAACAAACTTCTTGAGACTCTGTTCCAGTGAACAGAGAAAATCTCGAAGTATCTCCTCATTGTTCTTATTCAGACAATATGCCAGTTTTAATTTTTCTAATCGTTCCATTTTACTGTTCCCTTTATCACCTTCCAAGTGTTTAAGAGTTGCCCCTGTAACTATAACGATTTCCAGTTATGCGATTTTCCACTCCCCCTACAGAGTTTTAAATTTTTTAACCTGTACAGAATCATATACAGATTTTTATCTTGTTTGTCAAACTGCCTTTTATAATTATAGCAGTCAACAGTAATTATATTTTTTTTCTTTCAAAGGTGTTATAAATAAAGTGGCTTTCCATCTAACGGGGTGTAAGGCTGATAAAGTGTGAGTCAAGGCGCCAGACGAATACGCTTCAGTCATCTCTTGAATTATAACTAAAAATCTTTATGAGGTTTAAAATGAAAGAAATGAAAAAAATCGTTCTGGCAGTCGTTGTCTTAATCACTCTAATGGGGAACTCTATTTTTGCAGCCGATGCTTTGGTCTGGGGATTTTTGACGGATATAGGCGATAATGGTATTGATGGAGTTGTTTCCGCAGTAAGCGCGGGGCATCAAGGTTCTGACTTTGGTATTGGTTCATATATGATCTACTTACCGGCTGGCTCATATACTTTGACGACAACATCTGATGGCTATGTCACAGAAACAGTTGAATTAGTTGTTGAGGACAATAAGACTTATCAGGTAGATTTTGAGCTTCAGCCTGAATAGTTATTATTATAATCTGGTGTGAAGGTACTATCTGTTTTTAGTTAATGGGTAGTGCCTTTTTTTATATTTAAAAATGTCTCTTGTTGAATCTGGTTTTTTCAGTATCTTAGGACATGAAAATCTTTGCCAGCCTATTACTTACATCATTTTCTTTTTTTATTTGCTCCGAAGTTATCACTGACGGCTCTCTTGGTGAATTAACGACTCTTGATGGACCCGACTACCTTATTGATCAATCACTGGGTGAGGTCGCGGGAGCAAACCTCTTCCACAGCTTTTCCGAATTTAACCTCTTAGCAGGGGAATCTGCGACTTTTACCGGTGACAACTCCATCACTAATGTAATTGGACGTATCACGGGTGGTGAATCTACCATTGACGGACAGGTCAACTGTTCAATTGATGGTGCAAACCTTTTTCTTCTAAATCAATCAGGAATTCTATTCGGTCCTAATGCCTCTATCAACCTTACTGGCTCTTTTCATGCCAGTACCGCCGACTATTTACAACTTGGTGAGAATGAACGCTTTTATAGTACTCCAATAAACGGGGAACTGTTAAGTTCAGCTTCTCCAGAATCTTTTGGTCTTTTCAGCAATCAGAACGGCACGATTACCGTCGACGGGGCCCAGCTTGCGGTAGCAGGTGATAAAACCATCTCCTTAACTGCCGACGGCATCGAAATAAAAAACGGGGCATTGATAAAATCAACTCAAGGGGTCGTCAACCTTACCTCCTTTTCGCAAGGTGTTGTGAGCTGCTCTGATAACTCCTCTGACATTATTGGTTCAGATCTTTTTGTTACAGAAAACAGTACCATAGATGCCAGCGGATTTGGAGGCGGTAGAATTTACATAAAAGGTGGTCAAGTAGTGATTGACTCCAGTAAAGTGCAAGTTGAAAATAGTGGTGGTATTACCGGTGGAGAAATAGCTGTTCAGGCAGATGGGCTGATTCTTGTACGTGAGTCAGCAATACATTCTGAAACAAAAAGTAGTGCAACATCAGCAGAAATCAATTTAAATGTAGGAACACTTACATTAGAGAATAGTAATATTGAGACGATAACAAGTGGTCGAAATCAGCCGGGAAGTGCCGGAGATATTTCAATTTCGGCTAATGAAATATCTTTAGTAAATTCAGACATAAATTCAAAATCATTACTGGCTGTCGGTAACACTGGTGATATTACAGTTCTCTCAAAGAATCTAACCCTTCAAAATGATAGTGTGATTTCAAACAGTAAATTTGGTATGGGCTTTGGGAAAAACGGCTCTATCAATTTAAACATTGAGGATGAGTTGTTAATTTCGGGGAGTCAAATAGGGACTGAAACTGTTCTCGGTATGGTTAACGGAGGTGATATTAATATTAAGACAGAAAACCTAACCCTTGAAAAACATGCGTCTATTTATTCGACGAGCCGTGGAATTGGAAGTGCCGGAACTTTGACAATCAATGCAGCTAATATGAAGGTGCTGTCTGGGAGTATGGTTGAAACTTCAGCTCTTTCGCAAGGTGCTGGTGGGGATATAAATCTCAATATTGATGAGAGTTTAACTATCGACGGTTCATTTACTATTGAAGGGGGAAATAGTTATACCAGTCAGATTCTTAGTGAATCTATTGGCAGTGGTGATGGAGGGAATGTTTATATCAATGCCGATTCACTTTTCCTCACCAATGGTGGAGCAATTTCTACAGCAAGTGAAGCAACGTCTAACCCCGGCGATGCGGGGAATGTCACAATTGATACAAAAACTGTTCACATTGCCGGTGGGCAGATTACCGCTGAATCTACAGGTTCAACAGGCGGACAAATTGATATCACTGCCGATGATTATCTTTCACTTGTCAATGCACAGGTGACGACAGAGGTTCATAATGGAGCTGGAGACGCTGGAGATATTACGATTGATACCAGTGCAATGGTAATGAATAACAGTATCGTTAGGGCGGACGCGTTCGGCGGTGATGGTGGCAATATTTTTGTAAATGCGGATGCTATTTTGAAGAATGCCGAAAGTTATTTTGACGCATCCTCCGAACTTGGTATTTCTGGCGAAATTGTTTTGACCGCTCCGGAGGTTTATATCAACGAGGAAACCGAAGAGCTGGTTACAGAGTTCCTTCCTGCAGAAGATTGGGTAAATGACAGCGCCAGAGCTAGACTTGGGCATCTCAACAGTTTTGTAATCTCCAAGGGGATTGCTAAGACTGAACCGCAAACGAACCTGCTCTTTATTCCTGCGAAAAGTGACGAGTCTAATGAAACTCAGGTAACTGATGAATTGAAACAGTTATTAGGTTTTTAGTTAAAATGAATCGTCTTATGTGCTCTCAACTACTGCGCTCAATTGTGCCTATTTTCTTAATTTTCTCTACGATAAACTCTATCGCTCAAACCACTAAAGTTCCCGCAGACTATCGGATTACAGTCAAGACGTTTCAGTTTGAAAATAATAAAGTTGTTTCTGATCAAGAGTTGTCAGAGCTTTTGAAAAAGTATACCCATAGGGAAATTACAGTTGATAAAATTTACGAGGCAAAAGGTCTCATCACACGCTTCTATGTCGCAAAAGGGTATGTCAACTCAGGGGCAGTTCTTCCAGATCAGGAAATCAGCGATGGGGTAATCACTTTTAAAATTATTGAAGGTGAGTTGTCTGATGTCAATTTGGAAGGAGAAAGCCGTTTCCATCCGAACTACATTGCTGGTCGAATAAAGAAGCATTCATCCAAACCTTTACACTTTCCGAGTTTGCAGCTGCCGCTTTACTTCCTCCACGCAGATCCGTCCATCAATAGAGTGAATGCTGAGCTTGAACCGACAGATCAAGTTGGCTATGCGGACATGAGTTTAAGGCTGGAGGAAGCAAATCCCTTTTCTGTCTCTTTCGGCCTGAACAATCATAAATCACCTTCGGTTGGAGACCTTCAACGCGTGGTGAATATGCAGTTGACTAATCTTTCAGGTTGGAATGATGTAATCTGCTTCAGGTACGGAAACACAAACGGCCTTCGTGATTACGGCGGATCGTTTTCAATCCCGATAAATTATCATGATACAAAGTTCATTTTGAGCTATCAGGATAGTTCATCGACCATTATCAATGATATTTTCAAAGACTTGGATATCGACAGTAAAAGCCGTCAAGTAGATGTTGGCTTTCGCCATCCTCTCTATCGAACTTATAATAATGAATTTGCGCTTTCTCTAAAACTGATTTTGAAGCGAAACGAAACCACACTTCTAGACTATCCGTATCAGTACACTGCCGAACTGGATGATGGGGTTAGCCGACGAACTATTCTGAGTCTGGGACAGGAATGGATCAACCGCTCGTCAAAACAGGCTTTTACAGCTAGGTCTACTTTTGATATAAGTACGTCCTGGATGAATGCAACCACAGTCGATCACCCGGCAGATGGTGAGTTTCTTTCCTGGCTTGGACAAATTCAATGGCTTCGCCGCCTTCCGTTTCTTCATAGTCAACTGTTGTTTAAAACCAATATTCGACTCACAGATGATGAAGTGCCTCCATCCGAAAAGTTTGCAATTGGCGGTTATTCGACGGTTAGAGGCTATCGTGAAAATGAGCTTACGGGAGATCAGGGTTTCAGTTCCAGTATAGAGTTGCAAATGGTAATGGCAAACTTCAAATTTCCGGGAATCAGTGACGGCCCGGAGGATGGCGATTTATATTTGATTCCATTTTTTGATTTTGGTAAAGTTTGGAATAAAGAATTGGAAGTTCACAATACAGATATTGCCAGTATCGGTTTGGGATTGCGTTGGATTCCTAAAAAGAACAGCCGTATCGAACTGTTTTGGGGACATGCTTTACGTGAACTGTCTCAATACGATGAATACAGTCTGCAGGATGATGGAATACATTTTAACATAAACCTGACCTTTTAAGCGACATGAGAACTCTCTTTACAATTTCATTAATCATACTCAATCTCTTTTCGTTTGTGCAAGCTGATTCATCGAAAAGTGCCGACGTTTTGACGCATCGACTCGCTACACTGAAACAGGCCGAAGATCATTATGAATATATCAAAACTATGATTGAGTTAAGCTGGTGTCATTTTGGAAATAAGGATCTTAGTGAGGCTGAAAAAATTGCAGAAAAAGCTTTAAAGGCCGCAACTTTATACAACTCAAAAGAGTTACAAATTTCAGCACTTAATAATCTGGCTAATATTCTAAGTGCTCAGGGATTTTTCTCTGATGCAGAACTTCATTACAAAAAAGCACTTTCCCTGGATTCAAAGAACCCCATGTTGAAACTAAACCTGTTGAACTGTTTGATTCGACTTGGGAAAGAAGAAGAGAGCAGGGCGCTTTTGAATGAACTACACAGTTTAGCTCATAAGAAGCGGTTGAACTCTAAATTACTTCTTCTGTGTGCTGAGTATGCAAAACAGTTAACCAATTATCAACTCTCCCGGGACTTTCTAAAAGTTGCTATAGAAATCGGCGAAAAGGATAGGCTTGCTGACTCGTATCTGGAGATGGGGAAATTGTTGATTCTGACGAACAATTATGACGATGCAGTGATCACTTTACAGAATTCTTTATTTCATTCGTCTGCGTTGTTGGAAAACCCGAACCTGTATAAAGTGCATCGTTATCTTGCTGATGCGTTTCTTCATCAGGGGAAAGTGACTGAGGCCATTGCAGAATATCGAAAATCAATAGAAATAGCCAAGGAGATTCGACCTGAACTATCAAAGGCATCAAATATCGCTGAACTTCGCCAAATCTCATCAATTTATTACAAGCTTGTCGAACTGTTGATTATGAACATAGGCGATGATAATCAGCAGACACTGCGTGAAGTTACATCACAGATGGATGAGTTACGAATTTCAGAACTTAAAAACTATTTTCATGATGAATGTGTAATTGAAGCAGAAAGTAAAAAACGGTCACTAGAAGAGATTATAGATTCGAGCACAGCATTGATTCATACTGTCACATTGACTGACAAATTAGCTGTTATTGTCTATAAGAACGGAAAATACCACCTGTCAGTTTCAGACATTAAATTTAAAGATTTACGACGAGATGTAATTGAACTCAGATTGCTCTGTCAGACAAATTCTCTCAACGCCATAAATGTGGCAAAGAGGGTTTACAATACTGTGATCAAACCTTGTGATGAAAAGCTCAAAGGGCTCTCTCATTTGGTTTTCATTCCCGATTCACGACTGCAACAGATTCCTTGGAGCGTGCTACATGATGGAACTCAATTCCTGCTGGAAAAGTATACTTTGAGTACATCGTCAGGTATGAGCTTGAATTCTCCAAAAAAATTGCCAATTGATGAGTCAAAAGCGTTGATAGCTGGTGTCACAACCGGACTTTCAGCAGTCAATAAAGAAATAGAAACCATTGACCAACTTTTCCCAGGGAAAACCTTAATCGATCAAAAGCTGACACGAGAGAGCTTGGAGTTTCAGTTGAGGAACTATTTTTACCGAATTATTCATTTGGCAACTCACGCTGACTTTACTGGAACGTCAGAACTGAACTATCTGCTGACAGGCGAGGGGAGAATGAGTATGACCCAACTTCAGGATTGGATAAGAATGAGTTCTTTACGTGAAGATGGAATCGAACTGTTAACACTCAGTGCCTGTAAAACCGCCGTCGGCGATGACATCAACAACCTAGGTTTAGCTGGAGTCGCCGTCCGTTCAGGAGCAAAAAGCGTCCTAGCATCACTTTGGCAAGTTGATGACAAAGCCACCGCGCTTTTCATGACTCAATTTTACAAAAACTTAAAAGACGGTGACACCAAAGCCACCGCCCTTCAAAAAGCCCAGAAACACCTCCTAAACCACAAAACCTACAACCACCCATACTACTGGGCTCCCTTCACCCTACTAGGCAATTGGCTGTAGCAGGCTCCGCCTGTGGTAATAAAGTCATTAAAAAGTAGGGGTATTCCTTCCGTTTCTGTGCATTGAATCATTTGGAGTGGTTGTTCAAATAAAGTTGACCTAAGAATACCTCGAAGACCAATCCCTCAAAAAAGGTAAACAGAGATTCTTTTGGAGGCAAAAAGTCTTCATAAGTGAAGTAAAGGTCGATTGAGGTCTGCTGCAAGTTTACGAATCCATACCGGTGATTTGCTACAAAGACTTTTTATGATCAATCGAACGGATAGCTGGTATAATGATTTTAAGACATTCTCCAGCACAAGCAACTTTATTAAAACTAGACGTTTTTTTGTTTATTCTTCCCTTAATTGATACTTTTGGAATGCATAAAGTATTCTTCATAATCTAGATTCCCTCAATTGTATGTAAGCACAGTTCTATCTCTAACCTTCGAACAAACTCTCTCAAAAAAGATTGTGTTATCTCAACAGTTTGTTTTTCATAGTGCTCACATAGTTGTTTACTGTACGTAACTATGGATATCATGTAGTCGACTGGACCTGTAGCGGTTTTATGGTTTAAAGGGTATAAGTAAGCACTACCGTCTCCACGCCTTTTATCCCTTCTTGAAAGGTGAAACTTTTTTTCTTTTGCACCCTTTATTTTGTCAGGCAAGAAAAGAGGCTCGCCAGTTTCAATACAATGTATTATACCTAAACATTCTTCAACTAGCTTGTTTGCCTCCGTATGATTCCAATCTTGATGTGTGTAAATATAGCTCCATTTTTTTTCTTTACGAAAAAGAATATTAATTGAGATTTCATCATCTTTTAAACCATAGCTTTTTTGTAAAAAATTACTCGTGGCAGATGCAATAACTTTAAGTTGTTTTTTGGGGTGAGTTATTTTACTAAACTTATTGGATTTTTTCTTAATGGAAGCTAATTGTTCTTTGAAGCGGTCGTTCTTTGATTTAACAATAGTTCCGATTGTTGTAATAAAATCAGCCAATACTTCTTTTGCGCACTCATCAGCTTCCAATAGTCCAGGACGTTTTTTAAGTAAACCACGAATAAAAAGAGCTATAAGAGATAAAAATAAAGAGATACAAAACACCTTTTCATGAAAAGGTAGGTGATTTTTTATTATCTCCCATTTGTCCCCCCATATATCAAGAATTAGATAGTAAGATCCTGTTACCCATGGGAGGGTTAATGCAACTGGTTTTGCTTTAACGATCCAGTGGGCGAAGGATACTATATTATGTTTTAGCTTGCGCCAAAAGCGCTTTATTCTCCACAAGCGTGGGTAGCTTTCTTTTGAAGTTGCTTTATGCTTCATACTTTACTCATTCACTTTTTAATATTCTTAATTTCCTATTAAATACTTTGTCATTATAAACGTGCTTTATCAATAAGGAATCTCTCTTTACTAAAAGAAGAAAAAGGAGATCTCGTTTATAGGACTTCCTTGCTCTCATAACAATTGATGCCGCAGGTAGCGATGGTCGCCTAATCTACCCTTGTGGATTATTAAATGATTGTTTGATTCCATGCTATTTGATAATTCAAAAGAACTATATTCTAGCAGTCAATGACTTAAACTCATCAAGTGCAAAGTGGTCAGTCATTCCACTAATATAATCAAGTAATAGTCGTGTCCGAAAGTATAGTTCCATTAGCTTCTCATTTGGTGTTACTTTGACTTTAGTTATATTACTAATCGAAGATAAATATGAGTCTATATGCTTGGCTGGGAGCTTATGATACAAACGTGTTTCTATTGGTTTGGTTTTTAAACTATTTTCTTTCACAAGCTCGCAAAAATTTTCATAATTTAACTCAAGTAATGGACTGTATAATTTTAATAAGCCTGAAACAACGGCATAGCCCTTTAATTCTAAATTCTCAACTTCCTTGTTATTGAAGACATTTTTTACAGCAATTTCTCTTAATGTCTCTGTAGCTAAATGATATTTGTCATCACCAGAGAGTAATGGTTGATCAAGTTCTCCCTTAAATATTTTATTATGATGTTCTATGTACTTCCCTGCTACATACTTTGATAAATCATTAACTAATGTTGTCCTTAATGTTAGTATATAGGCGTGGCTCTTATTACATTCCGCACTCTCATATTTTTTGTATGCTTTCTTTGCAATATCAATTAAATAATCTCCAAGGTTATTAGTACCCCGCTTCTTCTTATGGCGTGACCAAATACTAATTATCTGCCTATTTAGTTCGCTAACTGTTAGAATACCTTTTTCAACTGCATCATCAACATCGGCAATACAATATGAAATATCATCAGCAGCCTCCATTACATAAGTAAGGGGAAAACGGTTACCCTTAGGGATGGCTAGTTGCTTTATGAGCTTTTCTACTAATTTTTCTTCTGTAAGATAGTAGCCAGGTTTTTTTTTACGATATTGGAATCTATCACCTTGTTTAGGTTTCTTTTCGTATGCTGGCCTAGTATATTTAATCATGCTGGCAAGCTGCGTAAACGTTAAATTCAGAGATTGTAAACTATGTAGAACCCTTAATGCCTGAGCATTTCCTTCAAAGTTACAGAGGTCATTTACGATTTTCTCCAGACCTTTACAGCCTTTGAAGCGACCTTCAAATAATGTTTGTAGAAATTCTCTTGACCATTTACATATCGCCTCTTCGCCAAAGTGTCCGAATGGTGGATTACCTATGTCATGTAGTAGACATGCCATCTCAACACTACTAATAACTCCTTCTTCGTTCCCCAAGATTCCGTATAGCTCTAAAGCTCCATTCTTTTTAAGTTGCTTAATAATTAACTTTATTATGTACCGCCCTACCTGTTGCACTTCTAAAGAATGAGTTAAGCGACTTCGAACTGCGGCATTGGTCTCAAGTGGAAAAACTTGCGTTTTTTGCTGTAATCGCCGGACAGCAGCTGAATTAATAGCACGTCCTCTATCACTTTCCATTTCTTCATTAAAAGTTCTTCCTTTAATAGAGGATAGACTAAACCTATCGCACTTTAATTTTGTTGAGTAATTCATGCTTAATTAACCCCTCTCTTCATACTTTTTTTATTAAAATGTTAGCTTCAGCATCCTTATGCAATCTACCAATTTTTATCTTTCAATAGTGAGAACCCAGTAATAAGAAAAAACATTGCTTGTTAATTGTAATAACTTTCATAATCCACAAAAGTACCTAAACTGTTTTTGTAGATGGTTGATTATTCTTTACATTTGAAGAAATCAAGATAGTTGGGGGATATTGCCGCAAACCTCCATAATACTAAATCTACAACAGAGCAACTATCTCCTGTAATTGTTGAAATATGACTACACAGTTTAAAAGCATTAGAAAATGACATTGCTTCAGCTAAGCGAACTAAGTGTCTATCAGGTTTGGCAACATCTATCCCAATATTTTTAGCTAGATGATATGAAGTTGTACGCCCAATAAACGGAAATCGAAGTAAATAAGAGACTCCTTCTTCCTGAATGTCGGATTTGATTCGAGAGAAGCCTTCTTCGGCAATTATTTCAGCAACTTCTATTATTGCATTGATTTTCCCAGAATGACCAAAGTATCTCATCGCGTTATCATAACATTTTTTATTCCATACTTTTATGCGGCGAGCACTCTCCCAGTGATAAAAAGATTTGCTTACGCCAATAAACTTTTTACGAACTATACTTTCTTTCATGCCCGAAGATAGAATGACCCAAGCAGCTTCTTTCAAAAAAGTTTGTTCACTAACTGAGTTGAAATCTATTTTACTTTGTAGACATATTTCATGACTATAGCCTTTATTGCAAATTATTGATTTAGCCAAATAATATGTATGCCGTAGCGAATTCTCTGTAATTATAACATCCATATAAATCTAATTCTTCCAGCCGAGGGCTTTAAGGACTTCTGTTTGTTTATTGCAACCACGACAGTGTCCACATGCATTATTAGATATATGGCAAGAATGAGCCCAACTCATGTAATCGGAAGTAGCACCTGATGCATAAATCAACTCTTGGGTTGTCATATCCAATGCAGGGGCTACTAAAGAAATTTTCCCTTCTTGACTTGTTAATAAGTCGTTAATTCTATTTATAAATTCGAAACTTCCATCTTTATGTGCTAGAGCATCACTCTTGACTGTGCCAATCTGTATTTCTTTGCATTCTAGTTGTATAGCTTTAGCCGCAGCAAGTGTTATTAGAAGTTGATTACGGAAAGGCCACCATTCTGGAGCTTTTTCTGCCTCTGAGTTTGTGGACATATTATTATTTACCATGACTCCTCCACCAAACTCTGAACAATCTATCTTAGCTATAATGTGCTTTACCCCCAACACATCACAGCAAGCTCTAGAATTTAATATTTCTGTTTTGGCGGATTTCTGACCATAATCAATTGTTAATGCATAGGTTGGCTGTTTCCAGTACATCAAAGCTATGGAGTCCATGCCCCCCGATAAGAGTAATAGTGAACTCATATTAACCTAAACTCCATGCCAAGCTATACATCGCAGAACTGAAGTCATGTTTGATTACACAGTTTGAACCTATCATCATAGTAATATCTTTTTGAGAGGAGTTTGGAGCATAACATATAACAGGTATATTCTTTTTAACTGCGTAACCAATCTCAAAAATTGTTCCTGGGTCATTGCCATCTAATATTGCAAAAACTACATCACATATTTCTAAGCCTTCAAGATCTTTGTTTACTACATTTTCTATTTGGGACTGTGAAGCATTTTTAGGTAGGATCCCTGCTTCTCTTGACGGAGACCATACGTCAAACCCAAGCGCTCTTAATGAGCAGAATGCTTGGTTAACTAGCCATAGTTCCGATAAACAGAAGAAGGGACCTGCTAAGTATACTTTTTTAGATACATCTGGTGGAAATAGTTTCTCCTCATATTTATCAAGTATTGAATCGAAGTCATTTGGTATAGGTAACGCTCCTTCTGAGTTACAATAAAAAGCTGTAGCACATGACGCTTTCTTCGCAGCTTCTAGTGGAGCCACACCTTGGGACCATAACGCTGAATATACTGCTGAAAAAACATCCCCTGAACCAATGCCGAATACTTTGTCTGTTTTATAGACTGGTATTACATGTGAATTCTTATCAGTGCAGAGATGAGCTCCCCATACACCATTTTTGATAATAACAACTTCTGCTTTTTCTTTAATCCTTATTTTATTTGCCAAAGTAGCTATACTGAGGTCTGGACTGACTCCTATTTTCTCAGCGATAGCTTTGGCTTCTGTTAAGTTCATAACAAGAGATAGTGACTTAGCATTATTCCCACACTGGCTCCAAGGTATCGATTTCTGTCCAGCTTGTGGATCGTAGGTTACATGATTAGCACTGATGAGTGGTCGTGCTTTATACTCGACAAAACTGAATATTAAAACATTGTCAAGCTCAATATAAGACTTTTCTTTAGATTTGATTGCCCTTTGATTCTGAAGAGTTGAAATGAAAGGGGATGCAATTGAATAGTCATAGACAAACTTTATTGGACTTTTTCTTGTATGTAGCCATTTAGTTTTTACGTCGCATGAATTTAGCATGGTATCAACCAGGTTAACTTCATCTTCCGAGGCAATGCTTATATACTCTAGGTCATCACTACAAATATCTTTTAAAGATAAAACTGCTCTTAATCCCGAACCAAATAAACGATTCCAGTTTGGCTCTAGGCAATCTTCAACGTAGGTCCCGCCAATAACTGAGAACATTTAATTGCTCCTTGGTGAAATTTCCACTACACAGCACCCACCTTTAATAGATACAACCCTCGCTATATAAGACGTTCCAGAGATAATACATGAAATTATGTCTCGTTGCTCGGGAATTACTATTGAACCAGCTACTTCATCACTATTGTTTTTAACAAGTAGCTCATTTTGTGCCCCTATTGAGATAAACAAGAAATCATCTATTGCTATGTCGTTTAGAACTTCTGGATTTGGACTTGTAATAGTCGCAGTGGTATTAAAACCTGTACAATCAAATGGAGCCTCATCTCCTTCGAGGTTGCTACTTGATCTATGCCTTCCATATGTTTCATACCTAAATGAACCTGAGCCACCCATACCTTTTCTCCTAGCTGTATTAATTTAATAACTTAAATATGTCTTTAATTAATTTCGTATTCTTTATTTTCACTTCTAAAACTGCTTCCTTTTTTCTTCTTCACGGTTTTAACGGCTAAAATATCATCATTACTTATAGCGAAACGATTGCCTACTGTACTGCTCTATGAAGTTTCAATTACACCCATTTGGACCTACGTCATCTTAAAATAAATAAAAATGTTCGGCTGTATAGTAACCCACACTAAAGATTTGTTATGCCTTAGCTTTAGCCTCGATGTCTATCGTAATACTGCTTCGCTTCTGGAGTCATTCCTGTAGGACAAGTATAGCTTTTTACCAATTCATTAGCTCCACAACGTTGCCCCATACAGAAGTCTTTATCGCGCCTGCAAGATACTCTCCCATAAACACTCGCCTCTGCACCGCATTCTGGGCATTCTATTGTTTGTTACATTTTTTAACCTACTTTTAGTTGTCGTTTACTTACTGTTTAGCTCTTGAGGAGTGGTGTTGTCAATTGTATTAGAGACATTACCCGTTTTGTTCTTAGTTGACTCCATTGTTGTAGCTATAATTGCATCACGATGAAACCCCTGTAGAGAAACTGCAACAACTGCAAGCCCACTCACAAAAATATAAATATCTAGCCCGGAAATTTTGTTTCTTATTTCTGGATAAAAAACACTTAGAACTAGAAATATCCCACAAACAATACCACTTGCTTGGAAACCTGTATTTATCATTACACCATTTTGGAATTCAGTTTTATTTTTCCAGCATCGGTAACAGTAAATAGCGATGAGAGTTAGCCCCAGAATAGCAGAAGGAATCAGTATCAACTTATCCATTTCCTCCTCCTTTAGGCTTATTTTTGTTGTTAGTGTCATTCACCGATTCACCAAGAATGGCTCCAACAACACCTCCGACTATTGCACCTAGTGGGCCTCCAAGAGAAGCACCTAAAATAGCACCACCTACAGCTGAGCCAGTCGTGCGATTGTTTTCTTCATCTGTTCTCTTTTTTGTCATATTTGTTCCATTTTATTAACTATTTAGCTAAGTTTATTTTTTTCACAATTCGATGAAAACACAAACAGTGGTGACGGCGCTACTTGTTTTTTAGTCACCTTTCTTGTGCTTATGAGGTTTAAGTGATGGTGTGTTTCCGGGAGTTTTCTTATTATCTCTTTGACGTCTATCAGGCTTCCCTGTTGATTTAGCAATTCTTTTAGGTCCAGGTTTTATGCCCATAATTTTTACTCCTGTTCTGTTTTCGTCACTTTTTTTGAATCATTGGGGTTTGTGACATTAATCTCCAATGACTTTTCTGTTAACTAATTTAGTTTCCGCAACATTTTGTACAGATGGTGGCTTTCTTAAAGAAGAATTTTGCTTCTTCAAGTGCCGATTTGTCTGTTCTGAAACTGCCTAGAAAAAGTTGCTGCTCCAGAGGCGGTATTTCGATGCACCACTCTTTGTGCACTTCATGATGTCCTGTTTCCAACTTTTGTTTATCTACGTAATAATTGTCCACAATTTTCTCCCACAAGTCTGTTAACTGAGTTTCATCGCATAGTTGGATTTTATAACGATATTGATATAACGACTTAACCCTCTTCCAGTTTCAGCCAACTGCTTCATCTCTGTGACAAAGATCGAGCCGGGAAAGCTGTAATCATAGAGGTAGCATGATTGGTCTTTGAAACGAACTTTTATATAGTCGTCGCCGATTTCGTAGGATATAACGTTTGAATTGCCCTTAAGATTTTTATAAGATTCCATTTGCCCCAAATAGTGAATAGTTCCCCTGATCTCATTATAAAGAAAATACGTGAGCTAATAATAGAAATTAATGTCTCAAAATCAATGTCTTTTCAAAAACTATAATTTTCTTTTCAAAACAGGTGTTATAAAGCAAGATTTGAAATATCAATAATAAAAGGGTGTTGGTTTTTCTTGTCTATTGACACTGTTCTGTAATTAACAAATTCTTTTTAGATAAGGTTCTCATGATTCTTCTCGTCCTGTTTACATAAGTTTATCGATTATGGCAACTTTAAAAAAATAATGCGTCCACAAACAGCTTTTCTGGCTGTAAGGGACGCTATGTTTGCTTTGATCTATTAACCTCGGTACTCTTCCCAGGCTGAATCGTCTTTGTCATTTAGGCCTAGAATTAACGAGGCTCCAGTGATTATTCCTCCGATAAATATAATGGCTACTCTAAACATTTTTGTTCTCCTATCGTTTGAATGTGATTTTACATCTGTGACAGCGAAAGCGTTGTTTTAATGCACTTTCAATATCTCTACCTA
>DDLT01000193.1 GCA_002340265.1 Lentisphaeria bacterium UBA2565 | reverse complement strand
TTTAACTGGAACATAGCCTTTTCAATTAAAAGGCTGACGTTTTTCCCACCCTCTTTTTCCGCTAAATTGATAACTGTTGCATTTTTGATGATTAGTATTGGTTCTGCTGAAAGCATACCAATAGTCAAAATTACACAGCCTAATTGTAATATTCTTTTCATAAAACACACCCCGATATCGTTCTTTTTATTGTTACAGCATTAAATAGTAAGCTCAAAATGGATTTTGTTTTCTTGATAAAGCTAAGTCTATTTTCAGAAGAACGCATAGCCTTTATCTAAGATGTTGGTAAATTTTTCCAATGCAACTGTAAAAGAGGATAATTGCCATTACAAAACTCCTGTCTTTAATGTTAACTTCAGCTAGATATGAGCCAATATGGTTCGTGAACTTCTTAACCTACAAATTCAGTTCTCTGAATTGCGTGGATAGCCTTAATAACTGATGGTTGTAGTGACGGGAAAGAGATCAGAAAGATTACGCTTGTTTTCTCTTAGACCCCGGGCAATACGGGCTTTCTTTACTTTTACTGTGTCAGGGGCAAGCACTAAATAGTGGTGTGAGTTGGTACCCTATGGAGTACAGGGTCTATTTAAAGCTTGATGCTTATTAGCAGGTAAATTCCCAGAAATAGGAAAAGAAGGGTCATGAGGATTTTACTCAGCAGTAGGTTTTTCATGAAGAAATGGGTAATCTGTTTACTGGAGACACCAGCGAGTGTGACGGCGAAGATTGCCAATAACGGCATGATAAACATTAAATTGTACAGAACCAACAAGCCAAACGCTTCCGAACTTCCTCGTTTTACCATGATGGCGATTGTCGGTAGATAAACCTGGCCTGTACAAAGCGACTCCAACAATGAAACTGATACACCTAAAAACAACGCCCAGAACCAGAGGTGATTCTTACGCATCTTTGTATTGATTTGGCGATTAATTATTTTTCGGAATGATTTTGGAAGTTTCAATTTAAAATCGGCTTTATGAGTTTTACGAAACTTCATGACATCCAGCAGACTTATCAAACCGATTACAATACAGAATCCAGCCATAAATAGATTAATACCTTTGGCAATTCCGCTGTTGACCGAAAACTCTTTCACTACAGTCAACGCGCCGAGTCCCAATAGCAGGTAAGTTAGAAATACAGCCAAAGAAAACAACACGCCGACAATCACAATATCACGTTTTGATTTACGCAGATTCGCTAGAACCGAGATAAAGAAAACCAATGTCACAAAAGCACAGGGATTGATTCCATCCAAAAAACCTGCACCCGCTACAGTTCCCCACTGGAATGTATCAAACTTCTTTTCCACAAGGTTAGGAGCGGATTTCAACTCTTGTGATTTTGACTCAAAAGGGTTAAACGTTTTGTGCCCAGCTTTTATTTCAGCTTTGATAGTGTCTTCCAACTTCTCTTCAATCAGATCCACTCCAGCCAAACAAGTGTTACCAACAAAAGCCTTAACTGAAGCATCTTCTTTACCGATAAAGTTATAGTCCAAAGTCTGAGAGTCTAAACTCGAAAGTCTTTTATTATCTTCCAATGTCTCATGCCCAACGCCTGAAGCCCTTTCAATGTTCAAAGTTCGATGTTCAACGTTGGATGTTCGATAGATCTCCTCCATCTTCAGCATCAACTCAAAGCCCCTCGTATCGTCCACCTTCACATGTTCCAGCTCAACCTGTGGGTACATTTCCAGAATATCGGGTAGCACCAACTCTTTCAGATAACGGCACTGTTCACAACTGGACGATGCAAAAAGATAAAGCTTCAACTTCTCTTCTGAAAATGAAAAAGAAGTTACTAAAAATAGAAGTAAAATGATAAATCGTTGCATAATAATTCTCAAATAAAATTAACCACGGAAAACTCTGAACAAACAGAAAAATTATAAAAAGTAAACCACGGCGGCACGGGGAGCACGGAGTCTGTAAATTTCATTCCGACAAGTCGGAAGTGCAAATTTACAGGATTCCCTTACAATTACTAAATCAAACCTGAAGAAAATTCAGTGTATTTCGACTCTTCTGTGGTTTATAAGAAATCAGTTCACCTTTCGAGAAGTGCGAAGCACTTGGAGAAAAAACCCGTGTCCCCATGGTCTATTAAATGGCGAAGCCGAATTAGTGTCCCTTAGCGTCCATTGGCGGTTCCTTTCTTATAACCGGAACGATTATCTCCTCTACACCAGGGAACGTACTCGTTAGCACAACTTCAGCATTCGCCACTAGTTTGGAACTATCAATTTCCAAACTGCAGATCCACTCACCCGACTTTCGTCTCTTCTTAGTTAAAGAGACTCCCTCCGGCAGCTCTTTTATAGAAATATCAAAATCCTGCCCTTTTGAACGAATTGCCAGAAAGCGTTTAATGATTTTCTCACTTTTAGTGACCGCAATAGACTTTGGTAAAATTGACAATGGATTCTTTATCACTCCAGACAAATAAACCGTCATGTATGGAAATGCGTCATTGTCGGTAAATATTTTAACACGATTGGATAAACGTCCTACCTCAAAAGGGCCTTTTCCTGAAATCGTCACCTCATACTTTACCAAACTTGAAAGCGGAATATTCAGTTTTGAAAAAGAGGCGGTAAAAGATTTGTTGTTTGTTTCAACTTTTGTGATATTGAATGGAAACTCTGCTTCCTGGGTAATTGTTACCTTTTCGTTGATTTCAGAATCCGTTGAAATATCCTTTAGGCGAATATATCGCGCAGAAATCTGATAATACCGTTTTACATCGCCCTTAATCTTCAAATTAAGATAAGGAGTTTTCGGGTCATCCGATGCGATAAAGATATTCTTATCCTGTTTCCCTTTTCGGCCTTTCAATTTCATCTCAAAAGGAATTTCAAGTTCATCACCCGGCTCAAGCACTTTTTTAGCCACCTTCACCTTTGCTCCACAGCAGGCGCGCACTTTACCGAGATTGAGGTTTTCGTCACCTTCATTTTTTATCACAAAAGTATGATTCAACACATCCGATTCGTTCAACGTCCCGAATTCATAAACCGGATTTGAGCAGCTGATCTTCGGCACTGCATTAAGCGACAGGCTTAAAAGAAAAAGAACTGTAAATAAATTTTTCATAATATTCTCAAAATAATTATTAACCACTGAAAGCTCTGAACAAACAGAAATGCACATACTATTATCTCAAAGATTAGTTTGAGAACAGTTGAAAATGTGTGACTCCTAAATTTGAATAAGGTTTACCAAACAATAATTCAAAAGGAGCCACACGCTATGAAAATTAAAACTTGCAACGTAAATGTCAAACCACTTAACTGCCTTATTATC
>DDLT01000164.1 GCA_002340265.1 Lentisphaeria bacterium UBA2565 | reverse complement strand
TTGCCATATGAATGAACGCATACATCGGCTTTCTTCTGTCCAACAAAGCCTCTTCCTCCTTCCTCAAAACAGTAATCCGCTTTTGCACCTTTTTACGCTTTTTCTTCGCATCTTCCAATGCCTTTTCCAGAGGAATATATTTACCAATTTCGTAGTCGATTGCGTTAATTTTTTGGGAAAACCCGTATTCAGCCAATCCCCAGTAGAAAAACGGCAGTGCCAATATCAAT
Organism: Lentisphaeria bacterium UBA2565; assembly: GCA_002340265.1. GTDB lineage: Bacteria > Verrucomicrobiota > Lentisphaeria > UBA2565 > UBA2565 > UBA2565. Next base: position 9,974 of record DDLT01000164.1, on the reverse strand, counting down.
AAAATAGGGATAACTATAAATACATGACTAAAAAGTTTACGCGGCATTCTATCATTGACGATATTAAGTGGGCTTGTAAATGAGTTCGGCTTGGTATGAACTGAAAGATGTGCCAGCTTTTCCCTAATATCCGAATAATCCACAAAAGAAACAGAATCCTCAGCAAGAACCTCACCAAGTCCTTTTTTTAACGCTTCAGACCTTTCTGCAAATGCAAGTGCAAAAACAGAACTACATTCGTTTAGACCACGTAGCCGTTTCTCAACTTTCATCAACCAACTTGTATAATCTTGCTCAGCATTGCGACTACCACCTGGAAGAGCCATCGGCCCGACTTTCTTCAAATGCTGATTTCCCGGTAAAACAAATGATTGACTTTCACCCAAAACTATAAAACTATCATAATTGATATTGTACTTATTTGAGCAATAAGCAAAATAGGACAATTCCAGACATCCGACTCCGCCAAATACAAAACCACTGTTTTCTACAGCTCGGCGATATTCATCGATTACCGATATTGAAAAACTTCCCACCAGAAGGTAACTATCATTCATGCCAAGGTTCAACGAGCTCACAGCAGTGCAGATAATGCCGCTCGAATCTTCTCCCGTTATAATAGAAAGTTCATTGCTGAGCAAAAGACTCACATCTTCATAACTCATCTTTTCGGGCAATACAAAATCAAGGAGTTGAACCTCGGAACTCAGAAGCATACGAACATGCCGTACACCATACTCTTCAAACCACTCAAGTAGAGAAACTGGAATGTCGTCACCTTTATCTAAACTGTTCCAGTGAAAATACTCGTGGTTCACATATACAACCCCATACCAACCGGTTCCGTCAGCATAAATAACGCCGGCCTTATTTAACCCTGTTGCCGTACTTATAAATTTATTTAAAAACCGTTTCATATTAATCTCTAAGCTTAACCGAAACATAATTAGTTCCAGGCCTTATATTCAAATTCTGCAATGCTCCAAAAGCATAACCACCTTCCGATTTCTTCCCGTAAACCAATAAAGAACGCCTTCCCACATAAAGACCTTGCAACGTAAAACTAGTAGAGTTACCGTTAACCGAAATAGAAAAATTAGGCTGGCTTGTTACTGTATTTTTCCAATTTGAGGAGCTCATGGAATATTCATCAAACACGGCTACCAATTCCACCTTTATTTCAGATGCTGAATAAGTGGAAAATGGAGAAAAGTAAATAAAACCGACATCAGTTAATGCCAATGAATCACCAACTTCTACAGAAACATTTAGCTCGGCATTATAAATAAAATTCTTGCGTAAGCTGAAAATTAAATCTCTATCTTGCCATCCTTTCTTTGCTCCAGCCTCTTCCTCTTTCAATCCATCCCGACCCAGACTCACAATGCTGAGATTCTCATTCATATCAGATAAATCTGTTACTTTTGATGATAACTCCCAAGAATTGCCCCACGAATCGTTCACATCGCTTCCTTCAACAATCTCACCAGGTCTGAAAGAACAGTAAGGCCCTCGCCACCCTCCACCAAGTTTTTGGCCTTTTAACTCATCACAGTTAACAACTTGGTTGTCAATCCCAGTCAACTTTTGCGCAGCACCTTTTAAATCAAAAAGATCGTAAGTATTCGCCTTGAAATCCGAATTATCCGATTTTTTATAATCTTGTAAGTAAATAAGTTTCAATTCATCCTCATTCCAACTCCATGTACCATCGCTTTTCTTAATAGGTAAACGCCCAAAGTCAGAAACAAAACTCAACCCGTCACTCTTCTCCAAGGTTTCTATAATTGCCCTTCCACTCTTTACAGTTTCATTTACACGATGCTTTGACTGAAGCGAATCTACAGACCCCGTAGTCAATGCGCCAACTGTTGCCAGTATCATAATAACCACAAGAAGTTCCACGAGAGTAAACGTTCTTTTATAGCAATACATCATATTAATCACGAGTGTCCAGATTAAGCAATTCAATAGTCAAGTCGTTTCCGTTACCTTCAAACCCCACCTCTCCAGTTTGCAGGTTTATTCGGTTTTCTGCCGAATTAGCCGTAAGATCAAGTGTACCGTCTGAAGTTGAAACAAGAAGAAGCCGTTTATAATTAGTTCCGGAATCAGAAAACTCCACTTTCAGCACTTCATAAGCGTTCTTACCTAAATCTGAAGGCTGAGGGTATCCATAACCATCAACATCTTTATCAATTCGTGCTGAACCTTCAATATACGGGCCGCCCCAGCCGTTACCAGATAAAGGATTAAAAGCCTCAAAATCAAACGCCTTTGCTTTTTTTTGAAAAAGTCCCCACAACCCGTAATCTTGAAAGTAATCAAGGAAATCTCCAGTCCCAGACCTTCCTTTAATAGTTTGAATCTGTTTATAATTATCAGAATAAAAAACTTTAAAAGCCTCTCTTACTGAATTCATATCTTTCAAGGTCATCTGTTTTGTTGCTTTATTTCGTACACCCGAATAAGTGACGGTTACGCCTGTGGCTATTAGAGCCACCAACGAAACAACGACAAGTAATTCAATAAGTGTAAAATAAGACAACTTCTTCATAAACGAATTTAACCTAATGACTCAAAGCTATTAAGCAGATAATTACAATTTCAATAACCGTACAGAAAACAGAGAACTTTCGTAGCATAACTTTGAGGTATTAGATTAAGTTTAATTGATTTATAATTGACTATCCAGATAAGGTAAAATATGAGTAATAAGAGTGTCGCCACGAATATCAGAGAACCATAAAAACATTCAATGATACCAATAGCAGCACAAAAAATGCCGAGACCTTTAAGGAGAAATAGCAAAGGCCCCAGCATGCACCACGAAAAAAAATAAAACTTGCTTTAAAAAGCCGAGGCTCTTAAGGAGAACAGAGCCTCATCATGACCACGAAAAAAATTAGTCTTGAATCTTATCCTTATCATCCTGGAACTTATCACGCAGAGCCGCAACTGAGTATCCTTCCGGACTCAAAACATCAACAATAACAGGAGCTTCACTTGAACCGGTCATAGTGTCATACGACAAACTTGGGACTCGTACAAGTGCTACATAGCGAGCATAAGTACTTGGGGACTGCTTTTGACGTTTTGAAGATGCCGGAGAATCTGCACGAACCGCGCGACCATTGTAGATGGATGCAAAACGACCAAGTCCCATTGCAACAAGGAAATACTTATCTTTACCTGCATCAGCAGAAGGATCAAACGTAGTCGGATCTAAAACATTTGACGTCTGAAGACCAATATTAGTAATAATCTCATTACAAAGATTCATTGGGGCAGATGCTCCCATCATTCCGCGACATCCGCCGCCCGGCCAGATAAATGCCAACTTGTCTGTTGTTTTCGCATCAAGAATAGCCTGTTGTCTGTCACGTTCTGCTTCATAGTCTGCAAGAGTATTGAATGATTGTCCACCAACAGTATAATCGTCATCACTCGCTTCACCAGGGGTTCCGTTATTGTCAGAATCAAAGTCGAAAGCCTGAGCATCCGCATCGCCATCTACAATAGTTTGCGCATCTGAACGAGCTTCACTATCACCTTTCACCATAGTAGTCATAGTTTTTGATGTATCAACATCACCGCCCATCATACCAGTTTCAAAAGTTGAATCATTCGCAATCTTTGAACCGCGCAGATGAGTGTAAACAGTATCCATTCCTGCTGCCGCGAGATTTCCTAGGACAACATCCGGAGCCTCTGCAACAGTTGCAGTTCCATAACCAAGCGGCCCACCAAGACCATTGTCATCAGCAGCATCAAAAGATGCCGGACCTGCTAAAGAAGTATATTGAACCTGTGTGTAAAGCTCTCCATCTTCGTCAACCAGAGAATCAAGTCCATCAGGTAGTTTGTAGTCATTAACTGCACTCCAGTGCTTCATACTCTTTTTTAGAGCAGAAATATCTGACATTTCCATTGCAGTTTTAGCATGATCATCAAGGTTTTGATAAGTCATCGCAATTCCTGAACCGATTACTGCAATAATCGCCACCACAACAAGCAATTCAACAAGTGTAAACTGCCTTCTTAACATTCTTTTTTTTAATGAATCCATCTTTCATTTGCCTTTTACTATGCAAGTTGTCAACTTGCTTTTTATATTTATTCAGCGTGCAGAAGTTGTTATACAACAAAAATTCATTCCTACATTCACACGCACTATTATGTTCACCCAAAGAACCTGATAACAATACAATATACAATATACAATATCTGTTCATCCCTGTACCCTCAACAGGCAATCCGGTCACACCATACCGTTAAACACCTCCTACACAATAACAAAGTATCTAATCTAATTCAAAGTCCACAACATACCTGAACTCTTTACCGCACTTGATAATCACCTCTTTCTGATTACGCTTCATAATTTTCATGTCGACTTCAAGATGCCCGTAACCATCATGCTGTAAAAGGTCTCTTAAAAGCTCACGTATTTTTTGCTCAATCTTATCCATACCTATATTCTTTTTTAGAAAAGACGTAATTATTTCGCCAACCCGAAATCAAAGCGCAAAAGAAATTAGAGAAAAAAGCGAGATTATCAAACGAAAAAGTAAAAGCCCAGAGTATTGACAAAAATATCATCAAGAGAATTTTCTCAAACAGCAACTCTTATATCCCGTAAATATGACATTCTCCGTACTTAAAACAGTAAAAGCGATTCATCTTAATCTATAAAAATAGCTATAACCAACTGAAAATTAGTTAATTAATATTTATTCAGAAAACCCTGAATAACAAAGCCGCCGATGTGCTTTCAAACACCGGCGGCTTTATTATGATTTTGACTTGAAGACAAATTTTTTGTTAAAATATACTTTCAGTTTTTTTCCGTTGTGGGTTATCGGCTTAAACTTCCATTTTCTCAATGCCTTTCGGACTTCCTTATCAAAACCGAATTTTTCGTGAGACTTGGTAATCTTAATTTTTGAGATATGTCCTTCTAAATCAACCAAGAACCGTGCCTCTACCACTACAGTTTTGCTGTAACGGATTACTTCAGCCAGACGAGGATAATCGGGATCAACCTGATAACTTATTTTAAAATCCAGTCCTTTTGCAGAGTGTGCGGTATAACTTCCATCTGCATTTGCAGTAAAGTTACCATTTTTTGCGAACGCATCAGCATCACCATCTTTCGCAAATTTTTTGACTTTAGGAGCCTGTTTTATATTAGTTTTTTCAGCTTTTTTCAACTTCTCCTCAGGCTTTTCCTGCTTTTCATCAAAAGTTTCCTTTTCTACAACTTTTTTATTCTTCTCTTTTTCCTCTTTAACCTCTTCTAACTTCGAAATCGGCTCAACTTCCTTCTCAGGTAGTTTCATCGAGTTATTTACACTTTTTACTTTTTTCTGTTGCTGTTCTACCCGAGATTCAATTTCCTTTATAGTGCTTTTAAACAGCCTCTTTTCCGCCATAGGTCGAGGAGGTTCAATTTTCTCAACCTTTTTTTCTGTTTTAGCTTTCGGTTTCGTCTTTACTTTCTTTTTCTTAACGTCTTCCTTAATTGTTTTTTCAGCAGGTGGAGCGGCTTTTTTTGCCTGACTTCCTTTCACCTTCTTTGTGTTATCAATACGCGGTGGAAGATTTTTAACATTATATGATATAGGAATCGTACTTCTGTTAAGGTGCTCAGGATTGCCCATAGTTGTCACAGCTTTACTGAAATTAAAAAAGAGTAACGCATGCAGCATCGCTGCGATAAAATAATATCTCATCTTTAGCCTCTCTTATTGTATGTCTTCGTAAAAGTTGATACCGATGTTTTTCACACCCTCCTTTTTCAGTGTAGTAATAGTTGAAAGGATAAGCTGGTATTTGAGGTTTTTATCTCCCGTAACTGATATAGTTTCGATACCATTCAGGATATTAGCTATGTTTTTTATATCTATGGCGGAAGTTTTTCCTTCTTTAGATAGAAAATAGTCTCCATTCTTATCAATAATCAGCTCAACCGGCAACTCTTTATGCTCTGTTTCGACATTTGAAGAAGGCACCTCAATATCAATTTCTCCATATTTGGTAAATGTTGTTGAAACCATGAAAAAGATCAATAACAAAAATACCACATCAATTAACGGAGTTAGATCAAGTGAAATAAGTTCTCTTTTTTTTCTAAATTTCCCCATGGTTTCACCTAGTTGACCCTGACGGAGTTAATGATACTTGTCAGTATTTTTTCAGTGTCGGCCTCTACTTTTTCAATCTTTTTATTAAAAAAGTTATAGACTACTATCGCTGGAATCGCAATCGAAAGCCCGGCCGCGGTAGTAAACAAAGCCTGTGAAATCCCGTTGGCAACCACAGCCGGATCTCCCACACCTTCAGCCGCAAGGCTTTTAAAAGACTGAATCATACCTGTAACTGTACCGAGGAGCCCCAACATTGGCGACACATAGCCGATTATACCTAAGATGTAAAGGCGACTTTCGAGTGACTCAATTTGTTCGATAGCAATTTCCTTTACAAGCTGATCAAAGTGATGAATATCTCCTTCCTCCTTATGACGCAGCAGAAATTCCTTAATAATATTACTTACAGTATTGCGCTCTTTATCACACAGCTTAGTCGCCTTTCCCATATTCTTCTCTGAAACAGCCTCTAATATGTTTCGTTTAAACTCACGGCTGACTTTTTTTTCCTTCAATAGAAAGTAAACCACTCTTTCAAGGATAATAGCGAGTGAAATAATTGAAACGACAAAGAGAACCCACATTAGAGGGCCTCCGGTTTTTAGATAGTACAACATCTTTGTTTCCTTTTGATTAAACAGATTCAAACACGGAAACCGGCAGTCTATTACAGACCGCCGGCTTTACTTATAATCTTAATAAATTACAGTTTATATTCTAGAATGTGAAACTTGCGCCCACAAAGTAAGTTCTACCGTTTTGAGGCACGACATAAGTATAAGATCCTCCACCGCTTACATAGCCGTAATACTCTTCATCAAACAAATTGTTGATACCCGCATAGATATTAAAGCCACTCGAGTGATTGTACCTGATTGAAAAATCGGTCACTTCATGTGATTCCACAATTTTATCTGAACTTTTATCTTTCTGTTCAAGATAGTTATTGTAGGAGCCCACGTATTTCCACATAATTCCAGCAGAAAGATTCTCTGTAAAATCATAGTCAGCTTTCAGAGTAATACTGTGTTTTGGCACTTTTTTTAAGCCTGAGTCGGCAAACTGCACATCGCCTTCTTTTTCTTTACCCAAATCATTGTATTTAGATTTACCCATAAGATACGTGTAGCCTTCTTCAAAAGTGAATCTACCCAATTCCTGACGAGCGGTAAACTCCACTCCATACCTGTAAGTCTCAAGAAGGTTCATTGTTTTCGTCTCGAAGCCATTAGAGAAATCGTAAAAACGGTCCAGCTGATTATCAGTATGACTGTAAAATGTCGTTAAATTAATTGCCGATCCCCAAATATAATCCCTGAAACCAATTTCGTACATATCGAAGATTTGATCCTCGGCACTAGTTAGGACAGTCTTTTTATCTTTGTTTGCGCCAACGCGTATACGGTCTGTAATTTCCATCCCATTGGGGCTGGTAAAACCTCGCTCATATCTGGCATAAACCTTACCCGTATCACGGTAATTCCAGCCGAGAGACGCTTCATAATTCATATTTCTTCTTTTACTTGTGTCTTCCACCACACCCCAGCCACCGGCCTGATCCTTGTAAATTTCCCAATCAGTCTGGTCATAGCGGGCGCCAAGAGTCAATTCAAAATCACTCCATTTGAATATATTAAGAAAATATGCAGCCCTTGTTAGTTTATCATAATCAAAGACTAGAGGATCGGCTAGATACACCGTGTCTCCATTGGCATTCTTTATTGTACCATAAGAAGTTGCATACTCACCCGCAGCTACATCGGGGACATCACCATACTTCGTGCTTTTAGATCGGATATCATCATAACAGATATCTGCCTTCTGCTTATAACAGTCAACTCCAAAAAGAATACTGTTACGCTCACCATAATCCACATTGAATTTCACCTTCGCACCAGTTGTGCTTTGGTTTATACGTTGATCATCGTCACCGACATATTTATTGTTCTTGAAATAACCGTAGCTGTGAAACAGATCGACAAGCAACTGAGTATCATCTGTTAAATTAGCGGTATATGTTCCCTTAAACTGCTCTTCTTTACGGTCTGCAATAAGGTAACCGTCAATATCCTTCTTTATCTTCTGCCCATTCTCGTCTATACCGACCGTTACCGTCCCAGGTTTCGGACGGTAATTTTTACCGAGGGTTTTAAGACCCTTGGCATAATAGCTGTCATTCAAAGAAACCGTCTGCAGAAATTTTCCATCTTCATTAAACCGACTGTACTTCAATGACAACGCCTGATCATCAGTTATTTTATAATTCAAACCACCAGAAAAATATTCAGTATTGTTATACGTGTCAACAAAGTACCAGTCTTTATCACTGTGAGAATAGTTCATCTGAAGTGTCAGATTATCAGTAACTTTGTGCCCCAGGTTAGCATAATATTTCTTCTCATTGTCCTTTGTATATTCGTAACCCACTTTATTTACCGGAGCCATCATAGCTTTCAGGTTAGTAGTGATATTCACAACCCCGCCAGCAGTCCCTCCACCATAAAGCACTGAACCTCCACCCGGAATTACTTCAATTTTCTCAATCTGCTCGACTGGAACAATGTCGTAATTCGCCTTATATGGATGATCCAGTAGCAAAGTGATCGGAGCTCCATCCACAAGAACCTGGACATTCTTGGCCGCTTCGCCCTCTCCCTGACCACGAATGTCAATTTCTCCCCAGCCACTGACCCCGACAGTAACTCCAGGAATATCATCCAGAACTTCAGAAAGTGACGGATAACCTTTTTCTTCAATTTCCTTTTTATCAACAACAATTACATTTTTAGTTGACTTCAGTTTTTCAACTTCAATGTAATCTGGACTGATTATACTTTGCCCCAGCTCGACAACTTCATCTGCATCTTCAATTACTTCCTCTGCCCCCACCTCTTGCGCATAGCCTATTGTTGAACATAGAAATAGACCTGTTGTTAATTTTCCTAACTGGTTACTTCTTTTCCTAAATAACTTATTAATCATCTGCTGATCAACCTCCATCTAATAATTTTGCATCTGTAAAACCAGACATTTTTTACATTGCAGCCCATAAAATATTTTTCCCAATATAGAACACTTTAACCGACAAAAGAATTCTATCCATGGAGGTCTTTACCCTACTAAAGCCCCCTCCCTATATAAAAGTTCTTTACCATACTAAGGAACTTTTCCCTAAATAAAAATATTTTGTCCTAAACAAGCTGACTAACTTTCATTTTTATGAAGAGCGCTAAAGTAGCGAAAAATAGAGTCATGTAAATCACATTTTTTGCAATTGCGAAATTTTTAAGGCACCCCCAAAAAAACAACAAATAAAACGCGAGAAATCTTCCCTTAAAATGATAAAAACTGGCGGACTTCGGAGTCCACAAAAGTAAATTCAAGCAAAAAAAAGGTTGTTGTAATGCGACAGTCATAATGCTCAGACTTTATGAAAAACTGAGCAAAGGGGGGGGAGCTAGGGGAGAGTATAGTGCGGGGAAAATTCGGACAATAAATTAAGTGTGGAGTGTTTCCCGTTGTTCTCGTAGACGAAAGGATTAATTTAAATCATGAAAAAACGAAACAACTATTCTAAAGAATTTGAGAAACGCGTTGCCGTGAAGGCTATCCGAAGCAATAAGACTTTGGCACAGACGGCATCTGAGTTCGACGTCCATGTCAGGCAGGTTCGTGATTGGAAGAAAGTCGCTCTTGAAGCGCCTACTGAAACATAGGCTTTTGAGAGCCCTCTTTGTGGAGCGGCCTCTCCACGTTTGCGTGGTGGTCTTTTTAACTTCTTAGAACCTTTCATTGACTGCCTGAAGAATGTTTCATCAGCTTCTA
>DDLT01000055.1 GCA_002340265.1 Lentisphaeria bacterium UBA2565 | reverse complement strand
TCTTTAACCTCTTCCTGAGTATAAAAACCACCGTAAACATTTTCTGCTTTAGGGTCTTTTGCGCGAGGCCATGTAATTTTACTAGAACCCCAGCCTGCACTTTCTGTATTACGCCATGCGCCAACCTCTGTAAGACGAGGATATTTTTTAATTTCAAGACGCCATCCACCATCATCAATCAGATGCCAGTGGAATTTGTTCATTTTGTGCATTGCGATAAAATCGATGTACTGTTTTACAGATTCTACACCAAAGAAGTGACGGGATTCGTCAAGATGCATTCCGCGCCATGCCATACGAGGCTGGTCAACCACAGAACAAACCGGAACAGTCCATTTTGTATTTTTGGCAACTTTTACCGCATCAACCTGGTATGGCAGGAGCTGACGAATAGTCATATAACCATAGAAAAGTCCGGCATAAGTAGAAGCTTTTACAGTGATTCCCTCTTTTGTGATATCCAGAGTATAACCTTCTGCATTAAGCTTTTTATCTGCACCTTTTGATGTAAAAAGAACGTAAGAGTCTGAAAGTTTATCATTGAAGAAAAAACCTTTACCGAAGCTGTCAGTCTCAAGTGCGAAACCGAAAGACTTTGAAAGTTCTTCAGCAACAAGTTCTGCAAGAGCTTCTGCATCATCGTTACCTTTTTCATAAAGAACTTCTGTGGATTTCTGAAAACTGAAAGTTCCGTTTCCTTTCACTGCTTTCATCGGTTTCGGGATAATGTTTAGTCCTTCCGCACTTACCGCAATTGCGAAAAATGCCAGAACCAAAGCCAACCCACTCTTCATACGTGCTTTCATACACTTACTCCTAGATTTAGTTTTGTTATCGATTCAAAATAGTTTGAACAATATTTATTGTGACCCCTCTGTCACTGGTGTAACTAACGTGACGCATCAAAGATTCTTACTGCTTTACCAAATATTTTTGTATTTTACCAAGGATAAACCATTTAATCATAAAGTGTTTATATAGAAACTAAAAAAGGCATGACCGAAGCCATGCCTTTTGATAAATGAATCAAGAGACTACTTTCTTTGACGAATCTCTTTAATTTTCGCTTCAAGCTCTTTTGCAACAGCTGTAGCTTTCGGCGTCTTGTTGTTTTTAACAAGAAGATTTTTTTGCTCGCCAATGTCATTGCTCAAGTTGAAAAGTTGAGGTTTTTTACCTGAAATATACTTCCAGTCACCTTTACGAATAGCAAGTGCACGAGACTCCTCAAGCATAAACTCGTTACCAACTTTATCTTTACCAAGGAGTGCTTTCATCACATTCTGACTATCTGCTGCCTCTCCTTTTGGAATCGTCACATTCAGAAGATCAGCAAATGAAGCCATGAAGTCGATGTGACTCACAAGTGCATCCGTTTTACCAGGTTTGATACCTTTTGGCCAGTTTACGATAAACGGTACGCGTGTACCACCTTCGTACGCCTGGTATTTACCACCACGGTACGGGCCGGAACCATCGTGACCACGGTCTTTCTCTTTAGTAGAAGTACGCACAGTTGTTCCATCTTTATAACCATCATCATAAACAGGACCATTATCACTTGAGAAAATAACCATTGTATTATCAGAAATACCCTGTTTTTTCAGCTCTTTCATGATTTCACCGACAGCCCAGTCAAACTGGACCATTGCATCGCCACGAAAGCCAAGTTTACTTTTACCTTTAAAACGCGGATGCGGTGCACGCGGTACGTGAATATCCTGAGACGCATAGTACAGGAAGAATGGTTTCTTCTTATTCTTTGCAATAAACTTCTTACACTCATCAACCATCACATCGGTCATAGTTTCGTCATCCCAAAGTGCTGACTTACCACCAGTCATATAACCAATACGACCAATTCCATTAATCACAGAGTTGTTGTGACCATGCGAACTCTGATAATAAGTCATAGAAGAACGATCTTTTCGACCATCCGGATAGTCCGTTGCAGGAACCCCATCATGGAACTGAGTTGGAAGTGGTTTTCCGTACTGAACTGTAATCGGATCTTTTGGATCAAGATTGATAATATGATGATTCCTCATATAAACACACGGCACACGGTCATTTGTGGCAGGAAGTAGGAACGAGTAATCAAAACCGATTTCAAGAGGTCCAGGTTTAACAGCTTTGTTCCAATTGATTTTAGTTACACCGTCACCAAGTCCAAGATGCCATTTACCTACAACACCTGTGGTATATCCAGCTTTACCGAAAAGTTTAGGCAGGGTCATCACATTTGTAGGAATACACATTTTTGCATCACCTGGAAGAATTCCAACACGCTTTCTAAACGCATAGCGTCCGGTCAGCATTGAATAACGTGAAGGAGTACAAGTTGACGCAGGACAGTGACCGTCAGTAAAAATAAGTCCTTCCTTTGCCAATTTATCGATATTAGGTGTCGGAATCATTTTTGATCCGTTATAACCCACATCGCCGTAACCTACATCATCACCGTAAATAATAATCACGTTTGGTTTGTCAGCGGCTGCACAAGCAGTTGTCGCCAGTACAGAACCGTAGATAAAAGTTTTTGAGACAATGTTCATTTCACACTCCTTTATTATATTGAACAGATAATTTAAAATTGTAATAAAAATACAAATAGCAACTCTTCTACTATTAAAACAAAAAGAATAGTCATTTATGACAGCTAACAATCAAAAAAGTATAAATAATTATTCCACACGGCATCAAAATGACTTAAAAATGTAATAATCGTCTAAATTTTGGGAATTTATTTTTTTGGTGGTTGATATTTAATTTCGGAAACTTATTTTAGGACAGGAAATGAAAAATATAGCTTCGGGTTTTCTGAAAGTGATTCTTAATGTTGGGGAATGTTAGATGAATCATTTTCACAATAGAAATTCCTTTATATTTTCAACTACTTAGTAGTTATCATTTCGGTCACAGCTGTTTTCCTCCTCCTTTTTCAGCTGTGATAATCAAAGTCCCAATGGTTTCCTCCTTTTCCATTTGGGACTTTTTTGTATCTATATCATGTGATCTGTGGAAATAATCGGTTAAAGCACTAAGTTCTTCCTCCCCCGTAAAAGTCTTTACAAGAAAATAGAGGAGTTCATGAGTAAGAAAATCACATCATTCGACCGTTTTAAAGCCAATGTCTGCAAACGCTGCAAACTGTGCGGTAGAGCCAGAAACAAACAAAAAGGGCTAAGCTACTTCTTTGTCAAAAACATAGAAAGTAAAACTTGCCCTTTTTGCCGTGCATATAAAAAGGTTTACGGAAAACCTTCATATCTGCCTATAGATTGAATAGTGCGTTAATTTCTTTTACTTTAGTAGAAACAGATTCGGCTGTAACAACTTCACTGATTACAGCCGCATGTTTCGCGCCGACTTCAATCAAGTCCGGCAAATTAGTCGTTTTCACTCCGCCAATTGCCACTACTGGAATCTCAACATTTTCGAGAACTTCGGCAAACTCTTCTACACCACGTGCATTTCCCGCATTCTTTTTGGTCTGAGTTCCGAAGACAGGTCCGAAACCGATATAATCCGCACCGCTTTTCTGAGCTTCAACAGCTTGGTCAAAAGAGTGTGTACTAATGCCGATAATCATTTTGTCTCCACACAATTTCTGAGCTTCAACAAGCGGCATATCATCCTGCCCCAAATGAACACCATCCGCTTTTACAGCAAGTGCCACATCAATACGATCATTCATGATAAACTTCGCGTCGTATTCATGACAAAGTTCTTTCAGGCGAACCGCATTTTCGTAAAGCGTCAAAGTCGATACATCTTTTTCACGATATTGCACGGTTTTAACACCAGCTTTCAACGCTTTCAACGTATCAGAAAAGATGTCTTTTCGCGTAAGAGTGGAATCGGTAATAAAATAAAGTCCCGGTTTTATTGTCATTTTTTAGCCTTCTTTTTTAGAAAGAGTCGCTTACTGCGATAATTTTCTATAACTTTCTGATAAAAGTCGATCAACTGGTCTGTGATGATATCCCAAGAGTATTTAGTATTAACTTCGCGGGTTGCATTCGCCACGACACGCTGGCGAAGTGACTCGCTTTTACGATAGAGGTCATACTTTTCAATCAGTTCATCCAGTGAGTTATTTTCGAAAAACAACCCGGTTTCACGATCCGTAATCA
>DDLT01000177.1 GCA_002340265.1 Lentisphaeria bacterium UBA2565 | reverse complement strand
ATATTCAATTATCCTTTATTGAGGATAATAAAAATAAGATTCACAGGCTATTCATTATTAACAAATTGCATATTGCGACGTGGGTGACGACGACGTAATTCTTTGCGTCGTGATGAGTCGGAAACATGGGCATAAATTTGTGTCGTTGTAATGGAACTGTGACCCAGTAAATCTTGAATGTATCTTATATCCATCCCCTGGTCTAAAAGCTGTGTTGCCATCGTGTGGCGAAACATGTGTGGTGTAATATGCAGCTTCACTCCAGCTGAGGCGGCATACTTCCTTACCATGAAACGAATCGACTGAGCAGATAGAGATTTCCCTAGCCTGTTTATGAAGTATGAACTATTGCTTTCGCTTGCTATTCTTATCTGTAAATACTCCTGTAGTGATTTCTTTACTTCATCAGCACAAATTGGAATAATTCTTTCCTTGTTTCCTTTACCTTTGACATGAATCTGTTTTTGAGAAAGCTTTACTTGCTCCTCGGTTAGAGTTGCAATCTCAGAAACACGCATACCGGTTGCAAATAGTAGTTCTAAAACTGCAATATCTCTCAACAGTGTGTTTCTTTGAAATTCACTTTGTAACGGCTTCCCTAGCTCTGCATACACGTATCTAAATAGTTTTTTGATATTTGTTAATGAAATCGTCTTTGGTATCTCACGTGGAGCTTTGATAGTGATGCGCATTTTTCTAAATGGACTAACCGTAATTGTATCCTCCAGTTCTAAATGACCGAAAAAAGATTTTAGGCAGGCAATCTTTCGGCGAATAGTTCTAGGTTTAAAAGCAGAACAAGTTTCACGTAAATATTTTCTTACAACCTCTCTGTCAACACTCTCAATATTTGTATCACCTTCATTCTCAAGGGATGATGTAAATTGAGTTAAGTCAATTCGGTAAGCTTTTAAAGTTTTATGGTCTAATCCACGCTCATATTCACAGTGAGTCAAAAAGTCTTCTATAAGTTTTGCTAATATCATAATATCTTCTCAAGTTATTTTTCAGTTCTTACGTTCAGAGAAGCAAGGATATAAGGTCGTTTAACTGTCGCAAGTCTGATTTTGAGAACTCTTTTATTTAATCAAACAGTAAATTGAATTGTATAATCACAGATAATTTGAGTAAATTATGTTGAAGGAGGGTTGGTGACAAGGCATTTTCTGATGCAATATGAGAATGTTAGGTTCTTGCTTTATTTGTTGCAATTCCACTTTACCAACAAAACTTACTTTACAATGACCTCGAACGATAAAAAACTAACTGAGTCTCAGCGACTGAATAAACTCAAACTGGCTTATCTACAAAACAGGGACGATGAGTACATAGCTCAGGAATTCTTTTGTTTGCTAGCTAAGTGTCTCGCAAAGACGATTCATAAAAGAAAATATGATATATCGTGGGATGAAGCGAATATCCTGATAAATATTGTTCTTAACGAGATTGATCTTTGCCTAAAGAAAGATGATCATGTTCTTGCTTTAGCACAGGTGATTCTACGGAATCAATACTGCACGATGATTAAAAACCGACCAGATCATGTGGAGCTCAATCACTGGGGTGATCAACCAGAAGAAGTAGATTCTTTTCACCAATCGTGTATGGAACTTGAGCATATTTACGTAGTACGTTTAAAGCAGGTAATCTGTTCGCTAAAATATCCTGATAATGTTTTAGTGTACTTTAGCTTCTTCAAGAAGAAATCACAAAAGGAACTGGCGGAAAACTTAGCAATTCCTTATGGAAATATTCGAATGAGAGTAAAAAGAGCGAAGAAGAAGTTTATGAAGGTTTTAAAAGGAAAGTACAAAAATTTATATACCAAGCTACAAGAAGCTCTTGACAGAGAGGAATTCTAGAGATGAAAACAGATAAAGAGCTAACGATTGAGTTTTTGCAAGAAGAGGCTCCTAAGCTATATGAAGAGCTACAAGCATCTGGTGAACTTGATACGCTTTCTAGACGTGAACTTGTGAACCGATACGCATCACTAGCAAACGAACCAATGACGGATATTTCTGATGATGATATTCCACCCGTGAATATGGATATGATCGTAAATGTGATAAAAACATCAAAAGCTCGCAATAAACAGGCTATTTGTAAAAAAGCTGTTTTTACATTTAGTATCAGCAAACTAGCCATTGCTGTTAGTGCAATTGTTGTCCTCGGAATTGGTATAAGTATGATGATTAGTTCAAATACCACAACATTTCAATTCACTGACTTAACTTCGCAAGAGACTACAGATTATGACATCAGAGTTCATAATAATGAAACTTCTAACCTAATTTTTCATGATGATTTTGTTAAATTACTAAACAGCATTTTGGAACAGAGGCTTAAGCTGTTAGAAGATGGAAACTCATATTTCTGTGTTTTGTCCCCAGTAGAAGATTGTGGGGATAAAGTTCAGTTAACCATTCACAACCAAAATAATGGTCAGACCGCTACGAAAGAGCTCCTACTAAAATCGAATAAGCAACTTAATAACTTTCTTCATGGAGCAGTATCTGAGTTCATTCAAAAAGCAAAATAGATGGGGCTCTAAAATATACTCAAAAAGTGAATTGATAACATAAGGATAGTTGCTATTTTGAAGAGTGTAACAGACAAAAAGTGGCTAAAGCAAAGGTGCCATTTAGTACCATTTATTGATACTTTTATACCAAAAAGTACCATTTTGGCTGACTTTTTTATTTTACTCAATAAAGGTTAAATTCGACACTTTTGAACTTAAATTTGTATTTTACGGCTGATTTATTGCTTAAATGGTTTTTTCGGAGGCGGTCTCTTTCTCCGCCACTTTAAAAGTCCGTTCTGCATTTGCGGGACGGACTTTTTTATTATTTGTTGATATCGCATTAATGCGATATACTTTATCTTATGATGACAAAGAATAAGAAAATTTATCTTGCTGTTAAAAAAGTTCGTGATTTTGTCGACAAGATGTCGGTTGATTCGAAATTTGAATATTTAAATCTTGTTCGGAAGATTGAAGAGGACGGCAGACTTGTTGAACCTTATGGGAAGAAAATTACCAATGAGCTTTTTGAAATGCGTATTAGAAAAGGGACGCAGGTTCGAGTTATCTACTTTTACTATGAAAATAATTATGTGTTCGGTGTTCATGCTTTCACCAAGAAGAGTCAAAAAACACCTTTGCATGATTTGAAGCAGGCAAAGAAAATCGTATCTCAGATAAAAAGAGGTGATTATGATGAATAAGAATGTAATTGCTAAAATGAAAAAAGCGCAGGATGCGCAGGTTGAAGACGTTCGCAGAATGGATGGATTCAGCGAGGCCTCTGAGGAGTTTGAGTTTGAGTACTCAATCGCGAAGTCCCTCCAAGAAGCTCGAGAAAAAGCTAAGCTGACTCAGAAGGAGATTGCGAAGCGTATGGGAACAACCCAGAGTGTAATTTCTCGAATTGAGAGTGGGCACAATGTCTCAATTAATACTTTGGAGAAGTATGCAAGAGCCTGCGGAAAACACGTTGAGTTTAGTCTCGTCTAGTTTTCAGCAGTTTGTCCAGTTTTTTTAGGTATACAGGGGAGTAGTTGTAACCTTCTTCTTTGGCTTCCATTACTAGGCGCTTTGCTAGCTTATAGTCACCGATTTCGATACAGAAGTCGGCAAAGTCGACCAGCATTTTTAAGTTGTAGCCATCACGTTTATAAGAGTCGGTGAACAGCTCTTCGGCTTTGTCATAATGTGCTTGATAGCTGTCGTCCATATTTTCGACAACCTTAACAATATCTTCTTGTTCGCTTTTTAGTAATTTGCCGAGAAGTGTATGAGCCTGTGCCAAATCCGCATTGAGTTTGGCATTCCTAGGTTGAATTTTGTAGGCCATTTCAAGAAAGCGGATGGACTCTTTTATATTGAACTTATAATCTTTTGCCAGTGCACGCTGCCCCATCAGTGCTCCCATTCCCCACAGAGCCTTATAGTTTTGATTGTTTAGAATCCACGACTGATTAAATCGATGTGAGGCGATGTCGTAGTTTTTAGTGTAAAACGCATCCCATCCCAACTTTGCAGCACGTTTGGAATATTGAACTTTTTGACGATAGTTAAGCTCAGTTGCATCAACGTTAAATGGTAAGTCAAAGTTGTCAGCTTCGGTTGACGGCGTGGTTTGGCAAGATGTCAGTGCTGTTAAAATGGCGACTGTCATAAGAGTTTTCCGAATCATTCTATTGTCCCAAATAAGTGATAATTTCATTTTCTTTGCACCAAAATGTAGAACGTTTTAAGAAAGGTTCTAGTGGATTCAATTAATCAGTCTCATTTTTCTGGAAATATGACTGTTTTAATTTAATTTACGTAGAATTTTAATTCGTGTGAGGGGATGATATGAGAGTTTTAATAATTGGTGCAGGGGTAAGCGGCTGTGGTGCTGCAGATCTGGCGATTGCAAAAGGTTTTTCTGTGGTTTTAATCGACCAGTTTTCGTCAGATACTCTGGTTGAAAGGGCGGAGAATTATCGTAAAAATGGTGTAAAAGTAGTTCTTGAATGTTCAGCAGAAAAGGCGATGGAGCTTGTTGAACTTGCTGACGAAGTGATTTTAAGTCCGGGAATTGATCCGTCCGGATTTTTTAAAGCGGCTTTGGAAACCGCAAAAGTGGTGAGCTCTGAATTGGAGTTTGGTGCTAGATTCTGTGAATGTCCGATTTGGGGAATTACAGGGACAAATGGAAAAACTACGACTGTTGAGATGACGGTTCATGTTATGAAGTCGTGTGGTTTGAACGTGATTGCCGCCGGAAATATCGGTTTCCCAATGTCGTTAGCGGCTTTGCTGAGTCATGAGCTTGATGGTGTTGTGGTGGAAATCAGTTCGTTTCAGCTGGAACGGATTAAATGTTTTAAACCGAATGCTGCCGCAGTTTTGAATATTACCAGTGATCATATTGATCGATATGATGGTTTTGCCGATTACGCACAGACTAAGCTAAAAATTCTGCAAACAGTTTCACAAAAAATGAATCGACTTGTTGGAGAGTCTGTGACAAAGCTCGGGTTTGATTTTGTCGAGTCGGAAGTGATAGGTGAGGGCGATTGTGAGTTGAGCCATGTCGGAACCGTTTGTTTTTATAATAATGAACCGATTTTTTCAAAATGCGATTTGTCCGTTACTGGAGAACATAACTTTTATAATGCGATGACGGCATCATGGTTTGCGTTGAAAGCAGGATTGAAACCGGAGCAGATTGCTGAGTCGTTGAAAAGTTTTCATACGGGAGCACATCGTCTTGAAATGATTTATGATTCGGAAGAGTTGATGGTTTATAATGATTCGAAGTCGACAAACCCGGATTCGTTGATTTGTGCAATTGAAGCGGTGGCTGAAAATGATCGGAAAAATATCATTTTGATAGCCGGCGGACGGGATAAGGAGATGGATTTCTCGCAAACTGTCAAACTACTTCAAAATAATGTGAAAACTGCTATTTTAATCGGCGAGACAAAAACTAAGTTAAAGCAAGTTTGGACAAATAGTACAAAATGTCTCATTTCAACAAATTTAAAAGATGCCGTTGATACTGCGTTTGAAGAACTTAGCGGCGATGAGATTATTTTACTGTCACCCGGCTGTGCAAGCCAGGACATGTTTCGCGATTATAAAGAGCGCGGTGAAGTTTTTAGAGATGAAATTTTAAGGAGAATTAATGATGGGAATTTGTAAAAAAACGATTCTACCGATTTTGGCAACTGGTATTCTTAGTGGTTGTGTGAGTACAAAAGAACAGGATAATGCCAATAAAAAAAGCAGTAGTTCCCTTTTTGCTAAGCAACCTTATAAAGTGATGGGAACACGCGGCGGTATTGTTCCTTTACCAATGGATGAGCCGGCTGTAAAATCTGCGCCGCAAGGTACGATTGTTACTGAGACTCCAGTGGCTATTCCTGTTGAAATTGATATTCCTGAAGAGCCAGTCGTAGAAACAGTTGTTGAACCGACTGTGGATACGCCTCCTGAAGTTGAACTTGAAAAATACACTGTAAAGAAGGGTGACTCGCTTTGGCGTGTGGCTAAAATGTACGGTGTGTCCTGGACTGAACTGGCTGAAGTTAACAACTTTTCTAAAGATCGTAAACTAAAGATTAAAGAAGTTATTTTGATTCCGGAAGGCGGCGTTTATCGTGAGCTTCCAAAGAGAAAGAAATCAACTCCTAAAAAATCGACTTCATCTACGACGAAAAGTTCTAAACCTGAAGTTGGTTCTTCATCTGTGGCAAACTACCGTCCGAAAGGTAAGCAACCAATCCCTGCAGATGGAAAGTATACAGTTCAGAATGGTGATAGCCTTTGGTTAATCTCAAGTAAATTCGGTGTGTCCATTGCAGAGATTAAAGCATGGAACGATTTGAAAAATAACAACCTTCATCCTGGTAAAGTGCTTGTGCTGAAAGATGGTATGACGCAACCAACTGCTCCAGCTACGACTGTATCTGCTCCAGTTGCCACTCAGCTTCCTGCAACTCCTGTGACTTCTCCAGTAGAGACTGTGATTGATCCAACTGCTCCTAAAGCAGGTGTTGCCCCTAATGTTAGCATGAATCCGGCAGATGAGCTTAACAGTGTAATTGATCCGTTGAAACAGAACCCGGCAGCTGCTGAAACTCCTGCTCCTGATCCGATTTCATCAGATATCTTCATGGATGACTACACTATTCAACCGAATGACACGCTGGCAACAATTGCTGAGCTTTTTGTGGCAAAGCCTGAAGATATCAAAAAAGCGAATCCGGGTGTTAACCTTGATGGTGCACTGAATGCCGGTGACGTTATCCGCGTTCCTGTAGATATGGGCGCTACTGAATAATTTCAGTACATTATTTGTTTTTAATTTAAAACCCGAAAACTTTGGTTTTCGGGTTTCGTATGTTTATAGCTTAAGACCTAGAGGTAAATAAATGGCTAATCTTTCTTGTGGAATTGTAGGACTTCCAAATGTCGGAAAGTCTTCTCTTTTCAATGCATTGACACGTGCAGAGGCGGACTCTGCAAACTATCCTTTCTGTACAATCGACCCGAATGTCGGTGTCGTTGAACTGAACGACCGCCGTCTTGACCGCATCGCCGGTATTGCGGAATCTAAGAAAAAGATTCCTGCAGTTGTGGAATTTGTTGATATTGCCGGACTTGTAAAAGGTGCGTCAAAAGGTGAGGGACGTGGAAATCAGTTCCTTGACAACATTCATCATACATCTGCAATCGTACACGTAGTACGTTGTTTTGAAAACGACAACGTGACGCATGTTCACGGTGGAATTGATCCGGTTGATGACATCAAAACCATCAACATGGAGCTTGTACTTGCCGATCTTGAGATGACTGAAAAAGCGGTTCAGCGTATCAAAAAGAAAGCAAAAGGTAATGATAAAGAGGCTGCTGCGACGTACCCAGTTTTGGAAAAAGTGCTTGCTCACCTTGAAAGTGAACAGCCAGTTCGTACGCTTGATTTGACTGATGAAGATTGGAAAAAGCTGAAAGCGTACCGTTTTCTAACTTCTAAGAAAGTGATTTACGCGGCAAATGTTGGCGAAGATGATCTTCCAGAAATGGAAAATGAACACGTTCAGGCTGTACGTGAATTTGCCGAAGCTGAAGGTAATAAAGTGGTACCATTCTGTGCTAAAATTGAGGAAGAAATTGCTCAGTTTGACCCAGAAGAAGCAAAAGAGTTTTTGAACGATATGGGACTTGAAGAGTCTGGACTTGAGCGCCTGATTCGTGAAAGTTACCGTCTTCTTGGTTTGATTACCTATTTCACAATGGGACCGCAGGAAGCACGTGCGTGGACAATTACCGAAGGTGATAAAGCACCTCAGGCGGCGGCTGTAATTCACACCGACTTTGAGAAAGGTTTCATTCGTGCCGAAGTGACCTCTTTTACCGATATTGATGAGCTTGGTTCTGAAAAAGCGGCAAAAGAGAAAGGTCTTATGCGTGTAGAAGGAAAAGACTACGTTGTTAAAGACGGTGATGTCGTTTATTTCCGAGTCAGCACGAAATAGTTAATTTTGTTGTAGCGGTGCCCCTCGATGTCTTCGCTTATCTGTGGGTACCCAATTGACATATCGCGGGCAGCCACAAGGGCGGCC
>DDLT01000221.1 GCA_002340265.1 Lentisphaeria bacterium UBA2565 | reverse complement strand
GCGAAACTATCGATGCGCCAATCGTTGGTACTTTCTATGCAACTCCGGCTCCGGATCAACCTGCATTTGTAAAAGTGGGCGATACTGTTACTGCTGATTCTGTGGTTTGTATTGTGGAAGCAATGAAAGTGATGAACGAGATCAAAGCTGAAAAAGCAGGTACTATTAAAGAAATTCTTGTTGAGAGCGGTACTCCGGTTGAATACGGACAGCCTCTGTTTGTAATCGGCTAAAGGAAACGACTCTTATGTTTAATAAAGTTCTTATTGCCAACCGCGGTGAAATCGCACTTCGTATTGTGCGTGCCTGTCGTGAACTTGGCGTTCAAAGCGTGGTGGCATACTCGCTTGCAGATGAGCATACAATGGCTGTGAAGTTGGCCGATGATGCAATCTGTATCGGTCCTGCCCCAAGTAGCAACAGTTATCTTAATATCGAAGCGCTTATCAGTGCGGCGGAAATCTGCGATGCGGATGCAATCCACCCGGGTTACGGTTTCCTTTCTGAAAACGCGCACTTCGCAGAAGTTTGTGCAAAATGTAATATCACTTTTATCGGTCCAAATCCGGAAGCAATTCGTAAGCTTGGTGATAAAGCGATGGCACGTACTACAATGACGGAAGCGGGTGTTCCTGTAACGCCTGGTTCGGACGGTATTGTGGAGTCTGAAGAAGAGCTGTTGAAACTTGCTCACAAATTTAAATATCCTGTAATCATCAAAGCTGTAGCCGGTGGTGGTGGACGCGGAATGCGTATCGCTCACAACGACGCGAGCTTGATCCAGGGCTTCCACGCAGCGCGTACTGAGGCAATTACTTGTTTCGGTAATGGTGATGTGTATCTTGAGAAATTTATCGTGAACCCTCGTCACATCGAGGTTCAGATTATCGCTGATAACCACGGTAATGTGGTTCACCTCGGCGAACGCGACTGTTCTCTACAGCGTCGTAACCAGAAGCTTATCGAAGAGGCGCCATCTCCTGCATTGACAGAAGAACAGCGTGCAGCGATGGGTGAGGCTGCGGTTAAAGCTGCTAAAGCGTCTAACTACAACAATGTGGGTACAATCGAGTTCCTATATGACGCATCCGGCGATTTCTACTTCATGGAAATGAACACACGTGTTCAGGTTGAGCATCCTGTAACTGAAATGGTTACTGGTGTGGATATCATCAAAGAGCAGATTAAAGTGGCGTCAGGTGAAAAGCTTTCTTTCAAACAGAAAGATATCAAAATGACAGGTCACGCGATTGAGTGCCGTATCAATGCAGAAGCACCAAATCGTAACTTTGCCCCTTGTCCTGGCAAAATAAATCTATATATTCCAGCAGGTGGTCCGGGTGTGCGTGTGGACTCTCACTGTTATAGCGGATATACAATTCCACCGACTTACGACAGTATGGTTGGTAAATTGATCTGTCACGGTAAAGATCGTGAAGAGGCAATCAAACGTTCAATCCGCGCTCTAAACGAGTTTGTGATTGACGGAATTGATACAACTATCCCATTTGCTTCTTATCTACTTCACAAGAAAGATGTGGTTGAAGGAAACTTCGACACCGGTTATATCGGTAAGTTGATGGAAGAAGAGTCAATGACTGAATTTTAATAACTTAAAGGGAAAGAAAATGGCTGACAAAGATACTATGGACGTTTCAGACATCTTGATGGAAGAAACTAATGATACTGGTGTAATTCGTATTTCTGAAGATGTAATCATCGCAGTAATCAAACACTACACACTGACAATTGAAGGCGTTGTACGCTTCTCTACAGGCGGATTCGCGTCTGGTCTTGCAGAGATGTTCGGTAAGAAAAACACTGAAACTAGCGTAAAACTAGAAATGGAAGGCGACTACGTGAACGTAGCTGTCGCTCTAATCCTTCAATTCGGTATTTCTGTACCGGAAGTTGCGGCTGAAGTTCAGGATGTGATTCGTGAAAAAGTGGAAGAGTTTACAGGTAAACGCGTAAACCGTGTGGATGTAACTGTTCGCGCTCTTGCGAAGTCGCAGAAAGAGCAGGATGCTGAAGACTCTTCAATCGAGGTGATGGACTAATATGTCTAAGTTGAATGAAATCCTTCAATGGCTTGATATGCCGACAGTACAGAGTTCACAAAGCTTTTGGCTTGGCGTGTACTGTCTGGCAGTTTGTATTCTAGCGTTTTTCGCGCTTGCAACAGTTGTGCGTATTCTTAAGTTTCTCACTGGAAAGACCAATAGAAAAATCGTTACAATTAAAACACCTGCCGGGGCAATTATGGAATTGTCATTATCGGCATTGAGAGATTTTATTCGAACCTCGCTGAAGGAGATTGACGACATTAAGCTGTCTAAAATTATCCTTCGCAATAAGCGTTACCGTCAGAGCCTGAAACTTCTTGTCAAGGCTCCGAAAGATCG
The DNA here is from genome assembly GCA_002340265.1 of Lentisphaeria bacterium UBA2565. Classification (GTDB taxonomy): domain Bacteria; phylum Verrucomicrobiota; class Lentisphaeria; order UBA2565; family UBA2565; genus UBA2565. The sequence goes on along the minus strand of DDLT01000221.1, from coordinate 6,020 downwards.
TAAACTTCCAGAACTGAATGATACGATTAAATCAAAAGTGGTAGATGATCTTCATAACAAACTTGGTCTCAATTCACTTTCTGAACTTAAAATCATCTTTGTGAGTTTTAATGCATCAAAGAAAGCGGCTTCTAAATCTTCCTATGCCTATAAAACACCTGAGTCGGAAGTGAAACCGCTGGCGATTCCAGATGTGAAAGAGCTTGCATCTAAGGCGGATTCGCCAAAAGAAGACGCTGCATTGGAAGAAGACAAAGATCAATAATCCCATCAATTCTCTGAAAAATCATGAAACTACTTCCTAGAGACAAGTACAGCTGTACTTGTTGCGGTGTCTGCTGCAAATGGCCGGGATATGTCCGAATGACTGATAAAGAAGTCGGCGAAATCGCCGACTTTTTAGGTCTATCCGTCGCCGAGTTTACCAAGAAATATACTCACCTTACAAACGACCGCCGTAACCTTTCGCTAATCGAAAACGAGCAGGGACACTGCATTTTCTTAACCGAAGATAACCGTTGCGTAATCAATGATGTGAAACCGCAGCAGTGTCGCGACTTTCCGTTTAAGTGGCGTTTCTTCGGCTGGCGTAAACAGTGTAAGATGAAAAAGAACTACTAGTTCAGCTAAAATCGTTTTCATTTTACAAAAAATTCTTATATTAACCGCCTTGTCAAAAATCACCGAAAAATGGTCCGATAATGGTTTCCGATATTATTGCACAATTTAATGAACTTGCCGAATCTCTTCTCAAGGCTGAAAAAGAGACGCCGGCTCTTTCGTATCGTTCGCCCGAAGAGCTTCACAATCTGATTGATTTGAAGATCAATTCAGAAGGCTTCGATGAAAACAATTTGGTGCAGCTTCTTAAAACCATTGCCGAAAATACCACAAAAACTTCGGGACATCGCTTCTTTAATCAGCTTTTCGGCGGACGTATCGATATTGCGGTTGTTGCCGACATGTTGGCTTCTCTGCTGAATATCTCAATGTACACCTACAAAGTTGCCGGCGTACACGTGCTTTTAGAGCAGGAAATCGTTAACAAAATGTGCAGTTTTATCGGTTTTGAAAAAGGTGAAGGAATCTTCACTCCGGGTGGATCGCTTTCCAATATGATTGCCATGATTATGGCGCGTAACGAAGCCGATCAATCGATTAAGCAGACCGGAATTCCTGTAAACAAATTCATCGCTTATACATCTTGCCAATCACACTACTCTGTGACAAAGAATGCCGGAATAGTCGGAATCGGTCGTCAGAACGTGCGACAAATCACCGTTGATTACAGTGGCAAGATGCGACTTGATGAACTGGAAGAGACCATTCAGAACGACATCGCCGCAGGTTTGAAACCGTTCTTCATCAACGCCACCACCGGAACTACAGTTCTGGGCGCATTTGATGACGTCGAGAAAATTGCTGACATCGCCGAAAAATACGGCATCTGGCTACACGTTGACGGTGCTTGGGGTGGAAGTATGATTTTGAACGAAAAATATCAGCATCTGTTCAAAGGTGCCGAACGTGCCGATTCATTCACCTGGGACGCACATAAAATGATGGGTGTGCCGTTGATTGCATCAACGATTCTAACTCGTGAAAAAGGAATGTTGAAGAAACATTTCTCCGAACCGGCTGATTACCTATTTCAGGCTGATGATGACTTTTTGAACCCGGGAACCCGATCCATTCAGTGCGGACGTCGCAATGACGTTTTAAAAGTGTGGGCTGCGTGGAAATGTTTGGGAGATGAAGGTTATGCCACAAGAATAGACAAACTACGCTCTAAAGCGCTTTATTTGGCTGATAAAATCTATCAGGACAGTGAGCTACAACTGCTTTGCCAGCCTGAATCGTTAAACGTCTGTTTTGATGTACCTGAAAAATCCAGCCAGCAAATCTGTGACTATCTCGACCGCAACGGCATCATCAAAGTCGGATATGGCGTCTTCAAAGGCAAATCGTTCATCCGTGCCATCTGCGTAAATCCGGAGATGACCGAATCAGACCTAGACTTCTTCGTCGAGCAGGTAAAAGCCGCCGCCACAATCTTAGACTAAACCTTTCTTCTACCGCTTAGTCAGTTTCGTACTCGAAAGAGCAACATCATTGTACCTCTTCAAGCAGTCTTCTTTTCTCACTCAGCTCCTTCAAAATTTCCACTTCGTTTCACTTATCTGCGTGAGGTTTATCTCCATTAAATTTTGACTGAAAATAGGTATAACTCATTGCTGTTCCAGTTGTTAATATTGTCGTTAAACAGTTTAATTCGTTAAATGGGTAGATAAATTAGACAAACCTAATTAAGTTAACTCGCCAATAATAGATGCGTTGAGTTGAATTTTTCAAAACAAATTTCGACGTATGTATAATTAAAAATGATAGTTGAATAGTTCGGCAAACACCGACTTTTTGGCTGTTTATATATAATAATAAATCATGTGCGAGGTATGTGATGTTGAATATAAAAGTGACAGATAAAGCATTAGTTAAACTGAAAGATTATGGCGTCGGACAGGACCGTTTTCTGCGTGTAACCGTAAAGCCAGGTGGATGTTCGGGATTTAAGTTTGATGCTTATCTTGAGGAAGAAAAAGGCGAGGAAGATAAAACGGTCTATGAAAATGGAGATATCCAGATTATCGCAGATTCCCCGAGTTCTCTCTTCTTGAACGGCTTGGAAATTGATTTTTCTGACGACTTCATAAAAGGCGGCTTCCGCTTTACCAATACAATGGCGGCCGGCTCATGCGGTTGCGGCGCCAGTTTTGAAGCCTAAGGAGGTCAATTATGAGTGTTGAACCTGTATCTTTAATGGGTGGAAAATCAGTCTACTGCATTAATGAGGTGCAATTAAACAGTGCGTTTGATTTGGCGGAAAGCGATTCGGATGCCGGATTGAAAATCCGTGAAACGGTCAAAAAGCTGGAAAAGGAACTGACTCGTAATGAGCGTGCTTCAGTAGCCTTTGTGCTGATTAATCACCTGCAACACGGCGACAGTTAGTTGTTTAACAATTGATAAGTTACAAAATGCCCTCTACCGAAAAGGTAGCAGGGCATTTTTATTTTTGTGAGAAGTTAAAGAAGTCCGCTAAAATCATTTCAAAAGAACTTGGATAAATTCATTTTTGCGTAACCTTAACTGACTGTTTGAATGTGAAACTTCTAAATTTTGGAATCCTATGAAAAAATTACCGACCGTGCAGGCGCTGAATTGGACTCAGTTTCTAGGTGCCTTTAATGATAATCTGTTTAAGTTTTTGACTATCTTTATGGCAATTGAAATCTGGGGAGAAGAAAGCTCCGGATCAATTTTACCAATTGCAGGGGCGCTTTCGACGATTCCCTTTCTGATCTTCTCCGATGCCGGCGGTGTGATTGCCGACCGTCGCAGCAAATCTGATATTATTAAGTTTATCAAGTTGATGGAGATTGTGATTATGACTATCGGTTTCATCGGCTTTCTTGTCGGCAGTCCCGCGTTTGTCCTGCTTACACTGTTTCTGATGTCGGCTCAGAGTGCCTATTTCGGGCCTGCCAAGTATGGAATTATTCCGGAGTTGGTGCCGGAGGAGAAGTTACCGCAGGCTAATGCGACGATTGCGGCAATGACGTTCGGGGCAATTATTCTCGGGACTGTTGTGGCGTCTGTCGTCAATGTGTTTTTACCGCTGGCAGTGTCGTCACTTTTAACGATCTTTATTGCAATCGCGGGTTATATCATCAGTGCCAAGATTCCACATGTGCAGGCTGTTGGTACAAATCGATTAATCTCTCCCCTATTTTTCCATGAAGCTTGGAAGACGTTGCGTTCGACGATGAAAAACCGTTATCTGTATGCGTCGATTATTGCGTTGTCATTTTTCTGGTTGCTCGGTGCATTTATTCAGCTGGAGATTATTCCATTCGGTACTGATGTTCTGAAAGTGACCAAAGAGAACGCGAACTATCTGTTTTTATGCTGCTCTTTCGGTATCGGATTGGGTTCGTTTATTGCTGGAAGAATTTCGGGCGAAAAGATTAAACTCGGGCTGGTTGCTTGGGCCTGCGGGGGACTGCTGGCTTCTGTTTTTCTTCTTAGCCAAGCAACAACGGTGTTTATCTGCTGTCTGGCGCTGTTTGGGTTTGGAGTGTTTGCAGGAATCTATAGTCTTCCGCTTAACTCATACATTCAGTGGAAATCCCCTGACAGTAGTCGCGGAAAGATTTTGGCGGCGGTGAATTTCTTCAACTTTACAGGAATACTTTCCGCTGCTGGAGTGATGGCGGCTTGCGACTCTTTTGGTTTGAATGCGGCACAGAGCTACTTTTTGATTGCTTGCGGTCTGCTGATTTTTGCCGTGGTTATGTTTATCCGTTTCCCTGAATTTTATCGTACTTACCGCATGGCTCGAAACCGTGCAAATGGAACAAAATAGATGACTAATTATCAGAATCTTTTAACACGTAGTCGAATCGTTAAGTCGGTTCGTGATTTTTTCCACCGGAACAGTTATATGGAAATTGAGTCGCCGATTCGCTTATCATGTCCGGCCCTCGAAGATTATATCGATGCGGTTCCATCCGGTAAAACGTATGGTGAAAAGATGTTTTTGAGAACATCGCCGGAACTGCATCTGAAGCGTTTTCTGGCGGAAAGCGATGGTGCGGTTGATAAGGTTTTTCAAATCGGATCCTGTTTCCGCTTGGGAGAGATTGGCAGTCAGCATCAAGAAGAGTTTACTATGCTTGAGTGGTATCGTTTGAATGCCGATTATCGAGATATTCTGATAGAGATGCAGGAGATGGTGCGCTGTGTTGTGGAGGGACTGAAAATTGATGTCACATTCCGCGGTGAACAGATTGATATTGCGGGTGAATGGGAGTTGTTGACGGTTGCGAAGGCGTTTGATAAGTTTGCCGACATGTCTGCAGAGAAGGCGATTGAAAAGGACTGTTTTGAGGAGGTTCTGACCGAGCAGGTGGAGCCGAACCTGGGTAAGACAAGGCCGACATTTCTGATTGATTATCCGGCTTCGATGGCGGCTTTGGCAAGGCTTTCTGAGACGAACCCGAATGTCTGCGAGCGCTGGGAGCTTTATATCGGCGGTCTGGAGCTGGCAAACTGTTACAGTGAGTTGACGGATGCAGTGGAGCAACGACAACGTTTTGAGAAGACGGCGGAGCTTCGAAAAAATGACAATCGAGAAGTCTACCCAATTGATGAAGCGTTTATGAAGGCGTTGCCGAAACTACCGGATTGCGGCGGTGTCGCTTTAGGTCTAGACCGACTCTGTATGGTATTGACCAATTCCGAAACAATCGAAGATGTCAGCTTCAGGTAATAAAAAAGTCCGTGCACCTTTATACCGCGTACCGTGAACTAATAACAAAAAAGTCCCGACTCTTTCGAGTGGGACTTTGTGCAAATTCTTTGAATTTGAGGTCTATTTTTCAGCAGCCTCTTTGGCCGCTTGACGCTCGTTTTCTTTGTCAATCTTTTCCTGAACCTTGTCGATTTTCTTTTGAACCTTTTCTTTGTCACGCTCTTTTTTTGCTTTATTTTTTTCCTTTTCGAGCTTACGAATTTCCTTTTCGTATTTGATGACCTTACTGCTTTTTCCAGCCTCTTTTCCTAGCTCAATTTCGAGGTCTTCTTTCAGCTCTTTAAGTTCCTTGTCGTATTTTCCTTTCTGCTTACCTTTGGCCTTTTTTTGACGTTCTTCGATTTTGGCAATTTTTTCTTTTATTTTGTCTGATTTCAGAGTCTTTTTTGATGTAACTTCTGCTGTCGGCTCTGTTACAAAGTCCTCATTGTCATCTGCCAATAAGGTGTTGCATAATAGGTTTGAAAAGATTAGTACGATAAGAATTTTTGATAACTTCATTTTTGAACTCCCTATAGGTTATTTTTTTAGCGTAGATACAAATAGTTAGAGAGTTTGATGATTGCGAGTTATATCAATAAAAAAAGTCCCGAATGTGTGAGATTCGAGACTTTTTTAATAAAATTTATTTTTTGGTAATGTCCCAAGT
>DDLT01000091.1 GCA_002340265.1 Lentisphaeria bacterium UBA2565 | reverse complement strand
CCTTTAACTGGAACATAGCCAAATAAAAAGCCCGAATCTTTCGATTCGGGCTTTATTATTAGGACTCTTTCTTGTCTTCGGTTTTCTTTGCCGCAGGCTTTTTACGCGGTTTGCGTTTGGTCTTCGGCTTTGCCTTTTTGGCGTTTTCCGGGAAGAAAAGAAGTTTGTTTTTGTCTACTTCCAGACGAATCTGATCAAATCCGTCAAAACGTCCTCGAAGTATGTCTTCCGACAGTGGATCTTCGATATAACGTTCGATTGTTCGACGCAGGGCACGTGCTCCCCATTGCGGTTTGTAACCATTTGCTGCAAGGAAGTCACGGGTGTCATCGCCGTATGAAAGTTTCAGATTGCGACTTTCAAGACGTTCTGCAAGTTTCGATACTTCAATATCGATAATTTTACGGATCGCATCTTTGCTTAGCTGATGGAATACGATAATTTCATCGATACGGTTGATGAATTCCGGTTTGAAACGTTTTTTCAGTGCACCGTCAAGGCGTTCTTTCATTGCTTCGTAATCATCTTCTGCTGTAGCTCCGAGTGATCCGAAACCGACCGATGCAGGTTTACCAAGTGTTTCGGCACCGACATTCGACGTTAGAATAATGATTGTGTTACGGAAATCAATTTTACGTCCCAAGCTATCGGTAATCTGTCCATCTTCGACAATCTGAAGAAGAATATTGATTACATCCGGGTGCGCTTTTTCCATTTCATCGAAAAGTACAACCGAGTACGGTTTGCGACGGACACGTTCTGTAAGTTGACCACCTTCTTCGTGTCCGACATAACCAGGAGGAGAACCTACCAGGCGGCTGACATTGAATTTTTCCATGTATTCGGACATGTCAATTCTAATCAGTGCATCCTGATCACCGAAGATGAATTCAGCAAGCTCTTTGGCAAGATATGTTTTACCAACACCTGTAGGACCAAGGAAGATGAACGAACCGATCGGACGACGCGGATCTTTAAGATCGGCACGCGAACGGCGTAACGCACGTGAGATGCGGTTTACGGCTTCGGCCTGACCGACAACCGTGTTGGTAATCTGGTCTTCCATACGAAGCAGTTTTTCCGCTTCACCCTCTTCCATCTGACGGATTGGAATACCGGAAAGCTTTGAAAGTACGGTGGTAATATCTTTTGATGTGATGGTGACAACCTGTTCTTCCTGCTGATCTTTCCACTCTTTTAGAATAGATTTCATCTCAGAGTCAAGCGTTTTTTCTTTATCACGAAGTTCTGCAGCACCTTCATAATCCTGCTCGGAGATTGCTTTTTCTTTTTCACGGCGGACTTCTACAATGTCTTTTTCGATGTCGCTTAAATCCGGCGGACGAATCATTGAAGAAATTCGTGCACGTGATCCGGCTTCATCAAGCAAGTCGATTGCTTTGTCTGGAAGATGGCGACCCGTGATATAGCGGTGTGAAAGTTTCACACAGTCGACAATTGCTTGATCGTCGAACTTCACATGGTGATGCTCTTCGTATTTATAACGAATTCCACGTAGGATTTCGATCGCTTCGTCTACTGTCGGCGGATTGATTAGAATGGATTGGAAACGTCGCTCTAAAGCCGCATCTTTTTCGATATTTTTGCGATACTCGTCAAAAGTTGTTGCACCGACACACTGAATTTCACCACGTGAAAGGGCTGGTTTTAGAATATTCGCGGCATCCATCGAACCTTCACCGTTTCCGGCACCGACAATGGTATGAAGCTCATCAATGAAAAGGATCACGTTTTGAACACGTTTAATTTCATCCATCACAGCTTTGATGCGTTCCTCGAATTGACCACGATATTTTGTTCCCGCAACCATCAATGGAAGATCAAGAGCAATCACTTTCTTGCCGCGAAGAAGTTCAGGTACATTACCTTTTACAATTGCCTGAGCAAGTCCTTCAATCACCGCAGTTTTACCTACTCCGGCTTCACCAATTAGAACAGGGTTGTTTTTGGTTCGACGGCTTAGAATCTGAATCACACGTTCAATTTCATCGGCACGTCCGATAATCGGATCAAGTTTGCCCTGTTCGGCAAGTTCGGTAAGGTCACGTCCGTAAGATTTAAGGGCCGGCATCTTTTTGTCTTCTGCCGTCGGTGCACCCATTTCACCTTCTTCTTCAGGCGTCTCTTCGGATGGCGTAAAATTCGGATCAAGAGCCTTCATTACTTCATTTCTGGCTGCATCAAGATCGACATTCAATGTATGAAGAATCTGTGCTGCAAGGCCTTCGGCTTCACGAAGAAGTCCTAGAAGCAGGTGTTCTGTTCCGATGTAGTTGTAGTTAAGCGCACGTGCTTCCATCGCCGAAAGTGTAATCACTTTTTTCATGCGGGCGGTCATTGGAATTTCACCTTGAAGCTGAAGCGGCTCAACTTCGGAAGCTGTACGTTTTTCTACTTCGGTTCGCACTGTTTCAAGATCAATTCCCATTGATTCAAGCACCGCCACCGCGACACCTTGTCCTAAGTTAATTAAACCTAGAAGGAGGTGTTCTGTTCCGATATGATCGTGACCGAAGCGAATCGCCTCTTTTTTTGCAAGAACCAACACCTGCTGTGCGCGAGGTGTGAAGTTGTTCATTGCAAAGCTGAAATCATCAAGATTCGGCATAATATCAAATCCTTATATAAATTTATGTTAATTCACTATGAAAGGATTCAATATAGATTGATGCGGAGGTTTATAAAGTGGAGAAACGATAGATTGTTGTCGATTTAAACGTTTCTTCAGGTTTTAGAACTGTTGTTGGGAATTCCGGCTTGTTTGGGGAATCTGGCCAGTGCTGAGTTTCCACACAGAACCCGGTACGGTTTGCATAGATTTGACCGTTTTTCCCATAGGTGTCAAGCAGGTAATTTCCAGTGTAAAGCTGCACGCCTGGTTCGGTTGTGAAAGTCTCCATTTTTATTCCTGACTCTTCGGAAAATGACTCAACTGCAACTTCGTCTATTTTTCCGGAAATGATGTAGTTGTGATCGTATCCGTTTCCGTATTGTAACTGCGTGTTTTCAACTGCAATGTCTTGACCGATTGGTTTTACTGTCGTGAAGTCAAATGGGGTGTTTGATACTGAACGAATCTCTCCAGTTGGAATGTTTGTATCATCTGTCGGAAGGAAGGATTCTGCGTTAATCTTCAGATTATGATCAAGAATTGAACCTGAACCGTTTAGGTTGAAGTAGGTGTGATTTGTCAGATTGATAATTGTAGACTTGTCGGTTGTCGCAGAGTAATCGATTTTCAATGAAGTTTCATCGACAACTGAGAATGTCACAGACACATTCAGGTTCCCAGGATAACCTTCTTCTCCATCTTTACTGAAGTAATTCATTTTGACACTGTTTTCATCAAGAATTTCAATGCTCCATACTTTATGCGAAAAACCTTCAAGTCCACCGTGAAGCGCATTCGGTCCGTTGTTGATTGGAAGTTGATAAGTTTCGCCGTCGATTTCGAATTGGCCTTTTGCTACGCGATTTGCAAAACGCCCGACAGTCACGCCAATGTACGGATCATTCTTTTCGTATTCGGCAAGTGTGTCGAATCCAAGCACAGTATCAACAAAACGATCGTTGTTGTCTTTGGTTTTGATTGATTTGATTGTAGCTCCGAAATTGATCAGTTCAACAGAAAAACTGTCGTTGGAGATTGTAATCAGGTCGATATCCTGACCGCTTTTGGTGGTTCCGAATAGAGATGTAGAAATAGTCATAAAAAGTTCCTCACATTGATTATTTTCATAAGATTAGGCAGAGAGAAGTTTAAAATCTTTTCATAAACTCAAAAAGAGACAGTTTTTATATATTTTCTCGATAATCAATCAATTGTTAAATATCTGCGATCATTTCAGCTATCTTTTCTAAAGCCGCTTTGTCAGATTCGTTGAAACGATTAAAGATTGGACTGTCGATGTCGATTACGCCAATCAGCTGATTGTTTTTGATAATTGGGACGACTATTTCGGAATTTGAAGCACTATCGCAGGCGATGTGACCAGGGAATGTATGAACGTCTGCGACGATTAGAGTTTCCCTTCGGGTTGCCGCAGCTCCACAGACTCCGCGATTTAGTGGGATTCGTACACAGGCGGCTTTGCCTTGAAAGGGACCAAGTACTAGCTCATCACCTTTTAGAAAATAAAAGCCAGCCCAGTTGATATCATTTAGTTCATGAAAAAGCAGGGCGCTTATATTGGCGGTATTGGCAATTAAGTCCGTTTCACCACTGATGATGGCTTTTGCCTGTTTCAGTATAAGATTCCAATCAGTCATCTATGCTTCCTTTGACGGTTTTAGATTGTAGATAAACGGCAGCGTCATGAAGGCGGTTCCGGCACCGATGTAGTAGGCGGTGTGCATTCCCAACCAATCACTTAAAAACCCGAGAACCGGCAGCGTGATTACGGAAATCGAGAAGTTGCAGGTTTGAAATACGCCGTTCAACAAGCCCGGGTGGCAGGATTTACACTCGTTTACTACTGCGAGAAAAAGCGGTGTCCCCGCCAGAATACAGAATCCCATCATGTTTAGTAATAGGATTCGTACGAATTCGATTTCGACGTTCAGGAAGATGAACATTAAAATCGGAGAAAGTGTACTAGTGACTAAAAGAATTTTTCGTCTGCCGATTTTATCTGAAATTGTACCGAGTATGAGCGAGCCGATAGCTCCTGAGAATTGAATGATTATCAGAGTGGTTCCTGCATAAAGGAATGACTCGCCGGATTCTCTCATATAAATAGGGAGAAAGGTTGAAATTGATGCTTTTAGCATCGACATGAAGAAGATAGTGGAACCGACGCAGAAGAGGATAGGGAAGTGCTCTTTCAATGCGTGCACTCTTGTGGTGGTTTTCTTTTTACGCACTTTGTGGGCATGAATTTCGTAAGGTTTCAGCAGAATGTAACTGACAAGTGAAAGTATCAGTCCTGGAATCATAATTTTCCAGCTTCCTTCAAGTTTCCAAAATGAAATAGCTACTAAAATTGTGGCAGGCCCAATAGTTCGTGCCAACTGTCCGCCAAGCATAAAGATGCTCATTGCAAAACCGATTTTCTCTCCGGCAAGGTCTTTTGCCAGAATCGGAGCCGGGATGTGGTAAAATGCGTTAGATATTCCCATAATCGTTAAAAGAATCAGCAGTGATGCAAAGGATTCGGCGACCCCAAGAAGGCTCATGACAATTGCGGTGATTGCAGGAGTTAATGAAATCAGAATTTTAAGGTTCCACTTATCGGCAAGAATTCCGACAAAGGCGTTGAAAGCCGATGGGAAACGCCCGGCTGCTGATAACAGACCGCACATGGTTTTGGTCAGTTGATGTTTCTCCATTAGATATGGAAGAATGGGAGAAAGGAACGAGGAGTATATATCGTGAAGCAGGTGTGTCGCACCGACAGTGAAGACGCCGGTTTTGTTAGTTTTCTCTTTCATAGTGCTTAAGTTACAGTTTTTTATATGATCTTATTTGTGACTACTTTTTATAAAACGAGGTAAGCTATCTGTTTAGTTATTAAATGCTATGAGATTAAGAGCTTTTAGAGAGAAAACATGAGAAGTGTCGATATTCTGGAGAAATAAAAAGGCTATGTTCCAGTTA
>DDLT01000090.1 GCA_002340265.1 Lentisphaeria bacterium UBA2565 | reverse complement strand
ATCGGCGGTGGACGCATGCGCAAAGCACTTGAAGCAGGTCACGATGTGGTAATGTCTCCTACTGGTCCATGTTACTTCGATTATGGGTATCAGGGTAACTCAGTTGAAAAAGTTTACACTTGGAAAGTTATGCCTGACAACCTTACTCCTGAACAGGAAAAAAATGTGGTTGGTGCACAGGCGAATGTTTGGACTGAGTGGATGCGCGATTGGCCACGTGTTCAGAACCGTGTAATGCCGCGTATGATTTCTCTTGCTGAGAACCTGTGGACGCCTAAAGCTGATCAGAATCTTGCAGACTATCTGACTCGTCTTGACGATTACTACAACCGTCTTGATGCGATGGATGTCAATTACTACGTGCCAGCACCACGTGCGGTTCGCGATGCAGTCATCTTTAAGAAAGGTGAAAAAGCGGTTCTAGAACTGGTTCAACCTAAAACAAAGGGTATGAAGATTCATTACACGCTTGATGGGGCGAAACCAAACAAAGAGAGCAAAGTTTATACTGGGCCAATCACTGTTAAGAAAACAACTACACTGAAAGCGGTAATGGTTGCCGGCGACAAAGTAAGTGAAACCGTTCTACAGGTTTCTGCGAAGCAGTTCGCGCAGCCGAAAGTTGGAAGTTTAGTTCAGGGGCTTGATTATCAGTACGCTGAAGGCGAGTGGAAAAAAGTGCCTACAAACTTCAACAAACTTGAAAACGTCACAAAAGGAAAGATTAACAACTTCGATCTTTCTGTTAGAAAGCGCGGCGACCACTTCGCGGTGCAGTATGACGGTTTCATTAAACTTGAAAAAGACGGTCTTTATGAGTTTGCGACAGGTTCTGATGATGGAAGTTACCTGGCAATTGCAGGTGCACGTGTGGTAGACAACGACGGTTTACATGGTTACGCCATTAAGAAAGGCCTTGTTGACCTGAAAGCCGGAATTTACCCGGTTACAGTTGGTTTCGTAGAAGCCGGCGGTGCGGAAACTCTTGACGTATTTGTAACTGCACCTGGAGAGAAAGAGGTGAAAATCTCAGACAAAGTTCTTTTCCGCAACAAATAAGAAGTTTATTAAAGTAGATCCATCGCTATGAGATGGCTATCCACCTTGTGGTGGTGGACTTACTATTTAAAAGGTCTGTCGAGAAATCGGCAGACCTTTTTTTATATTTAGGGATCAATATTCTATCAAGCTTTTCTATACAGAGTAGAGATAATTCTCAATTTGAAAATTGGTAAATTACCTTGAAAATGTAATTTTTATGAGAAAAATGTAAAAAAGTTTTGGGTTTGTATTTTGTTTGTGATTAAATGGTTATGAATCGTTTTCAGTTGTTTAGCGTTTTTTTGTTTTGATGGACAGTTTGAATGTCAGTTTTGTCGCGCTATTCTGTGCCTCGATTTTTACAAGGGGCGATTAGTTCAAACTCATGCTAATCTATGCTGAGTTGGGTGGAAAATTAATTCGCACTACAGGCGCTGACTGTCGGGAGGTTGATTGTAACCGTTGCAGGCCTGCCGCTGTTTGTCGGGAGGTTGATTGCAACCGTTGCTGACCTGTCGCTGACTGTCGAGAGGTTGATTGCAAACGTTGCTGATCTGCCGCTGACTGTCGGGAGGTTGATTGCAGTCGTTGCTGACTTGTCGCTTAGCAGATGGAGGTGCGTTGATTGCACTATGATGTGAAAGCGCCGTGGAATTGACAAAAATGCAATCCTGTAGTTTTTGAATCGATTAAACCCTTGTAGGTAATTTTAAAATAAATGTATGGTTATCGGGAGAACACTATGACTGAAGTGAATTTGGAAACTCCGACGGACGAAGTGAAGAGTATCAGTTTGTTTACACTTGTGAATGGAGACTACGTGGAGTTTATGGTGAAGTTTCAAAAAACTATGAATAAGTTTCCGGATGTGATTACTGCCCTTGGAAACATGGCGACCACGTTTGATGATTTGGTGGTTAATCTGCAGGATTCGCTGGTTGCCGAGCGTGGAAGTGCTTTGACTATGACGTTGGCGGATTCTGATAAGTGCCGTGACGACATCCACCGTGGACTTTGTCACTATGTTGAGGCGTATCGCTGGCATAAAGACGGCGGTAAGGCTGATGCTGCGAACCACCTCCTTCGAGTAGTTAAACAGTACGGTACTAGCGGATTGCGCAAAAGTGGTTACAATGTGGAAACTGCGATGATGCGTAGTTTGGTTGTCGATCTGAAAAGTGAAAAGAATATCGATTTCACTACACAAATCGGGCTAACTGAGTGGATTGATGATCTTGCGGTGGCAAATGAGGCGTTTTCAGCTTTAATGGAGGATCGACAGGATGAGGTGGCAGTTTCTCTGGATTATACCACTCGTGATGTTCGCAAAGTTTTGACGCCGCATTTCCGCAAAATGGTGAAAGTGATTGAGGCGAATGCAATTATCGGAACAAACTCAGACTATCAGGAAATTATCAATCAGTTAAATTCTGAGATTGAACTTACCGCTTAGCAGTTAACAGTAAGCAGTAAATAGTTAGCAGTTGATTTCTAATGACTAGAAGCTAATAACTAAAAGTTTTTATCCCTTCAAAATCAGTCCGGTTCGATTACATTGTCGCTCCGGGCTGATTTGTTTTGTTACCATTTTTGTCTACATGTGTGAGTTGTTTAGGAAATTGTGTGAATTGTATTTTATCAAACGTTGTTTGAAATATATAATTTAAACGATAACCTAGAATGCTGACAATTACGGGGCAGCTTGTTAAACTTAAAAAAATTATGGAGATGGAACTATGAAGGGATTCCTAAAATTCGCACCGCACGCACTTATTATCGCAATTCTTGCAGCATTTATGCAACTACTTGATTTTAAAACAGGCGACTACTTTTATGCTTGGGTAGGTTTTGCGGCTTGGGCATGTTACTTTCTTAATGGCTGTACTGTTAAAGGCGGCGCAAAAGTGATCGGTTGCTGGGTTGCCGGTGTGATTGCATCTATTGCAATTATTGAACTTGGACTGTCTCTGACTTCTGCAACTGGAAGCGCTGATGTCGGATTTCCTATTGCAGTTGGTTTTATCGCCTTCTTTGTAATTCTTTTCGAAAAAGTGCCTGCTCTGGACTTCATTCCTGCATGGTTTGTTGGTGCAGCATGTTTCTTCGGTGCTAATACTCTAGTTGGAACAGCTCAGCCGGATCTTGCTTGTACTTACAGCGTATCTGTTCCAGTGATTCTTATTTCATGTGTAGTTGGTCAGATTTTTGGATATGTAACTGTACTTCTTCGCGGTAAATATGGCGCGATGATCGGTGAAGGTGAGGCTGAAGAAGCTGCTGCTTAATCGATTTTATCAGACTTTTTTAAAGGTGTAGAACTTTCCGGTTCTGCACCTTTTTTTTGTGCTTGATAAACCTTTGAAAACTTAGGGAAGTTAGTAGTTTGTCAACTAGTTATAAATGCTGTTGTAATTGTGGGAAATTAAGGTAAATTGAGCGCGTAACTCGAGTAGAGTAGAGAAAAAAGAAAGAAATGTACGTTAATTGAAGAAAGGAAAACGTAATGACTGTAAAAAGTACAACAATCGATTTGGGCAATGGTCGCCCAATCACTATCGAGTGCGGAAAGTATGCCGCACAGGCTAACGGAGCTATCACTATTAAACAGGGAGAAACTGTTCTTTTTGTTGCTGCTGTAGCTTCTGATCCAAAACCTGGACAGGATTTCTTCCCACTTCAGGTTGACTACCGTGAGAAATACTCAGCGGCTGGTCGCTTCCCTGGTGGATTCATCAAGCGTGAAGGTCGCCCTTCTGATAAAGAGATTCTAACAATGCGTATGACTGACCGTCCGCTTCGTCCACTTTTCCCAAAAGGATTTATGGATGAAACTCAGGTTTATGGTCTTCTTCTTGCATACGATGACGAAAACCCTGCTGACGTGTTGAACATTTTCGGTGCATCTTGTGCATTGATGGTTTCTGATATTCCATTCCACACTCCGCTTGGAGCACTTCGTGTTGGTCGCGTAAATGGTGAATTTGTGGCGAACCCAACT
The DNA here is from genome assembly GCA_002340265.1 of Lentisphaeria bacterium UBA2565. Classification (GTDB taxonomy): domain Bacteria; phylum Verrucomicrobiota; class Lentisphaeria; order UBA2565; family UBA2565; genus UBA2565. The sequence continues at coordinate 870 of DDLT01000090.1, read as the reverse complement.
GTTGAAGAGATGGAAAACTCTGATCTAGACCTAGTTTACGCAGGTGTTCCTGGAAAAACTATCATGATCGAGGGTGACTGTGATGAGTTTAGCGAAGAGGAACTTCGTGATGCGCTTCTTTTCGCAGATGAAAAAGTTAAAATTATGAACGAGGCTGTTATCGAGTTTACTGCAAAAGCTGGTAAAGCAGATAAAGAGTCGAAGTTCTTTGTTGTTCCGGCTGAACTTCAGGATGCGGTTGATGCGTTCTGTCTTGAGCCACTTGATAAAGTTTGCCGTATCGCTGGTAAAAAAGAGCGTCGTGATGCGCAGAAAGCACTTCGTGACGAACTTGAAGAAGCAATGCAGGAGAAATTCGCAGAGGTTCTTGATACACCAACTCCTTGGTTGGATATGGCTTACGATGACGTAATTGAGCGTGTTGTTCGCGGTAACATTGTATCTGAAAAAGTACGTATGGATGGTCGTGGTCTTGATGATCTTCGTCCAATTACTTCCGAAGTAGATGTGCTTCCTCGCGTTCACGGTTCTGGTCTTTTCGCACGTGGCGAAACTCAGGGTCTTGTTCTTGCAACTCTTGGTTCTGACGGTGATGCGCAGAATGTGGAAAATGCGACTACACCACGTATGGCGAAGAAGTTTGTTCTTCACTATAACTTCCCTAACTACTCTGTTGGTGAAACTGGACGTATCGGTGCAACAAGCCGTCGTGAAATTGGTCACGGTAACCTAGCTGAGCGCTCTGTTGCGAAAATGATTCCAGCGGATTACCCATACTCAATTCGTCTTGTTTCGGAAATCATGAGTTCTAATGGTTCTACTTCTATGGCTTCTGTGTGTGGTGGTACGCTTGCGCTTCTTGACGCTGGT
>DDLT01000217.1 GCA_002340265.1 Lentisphaeria bacterium UBA2565 | reverse complement strand
CTGACCTTCTACACCATCCTGTCGTGCCGCATCTTCCGCATCTGAATCCGGTGTCGGATCATGTTTGAACACCTCCACCATGCCATTTGATGACTGAACATACTCATTCAGCATATCTTCTACTCGGCTTGCATAGTTCTTAAGATAAACCGGCATGCTGTTAGCACTTCTGGTACAGTAGAAGTTAATTGTTACAGGTGCATCTACCTTTGCCAGAATCTTCTCCGAACTCTCCGAAAGTGTATAAATACCATCTTCCGTAAAATCCAAACGAACTGGAACTTTAGATGCAATAAAATTAAAAAGAATCAGACTGATGAATACAATCACCACGCCAATACCCGAAAATAGTAATCTATTTTTATTCATTCGATTCACCCCCTTATCCAGAACGATGATTTTTAAGCGTAATTGAAGTCAAAAACAGGAAGAATCCAATTACCGAGAAATAGTAAAGAAGATCACGACTGTCGATCACACCACGTTGAATTGATTCAAAATGCGACATTACCGAAAGTGACGCAAAAAAGTCAATCAATCCTCTTGGAGCCCAGTCAACCAATGTGTTCGTAATCGGCGGCCAACCAATAAAGATTAACAACAAACAAACCACAACTGAGATAATAAAGCTCACCACCTGACTTCTGGTAATTGCCGAAGTAAAACCGGTAATCGCCAGATAAGATCCAGCCATCAGAATACTTCCCAGATAACCTGTCATAATTGCTCCGAAATCCGGATTTCCAAGATACGAAACGGTCAACACGACAGGGAATGTACAAAAGAGCCCCACGGCAATAAACGCCCACGCCGCAAAGAACTTAGCGATAATACACTCAAAAGGAGTCACTGGCATGGTAAACAGTAACTCAAGAGTTCCTGAACGACGTTCCTCCGACCATAAATGCATTCCCGCCGCTGGAACCATAAATAAATATAGCCATGGATGCCACATAAAAAAAACGCTCAAAGTAGCTTGTCCGGATTGAAAGAAACCGCCGAGTAAAAAGGTAAACGATCCCGAAAGCAGCAAAAAGATAATGACAAATACATACGCAGCAGGCGAAACCATGTAACTGCCGATTTCGCTTTTCATCAACGCTTTGATATTACGAAAACTCATTAGTTAACCTCCTCGTCACAGATAGTCAGTTTATGGAAAACCTCATCAAGACGCCCCTTATCAATTGAAAACTCCTCGACACTCCAGCCTTTCTGTGTCACACAGTCAAGCACTTCCTTACTGGTATCTATGGAATTATCTTTCGGCGTAATTGAGAACACTTCGCCACCGGCGATTTCAACACCGTCAACAGAAGAGAGGTTTGAAAGTGTCGCACGTGCCAGTTCTGACTCCACACCGTTAATCGTCAAAGTGACAGTTCCCGCTTTATCAGACTTCGCCTTCAGCTCCGCACTTGTACCTTCAAACACCTTTCTACCGGCACTGATCAATACCACTTTTGTCGCGACCGCTTCTACCTCTTCCAAAATATGAGTAGAAATGATAATCGCCTTAGTCTTCCCCATCTCCTTAATCAGATTTCGCACTTCACGTTTCTGGTTCGGATCAAGTCCATCCGTCGGCTCATCAAGAATCAATACATCTGGATCATGCAGAATCGCCTGAGCAAAACAGGTGCGGTGTTTATAACCTTTTGAAAGCGTATCAATACTTTGATGCAGAACCGGTTCAAGAAAACATTTTGCCACCGCATCATCAATTCGTGATTCTTTCTCATCACCTTTAAAACCGCGAATGTCAGCCGCAAAACTCAAAAATTCATAAACCGTCTTATTGCTATACAGCGGTGCACTCTCCGGCAGATAACCGATTTTCGATTTTGCCTCAAGCGGTTTTTCCGCCATATTTACATCAGCAATAAAAACAGAACCTTCCGAAGAAGGGAAAAAACCGGTGATAATCCTCATAGTAGTTGACTTACCAGCCCCGTTCGGACCAATAAACCCGAGAACTTCACCACGACGTACATGAAAACTCACATCATCAACCGCCAGCTTATGACCGAACGATTTGGAGAGATTTTCCACCTTAATCATGTCGAACAACTCCTTTGCAATTTCAATTCATCTTCAAATTTAAATTTTTGGAGATGAAAGTTAATACGGAATCATAAATCGGCAATTTAAGGATAATTACAAAAACATTACAATTTATAGTCTTTAAATGAAGCTGGATAAGGTCTTGTTTCAGAAAAACACTCACTTCTTATAAGTAAAGCAATGTCTTAATTGAAGAACATGATTTTTCTATGTAAATTCTCAGTGCAATAAAAAAAGTAACACTAATAAGAGAAAGGAAATTTATGATGAAAACTATAAGCGTTCTTGGAAGCGGGTGGCTTGGATTGCCACTTGCTCAAAACCTCAAAGAAAGCGGCTTTTCCATCAAAGCGTCTACGACTTCTCCCGAACGCCTGTCGCTTCTTGAACAAGTTGGAGCTGAACCATTTCTTGTAAACATTGAGAACCTTTCAAATGAAGTCGATGGTTTCTTAAAGTCCGACATTCTTATCATTAATATCACCTCCAAAAACATCGATGCATTCCGAGAGCTGATTGCGAAGATTGAAGAATCATCAATTCAGAAAGTAATTTTTATAAGTTCCACGTCAGTGTACAAAAGTTGCAATAAAACAGTTTCTGAATCAGACCACAACCTTTTAACTGAAAGCCCGCTACGAATAATTGAAGAACTCTTTCAAAACTCGCAGAAATTCAACACCACAATCATCAGGTTCGGTGGTTTAATTGGTTACAGCAGAAATCCGGGGCGATTCTTTGCAGGAGGAAAAACATTGCGCGATCCGGACGGCAGAGTGAATCTGATTCATCGTGACGACTGCATCGGTATCATCCACAAAGTGATTGAAAAACAGGCGTGGGGAGAAACGTTCAATGGTTGTGCCGACACACATCCGACGAAACGGGAGTTTTATTCAAAGGCGGCTTCAGCAATTGGTCTAGAAATAAAACAATTTGGGTCAAACGAAACACCGTTTAAAATCGTAAGCAACGAAAAAGTAAAATCACTTTTAGGCTACAAGTTCATTCATTCAAACCTAATGAAAATTTACTAAGCAAACTGACCTGTTTGAATAAAAGTCAAAACCTTTTCAAAAGTCTCCTTCTGAAAATGAATCGATTTATGATTATAAGGTAACACGATGAAATCCGCCATATCGTCACATTTGGCGGATTCGACCTCGACTCGTCCGTCACTCTCCTTCGAAAGTATCACCCTGCCCCAGAAAAGATTGTTGCGGTTTCCTGCAATCACACCAAGCTTCACATCAACAATCCGCTCATAACTCAAATCCGTATACAAATCTTTCAAAGGCTTCCAAATTGAAGTCGTAGAAGGGATTTTTGCAAGAACTTCAGGCTGACGAGAACCGCCGTGAGGTGTGGCAATAAAAACCGAATTGCCGATATTAGTCTGCGGATATTTTGCAAGGAAACGTCGAACAATCAACCCGCCCATACTATGAGAGACAAAGTTCACCTCATCATAATCATGTATTAAATGTCCGACTCTTTTATTCAAAGTTTCAACACAATGATTAAGAGATGAAAAACGGGTCGGAAGTTTTGGATTCAGAACCTCGAAGCCCGAGTTCTTAAACGAAGCTTCAAGGAATCGCATATCACGATGATTTTTATTAAATCCGTGAACCAGAACAATCAAACGCCTCATACTAGAACGTCTATATTAATCGATTCTAACGCAATTTCTGAAGGAGTAAGGTATCTAAAATTTTGAGGAGGCCGAAAACCTCCTAGGAGTTCCCGTAATTTATATAATTGTGTTTGCTCCTCAAATACGATTTTCTGGTCAATGAAGATCGCATAAGCATAATTTTTCCCATCAAAGTACTCAAAGTAATCTTGTGGAGGAATACATGCCTTCTCAATCAGTCTTTCTGACAGCTCCGTTGGAGAACCTTTTATAACTTTTTTTACAGAAAATGCCCCATAAATACATTTTTTAGGAGAAGAGGCATAGACTATGACAATATCTCCGGTGCCCAATGCTTTAGGAATTACTTTACGTAATTCAACAGTTTTTTCTCCCGAAAAAATTTTGTCTACATAAATCGGCTTTATAGACAATAAAATGATGTTCTGCGACATAACTTCCTTTTTAATTCATTCCTTGTAGATAAAAATCATGAAAGGTGATTGGATCTTTTAACGCAACTGCTGTTACAGGGTTAAACTGACAGCCAACCGCGTGCCACATAGTAGAAATTTCGTTCAACCCAATTCTCTTCGTAAATAATTCAGTGTGGCTGAATCTAAATGCCATCAGGTCACTATCAATACCTTTTGCCGTACTTTTCACTTTTTCCCAATCGTAAACTCCCAAGTGTTTAAACCTTGTAAATAACTCTTTAGGCTTTCCAATATGGACTTCATCTAAGTAAGAGCAAGCTGCAATAGATTTTTGCCCACTTTGGCCTTTTTTAGCTGTATAATACCAAAGAATTCTCGCTGGTGCTGTTACAACCCTAGGCTTTGCAGATCTATAGTAAACATTTTCAATAGAACACATTAAGTCTGCGGTTAATCCAAACAAGAATTCAGCTCCTAACCCAGAATCAAATAACTGAATTGCCCAAGTAGGCTTTATTGGAATAACAAAAGTAGGAATATCTAAATCTGTAAGTTTTAATGGGAAAAAGGTTCTTTCAAGCTGGTAAAGCGATGCGCTAGTATTAAGCGTAACAAGTTTCTCTGCTTCGGCAATAAACTGATACAAATCCCCCGAGGTTACGTAGATATTTAGAGGGTAATTTTTCAAATCACTAAGGAAAGTTACAGAGTTTGAAACCAATGTGCTAACAAGTTTTACCCAGTTCTGATTAATTTCAACGAAACCAAATTCTTTAAGAATCTCAATAGTATCAACAGAAAGAGACTTATCTGAAATGACAACATATTTCTTATTTTGCTGAGCCGCCTCATTTAACATTTTGTAAATTAAATGCTTAGCTATAACTGTGTTTAGTTTATTCTTAGAAAGTTTTAATAACTCAATATTCAATACATCAGAACAATTGTCATTTAGAGTGTACAGTGCAATTGGCGAGTGTTGATCTGAAATAACCCATGTTTTTTTATGTTGAGTATCAGTTAAATATCCGTTGAGTTTGGCAACAAAGTGGCTCTTTTTTTGATTCGGATACCAAGGGAAAAATTTATATAAACTTTCGCTTGTTTTAGCTTTTACAAGCTCTTTCTTCAATTCAGCGCCTGCAAGCTTTACTGGGCGATATTTTTCTGCACTTATGAACTCATCTAAATAAAGCAGAAAATCTGTAGGAGAATATATCTTTATATCATAATGATTTTCAATCATCGTTTTTGATCTCAAGCGAACATCTTGAGTTATAAAAATATTAACACCAGCCAAAATAGTATATGTAAGCTGTCTAATATCCGACTCATCTTGACTACGGATGGTTGCAGGGTAAAAAGTTCTTATGTCTTTATAGAGCTCTAAAAAAAAGTCATCGTCGACTTTAACCACTTCAAAACTATTGAAAAAATCACGCGACCTTTTACGCTTCTCAGAAGATTTACATTTATTAATTTCATTTAATAATTCTGGTGTAACGCAAGCTAAAAAATAGTCAGACAACCACTCAGCCAGCAAAGAGTGACATGACTGATTTTCGACAGTTGGTCTCTTTTGAGCTTCATAAAATACATTCGCATCAATAACAGCTTTCACACCATCAAAAACGCTATAAGAATTACTATCAGAAAAAAGTGTGGGGTGACCCAATTCGTAATGCCAAATTGTAAGAATCTTAGAGTCCTTACCACGCCCGTTTTTTTCTGAAACGGGTTTAAACCCTAGCTTCGACCAAAAGTTATCAATTCCATAATCCCTTCTACAGTGAACTCGTATGTAAAAACAATGCGAAACAATATTCTTAAAATTATCAAACAAGGAATTTGCGACTCCTTTATGCCGAAACTCTTCACATATACAAAAATGAGTTATTGATGCAATATTTTTCCTAACTGCAATGTTATACATTAAGTAGCCCAGTAACTTACCATTAACGTTTGTTGCAATCAGCACATGTCCCTTGTTAATCGCACCAATAAAAGCTTCGTGTGGCATAAAACCAAGAGTTGCGTTGTTTTTGTCTCCAAGCTCAATCACTTGATCTACAATACTAAGGTCATCCTTCGCATTTGAAATTATTATATCCTTACACATCTAACCAACTTTATTCATTTTATAATTTTCAACCTATACATATTAATACTCGAGTTATACAGAAAAATAGTGCACAAACAACTTACAGATAAGCTGCTAACCAATGTAAAAGGCCTAGAATCAATGCAATTACTCCAGCTGCGGCATGCACTTTAACAAAACTTTTGCCGAAGCCTTTTTTGACATAAATCATCGTAATCGCAAAAATTACAAACATCAGACTAATCATACCAAACCAATACCAAAGCACCGGTGGAGTGCCATGTTTCAGAATATAGATGACCGTATGAATCGAGAGCATTATCAAAAGCAAAAGTGCGCTGATTTTGTGAATTAACTTAAAGGACTTTTTCAGTTTTTTACGCATCATCCCAGTTCCAATAAGTACAAACAAACAGATCACAGAACCATAACCACAAATTCGGGCTGACTTTATCACTTTAAGGCTGAACTGCTGTTGCACCTGCTCTTTCAGCTTGAAACGTTTTTCCATCGCCTGCAACTCAGAGTTAGACGTTTTCTGCTGAACAGCTTCAGCTTCGGCAACAACGGCTTCCACAACCTCTTCAACTTCTGCCACATCTGCATTCGACTCCACCACTTCATCCTCCAACAGTTTTGCGTAATCAAAATCTTTAAAAAAATCAAACACTGAAGCTTGAGAGTCCTCATAAAAGTGATGAGAAAGATAGGCTATAATTCGTTCAGCATCATATTCTGAAAACTTCTTCATGCCATGTTCCGGCATCATCTCTCTCATTCGAAATACTGTCAGTTCCCAGGATTTACGTGATCTCGGCGTCAGAAAGTTAATATCATGGCAACTCGTACAGTTTCGCATCACCCGAGTTTTATCAGCTTCAGTGAACTCATCATAAACTGCATAAGACGTTAAAGAAAAGATAAAAAAGAGACCAAGAAAAATAGTTTTCTGCAACATAAAAAATACTCCAGGCTTCATAAGCATACTTTTAGCGGATAAAAACTTAGCTTTTGCATTATGCCGTCCCCCTTAAGTAGGGGCAAAAGAATGCAAAAAAACTACCACGCGTGGTAGATAAACAACAAGAATACGACTTCTGATTATAAATCCCGGCTTTCTATTTGCAACTATTCATCATGCTTTTTTGCGATAGACAGATATTTCAAATAATAATTTGCTCTTTTACAGCGTAAGATATTTATAAAGTAGCAAAGGGTGTGTAGGTTAACGCACGGTTTTTAATTATCTGTAAATAAACAAAGGAGTTCTTATGAGCAAAGAGCACAAACTGATACACAAAATCATGAATATGAATCTCGTTCTGCAGATTGTGATTGGAATCGTTATTGGTTTAATTCTAGTCGTTATTTCGCCGACAACTGCCGGTTATGCCGGAATTCTTGGAACTCTTTTTGTTAGTGCATTAAAGGCAATTGCCCCGATTCTGGTATTTGTTCTGGTGATGGCATCCATCGCCAATCAGGAACACGGTACTAAAACTCATATGAAACCGATTATTATCTTATATTTAGTCGGCACATTTATGGCTGCTCTTACTGCCGTCCTAATGAGTTTCACATTTCCAACAAAACTGGTCTTAGACGTAGAAGGCGTAAGTCAGGCAGCTCCGGAAGGAATTCAAGCAGTGCTTACGACGCTTTTAATGAACGTGGTTTCCAACCCTATCGAAGCGTTACAAACCAGCAACTTCATTGGGGTTTTAGTCTGGGCAATCGCTCTAGGATTTCTATTTAAGAAAAGTGCAGATTCGACTAAACTATTACTAAGTGATCTATCTGATGCAATTTCCAAACTCGTTAAATTTGTAATCAGCCTCGCACCAATCGGTATTTTCGGACTTGTTTGCAGCACTTTCTCAGAATCGGGTCTTGGAGCAATAAAAGATTATTTACAGCTTTTAGCGGTTCTGCTTGGTTCAATGGTAATCGTTGCATTGATAATCAACCCAATTATCGTATTTATCAAAATCCGTCGTAATCCTTATCCATTGGTTTTTCAATGTCTTCGTGAAAGTGGAGTCACCGCATTTTTCACCAGAAGTTCAGCGGCCAATATTCCGGTTAATATGGAGCTTTGCAAAAAGCTTGATCTTCATGAAGACACCTACTCAGTATCAATACCATTAGGTGCAACTATCAACATGGCAGGTGCCGCCATTACAATAACCACATTAACTCTCGCAGCAGCCTATACACAGGAAATTGCCGTTGACATACCAACAGCTCTGCTGCTAAGTCTGTTGGCATCAGCTTCTGCATGTGGAGCATCAGGTGTTGCGGGAGGCTCACTGCTTCTGATTCCACTAGCGTGTGATTTGTTTGGAATTTCAAACGATGTCGCAATGCAAGTTGTAGGTATTGGTTTTATTATGAGTGTGATTCAGGACTCAGCTGAAACCGGGCTGAACAGTTCAACCGACGTACTGTTTACAGCGGCAGCGTGTATGGCAGAGGAAGAGGAAAAGTTTCACGAACACGGAGCATAGAGAATTAGGAATTAAGAATTAGGAATAAAGCTGAAGAGCGGAGAAATTAATGTTTCTCCGCTCTTACTTTTATAAATTAATAATGGCATTAAGAAATGAATCCGCCGCACCAATGTGATCTCTTAATTTAATTGAAACTTCCGGGAACAGTTTTTTCGACTCTTCAACCATTCTCGGAATGTCGTTCAATACATGCTTTCCCGCCAGCAAAAACAGCGGAACCACTTCAATCAATTCAAATGACTGTTCAATTGCGGTTTTTATCGATTCGTTCAAACTCGGCGACTGCAGCTGCATAAATGCCGGAAAGTAAGTCGTATGTTCAGCTGACATTTCGTTCATTTTTTTTACCATATCAACAAGTTCAACTGCCGTTTTTGACACGCGACTACCATGAACTATCAAAATCATTGCTTTTCTCATTTTCATCTCCAAATATTCTAATTTCTGTTAGAAAGATAACTAATCCTGATAAAATAACTATACTTTTCCGGTAGCATTACTATTTTTTTGAACAAAACAGACAAACGGAAGGAGAGTAGTCCTATGAACAGTCAAAATTCACTGCCTATTAATTTACAGATTGCTGGAAAGCAATGTCTCGTAGTCGGGGCCGGAAAAGCCTCATTTTACAAAATTTCCGCATTGTTACAATGCAATGCAAAAGTGACTGTAATCGCACCGAAGGCAGATTCGTCTGTTCAAGAACTTCTTCCGAAAACTCAATACTTTCAACGCGAATTTGAAGCTGATGATTTAAACCAGTTCTTTCTGGTTATCGCCGCCACTGATTCCAAGCAGGCCAATGACGATTTGATGCGACTCTGTGCTGAAAAAAAGATTCTATTTTCACGACTCGATGCAGAATGGCGTGACGGTGATTTCTTCCGTCCAGCGTCTTTTTCTGAAAACGGCTTCACGGTTTCCGTATCTACCGGTGGCAAATCTGTTCGCGCGGCACAATTGATGAAGTCGATGTTGCAGGACGCTGTAAAACTCGGCGAGCATTTCGATTGTCTAGTTGCCGTTCTTCCAAAACCAGTCGCAGCTGATGAATTGAAGGCTAATATGAAGCTTCTACGCGGTGTCACAGATGTACATTCATTCTATACCGCCAAGTTCGCTGTGATTACTGCGATTACGCTTCACAGTGAACGACTTTACCATACTATTGAACAGCTTCTGAAAAGTTATCATGACGAATCAGAAATGTTCACCGGAGAAGATGCGTTTTTCAACCCGTTGCTGAAGAATGTGATTCTACCGGAAACGAACTCATTCACAAAAAAATGGATTTCAGCCCGCCAAACGGGCGATGTCCTCACATATAATAATTTCATAGGAAAGATTAACTAAAAGGATTTACCATGTCAAAATTGACTCTAGTCGCAAGCATTACTGCTAAAGAAGGAAAAGTAGAACTACTGAAATCAAAACTTGTTGAACTGATGGCTCCAACAAAAGCGGAAAAAGGCTGTGTGAACTATCACCTGCATCAGGACAACGAAAACCCGGCTCATTTCCTTTTTTATGAAAACTGGGAATCACGTGAACTTTGGCAGGATCACATGGAATCGGATCATATCAAAGGTTTCATGGCGACTTCAGATGAACTAGTCGAAGCTGTAACAATTACGGAACTGACTGAAATAGTATAACACTTTTTACGGCTTTCATTTGAAAGCCGTGCACTTCACTTACATTTACTACAAACATATTATGAACTTTCACACTGCCCTACCCTTAGAATCACAACATCAAGTCACGGAACTTTTTTCAAAGCTGGAACTATCACTACCTGAATCTGCAACAATTGTTCCTGCCGATTTAGAAATTGAACCGATTAAAGACTGGTTTATTATTCGCGAACTTAAGCTGAAAGTCTGCTTTGATTATGAAAACGAAGAGATGAAGCGAGTGCGTCGACTCTTTGTTAAACCTGTCACTTTTGTAAGCGGTGGTCCGGGTGATCCTGATCTTATCACAGTTGCCGGAATGAAGGCACTTCAGGAATGTGATATCTGTTTTTACGACGCATTGATTGACAAAGAACTTCTAAATTATCTGCCTGAACACGGCAAAGCAGTCTATGTGGGTAAACGTGCTCATAATCACAGCACAAAACAGAAAGAGATTTGTCAGTTGTTGCAAAATGCGGCACGTGACGGTTTGCGAGTAGTTCGCTTGAAAGGTGGTGATTCAGGTATTTTCGGACGATTGACAGAAGAGACCGAAGCGTTAACGGATTTGCAGGTTCCTTTTAAAGTGATTCCCGGAATCAGCAGTTTTATTGCAGCAACAACCGGAACGGGTCTTCTGCTTACACGTCGCGACATAGCCCGCGGTTTTCGTATTCAAACGCCTCGCGGCTCAGAGGGCTCTATTACTTTACCGAATAAAAGCAATCTACCAGCAACTGAAGTGTTTTTCATGGCAATAAGTTGTATCAAAGATTTGGCTAAGGCTTTGATAGAATCAGGTCGAAATGCGAAAACTCCAGTTTCAATAATCTTTTCAGCGGGCACAGCCGATACAAAAATTGTCAGCGGAAACCTTCAGACAATTTACCAAGATGTCCAGAATTCCGATCTTCCGAGTCCAAAACCTCCAGGCCTAATAATTGTCGGAGATTCAGCGAATCCTAAGTTCCTTTACAAAAACTTTTCCCCCCTTTTCAAGAAGCGAGTCTTTATTGGAAAATTCACAAAGGAGAAATCGTTGCTAGTTCGCGATTTAGGAGGAATTCCAGTTTCCGACAAATCTGATTCAAATTACGATTTATCCAGTTTTAAAAATACAGATGACTTTAAATCAGTACTTTTAAAACTCGCTTATAAGTATCTATAACTAAAAAAGTTGCTCGACTAAGGGTTAAAATGAAAGTTGTCACAAAAAACGGTGAATCATTCATCTTATATCAATCTCCTACTGATCGCTGGTTTTGTCCCGTTTGTGGACAGGACACTCTTCTTGAGCCAGCCTACTGCGAAAATGGGTCACCATCATTCCAACTCTGTAGTTGTGGCTTTGAATTTGGCTATGATGACAGCTGTTTAGCTAGTGATTCTGCTTTGAAAGGCATACAAAACAATTGGATTAGATGGCGTCAAGAGCTATACAAAGAGTGTAAAAATAACCCTCAAGAACTTGAAGAATTAAAAAATTCTCTTCAAAACATAGGGATAAATTTAAGTCAGTAAATCAAAAAAACGTAAACTTAATTTCTTGTATTTCCCCCTCTGCTTCTAGCGATTTTTGCTCAAAAAGAACCTATCCCCACACCTCCACATCTTAAATGTATACTATTTTGATAAACTTTATAAACTTTTATTTGAAATCCTCTTTTGTCTACATATTTTAACAACAGAAAAGGAAGCGAACGATAATTGACAAATATGTGACACTTTAACAAAAATCAGTCAATTTAAAGCTGGTTTTAATTAGCAAAAAGTGTACGTTTTAGGACGCTTCACAATTTATAACAATAGTTCATCAGGGAATCAAAAATGAGTGAATACACGTTTAAAGATATCGACTTGTTAAATCAGCAGGTTGAAGGAAAAACCGCCGTAGAAATCATTCAATGGGCAAAGGAGACGTTCGACGGAAAAGTCACGCTGGCAAGTTCATTGGGGCAGGAAGATCAAGTTCTTACTGAGATGATTGGTTCTATGATGGATGTGTTTACCCTCGATACCGGACGACTTTTTCCTGAGAGCTATAACCTGATTGCCGACACAGAGAAAAAGTATGGAATTAAGGTAAAACTGTTCTTTCCAGATGCGGTTGAAGTTGAAGACATGGTAGCGAAAAAAGGGATTAACCTCTTTTACGAAAGCATCGAAAATCGTAAACAGTGTTGTAAAATACGAAAACTTAATCCGTTGCGACGAGCTTTGGAACCATATAAAGCGTGGATTTGCGGACTTCGTCAAGAACAGTCGGTCACAAGAGAGGGAGTAAAAGTCGTCGAGTGGGACGGCTTACACCAGATGTTCAAAATCAACCCGCTGGCAAAATGGTCAACGGAAAAGATGTTAAACTATATAAAAGAGAGAGAAATCCCTTACAATCCGCTTCACGACAAAGGTTTCATCAGCATCGGCTGTGCCTCATGTACAAGAGCGGTAAAACCAGGACAGCATCTAAGAGACGGTCGCTGGTGGTGGGAATCTCCGGAACACAAAGAGTGCGGACTGCACAGTAAGTAGTTGCAAGTTTGAAAGTTGCAGGTTTAGTAGAGACGTAAGGCTTACGTCTAACAAGTTGCAGATTTTGTAGAGATGTAAGGCTTACGTCTAACAAATTACAAAATTAACAAATTTAAGTTTAAAGTAAGAATGGTTCAGGTCAAACCAATAAACGACCTAACCAACTAACCATCTAATAAGGATTTACAAAATGAGTGAGAAATACAACTTGAGCCAGCTAAGACAGCTGGAAGCAGAAAGTATACACATTATTCGAGAAGCTGTTTCGGAGTTTGAAAATCCGGTCATGCTTTATTCCGTCGGAAAAGACTCTTCTGTGCTTGTCCGCCTTGCCCAGAAAGCGTTTTACCCAGGCAAAGTGCCGTTTAAACTTCTTCACGTGAATACAAAGTGGAAGTTTAAAGAGATGATCTCTTTCCGTGACGCATTCTGCGAAGAGAACAACCTTCCCCTTATCGAACATTACAACAAGGAAGGATTTGAAGCAGGTGTAAACCCATTTGATTACGGAAGCAGAAAATATACCGATATCATGAAAACGCAGGCATTACTTCAGGCACTTGATGAAGGCGGTTATGATGCAGCTTTCGGTGGTGCACGACGCGATGAAGAGAAGTCTCGTGCAAAAGAACGTGTTTACTCTTTCCGTGACCGCAATCACCAGTGGGATCCGAAAAACCAGCGTCCTGAGCTTTGGAATCTTTACAATGGTAAAATTAATCCGGGCGAAGAGGTTCGCGTGTTCCCTATCTCGAACTGGACCGAGCTTGATATCTGGCAGTACATCCGCTTGGAACAGATTCCAATTGTACCGCTTTACTTTGCTAAAGAACGTCCTGTAGTTTGGCGTGATGGACAATGGATTCTAGTGGATGATGAAAGAATGAGATTGGAACCGGGAGAAAAACCGGTTATGAAGAAAATCCGTTTCCGTACGCTTGGATGTTACCCACTGACAGGTGCGATTGAATCGGAAGCTGACACAGTGGAAAAAATTGTGGAAGAGATGATGCAGACACGCCTCAGCGAGCGTTCTACCCGTGTGATTGACCAGGATGGTGACGCTTCGATGGAGCAGAAAAAACGTGAAGGCTACTTCTAGGCCAAACTCAAACAATCTCAATTTCTTAAATTTTAGGTATAATTATGGATATTAACAGTTTTTTGAATGAACATGAAAATAAAGATCTGCTTCGCTTTTTGACCTGCGGATCTGTGGATGACGGTAAGTCAACTCTTATCGGACGTCTGCTTTTCGACAGTAAACTACTTTACGACGATCAGATCAGCGCACTGAAAAAAGACAGTGAAAAAACCGGTAACGCCGGAGAAGGTGAAATTGACTACGCACTTCTTCTGGATGGTTTGAAAGCTGAGCGTGAACAGGGAATCACAATTGACGTGGCATACCGCTACTTCTCGACTCCAAAGCGTAAGTTCATCATTGCCGACACACCGGGTCACGAGCAGTATACTCGTAACATGGCGACAGGTGCGTCAACATGTGACTTAGCGATTATCCTTGTAGATGCGCGTAAAGGTGTGTTGACTCAAACGCGTCGTCACTCGTTCATCGTCTCGCTGCTTGGAATCAAGCACGTGGTTGTGGCAATCAACAAGATGGACTTGGTTGATTACGACGAAAAAGTGTACAACGACATCAAGAAAGAGTTTCACTCGTTCTCAGAAACACTTGGTTTGAAAAACATTCAGTTCATTCCACTTTCTGCGTTGAAAGGGGAAAATGTAAAAGAGATCGGTGAAGCGACGCCTTGGTACAATGGTCCTTCTCTTCTTGAACACTTGGAAAATGTGAATATTTCTGAAGACAAGAACTTTGAGGATTTCCGTTTCCCAGTTCAGTATGTGAACCGCCCTAACCTCGATTTCCGTGGATTTGCCGGATCGGTAATCTCTGGAACAATCAAACCGGGCGATGCGATTAAAGCGCTTCCTTCTCAAAAAGAGTCGAAAGTGAAGAACATCGTTACAGCTGACGGCAACCTTGATGAAGCATTTGCGGGTCAAGCGATCACAATCGAACTGGAAGATGAAATCGATATCAGTTCTGGTGAAATGATTGTAAAAGCGGATAACACGCCTGAAGTTGGAAAGAGCTTTGAGGCAATGGTGATTTGGATGAGTGAAAAGGCTCTTGATCCGTCAAGAACTTACTACATCAAGCACACAACTAACCGTACCAAAGCGAAAGTTGATACCATCAACTACTCGGTAGACGTGAACACGTTCCAGAAAAACGAAACGGATAAGCTTGATCTGAATGAAATCGGTAAAGTAGTAATCTCAACGCATCAACCATTGTTCTTTGACAACTATGAGAAGATTCAGGAAACGGGTAGTTTCATTCTTGTTGATACTTTGAGTAACAACACTGTGGCAGCTGGACTTATTACCAAAGCTGTGAAAACAGAAGATGTACCGGTTGGTTCCGATAAAGAGGTAATCAAGCGTCATATTTCTGATCGTGAGTTCAACTGGGAAGGCGGAGTTGTTAGCCCTAAACAGCGTGCGGCAAGAAATCACCACCATGGAAAAACTGTAATCATTACCGGTGTGGCCGGAAGTGGTAAACAGGAGTTTGCATCGAATCTTGAAAGTCAACTGTTCAGCAACAACCTGAACGCGTACTATCTTGGAATGGGTGCAATCAAAGAAGGTCTTGATGCCGACATCAGCCATACTTACAAGAATCGTGACGAACAGGTTCGCCGTCTTGGTGAGTTGGCGAGGATTATGACCGATGCCGGATTGATCTTTATCACCACAATTCATAGTTTGAACAACTACGAACTGGAACGTTTGAAACTGCTAAACACACCGAACGAATTCTTCGTGATTAGTGTGGGACAAGATGAAAACTCCGACATTGCGGCAGATATTGATCTTGGAACAAATCCAGACAGTGCCGACGTGAGTCGAGTGATCTCGCTACTTGGTGCCCAGAAAATTATTCCGGAATACTGCATCTAAACAGAAGCAGTAGTTCAGAAAAATATACAAAAAACAAAGTCACGGGAGTTTAAAGAAATTTAAACTCCCGTTTTTATAATAAATCCACTGCTATGAGGTGGATGAAAGTAAAGCTACGAAGTGAGATTATAGAAGGACTTTAAATTGACTTCTATCCTCTCGCCTCTATCTATATAATCAAAGGTTTTATTATGCTCTCGGAAATTAACAAAACTGAACAGCTGAAACTCCAGGATGACATCAATGCATTTATCGCCGGAGAGATTTCTGCAACTGATCTAAAACATACATCTGCACCATTTGGCATTTATCAACAGAAAAATGGAAAATTCATGGTACGAATCCGTGTAACCGGTGGACTTCTTACTTTCAAACAAATGCAGGCTATAAGTCAGATTCTTAATGATGATTTCAACATCGGTTTTGCTCACCTGACAACCCGCCAAAACATTCAGCTTCACGATGTACCTATAGAATCAGTTTACGGGATTGTTGAAAAAGCTGTAGAACTTGGTCTGATTTTCCGAGGTGGTGGCGGTAACACTTATCGAAATGTCATGGTTTCTCCAGAAAGCGCATTTTCTGATAAGTCGTTTTTCAATGTGCAACCTTATGCTGAGGAGATTCAAAACTTTGTCTACAACTATGACAAAGCCTACGCACTACCCCGAAAACTGAAAATTTCCATCAGCTGTAATGATGAGGATTCGGCACTTGCCACAATTCAAGATCTTGGATTGGTTGCCACAATTCAAAACGGTATAAAAGGTTTCAAAGTTTTTGTTGCCGGAGGAATGGGACGTAAAAGTTCAGTAGGCGTCAAATTGATTGATTTCCTTCCTGCGACCGAAATTCTCAAAGTGGTTTCTGCAATTATCGAACTGTTCTACGATCATGGAAACCGTGAGAACCGCAATTTGGCTAGAATTCGTTTTCTTCGTGAAAAACTGGGAAATGAAGCATTCGCCGAACTATTCGCCGAATACGTCAATAAAATCACAGATTACCCGAAAGTCGATATTGCTGACCAAAAACAAAATATCACAGATTTCGGCTCTGCGGGAATTGCTGATAACAACGCATTCGAGCTGTGGAAAACACGTGCAACTTCTGCTACAAAATCTGAAGGCGCCGTAAGTGTCGAACTTTTCGTCCCTAATGGGAATTTCACGCCTAAGCAGTTTGAAGAGTTAACCGCAAAGTTTGAGAAATTTAGCAACGCGGCACTTCAGCTAACTGCGACTCAGAACCTCATAATTCCCTTCGTGAAAACCGAATCACTTTCGGGACTTTACAATCTTTTAAACGACTATTCAGTTAACCTGAAAGGTGAATCGTTTAACGGACTTGTTCAAAGCTGTATTGGTAGTAAATTCTGCAAAATCGGTATTCTTGACACACCATATTATGCAGAAAAAGCCTCGGAGGCTTTAGATAACTATTTTGTGGGAAAGCCTAAAGAACAGGCTGAAAATCTTAAAGAGATTATAAGTTCTATTAAAATCTCAGGTTGTCCAAACAGTTGTGGAGCACACCCGTCAGCAAAACTTGGTTTCCAGGGAATGAAAAAGAAAATAGATGGCGTACTAACCGACATTTTCTTTATCTCAGAAGGCGCCGAGATAAAAGCCGACGAGGCAAAGTTGGCAGAACAGCAGGCCGAATTTATAAAAGCCGACTTGATTGCAGAATCAATCAAAAATTGGCTGAACTAGAAAGCTGATTTGCAGAGAAGTTAGTCGTTAACCTGAGCGATGGCATACCTTGAGCTGAAATTTATCAAACCGAGCTTGTAAGGGTTGGTTACGATAGTCCAAGATTTTGATGGATTTATCAAATCAGCCCAGCAAGGTCAAAATGCAATAGACCAATATTTTGATAGAATTGTCAAACCTGCTCTATAAGGACAGCATGTAATAGACCAAAGCTTTAAGAGGTGCATCAAACCTATCGCGATAGCCCAAAGGTGTCATGTATTTATCAAATCGGCCCTGTAAGGGTAAAATGTGATAGCCCAAGGTTTTTAACCTTGGGTTATCAGTTAACATAGATAACGAGCCCTGAAAGGGCGACATTAACTCCACAAATATCGTTCGTCATACGAAATTGCATACTTGTCTAATAATCGGCGAAATTCGTCCTGAAAAGTCACACGTTTGTGATGTGCAGCCTGCCCTGCAATGTAATCACTAACAGCGGCTTTATGTGATGGACTAATTGAAAACAGTCCATAACCACCCTGCCAACTGAACTTCAACAGATCTTTAGACTTGCTTTTTAGCCACCTTGATGAACCCGTTTTAATCTCTTTCACCAAATCAGATGGAGAAACGACTCTTGGATGTACAATCAACAAATGAATATGATCGCTAACTGAACCAGCCTTTAACAATACTCCATCGTGTCGCTTCACAATTCCCCCAATGTATGCATGCAGTTCATCACGAATTGAATCAGGCAGAATGCGTTCTCGATTTTTTGTAGAAAACACAATATGAACTAAAATATTTGCTAATGACTGTGACATAATATCACCCCTTCAGGGTTAAACTTAATACCAATCGACTTTACCAAGGTTAAAACCTTGGGCTTTCTCATGGTCACCTTTTCAAGGTGTTCAGCAATTTATTCCATTTAAAATGATATTTCTATGCTCAGCTATATTTTTAATCCTTTAACATAAGATTATTCAGTTTGTCAGCTAAACTATGACATAGTTAATCAGCTTTACTTAAACGATACCACTTCTGCTTGATTTCTTTGTATTCTGACGTCCATATTGAGGGGAAGTTTTTCTATCAAGGCTAAGTATTTACCCTTTACAAGACTAAATCCTAGAAACTTTATAAACTTTGTTTATTATTTTGACTTTTCCAATGATGTTTAGGAAACTACTTTTAGGCATAACGAAAACTATTCAACACCATTTAAATTATAACTTTTTTTGATTTTTTATGATACGTCCACACAAAAAACTTACAAACTACCTAGCTTCCGTAATGGCCTTTATGCTTTTGCTAAGTTCGTGTTTGGCATTTGCGACGATTTATAAATGTTCAACACTTGGCACAATTAGTTTTTCAAAAAACTCTTTTGAAAACAATAAATGCTGCTGTTGTAAAGAAACTAGTCAAAAGTTTACTCAAAATGAGCAATCACAATTTAAATGCTGCCATGCTATTACGCTGGAAAAATCAAACTATACAGAGCTGAAAGCTTACTCACCTTTTACTGTTGCAGTAATAGATGAAACTCCTCAAAAATTTGTTTTTGAAGCTAAAATAAAGTCAACTTTCCCAAAACGCTCCGCAAAAGTTTCCAGCGGAGTAAGCCCACCTGTTTATCTGCTTAAACAGTCCTTCCTTATATAAAAATCCTTCATATTTAAGAATGCGGGCACGTATGCCTGTAACTTGTCGTGTCATTAGTTGTGACTTTTTATGACTGTTAACTTAACAGTTCTGTAAAACACACCTATATTAGGACACTTATATTTGTTTAATTACAAATTCTATATGAAGGAATATTTAAAATGTCAAATTTAACTGACAATCTTGCCGCTCTTGAACGAAAGGATACGGAACCCATTCGTCCCGGCAATAGTCGTATTTATCTGCTATTCCCACTAATAATAGCAATTTTTCTAGGCATCTTCGCTTGGCACAATCGTCATCTTCTGCAAAGTTCTGTAGAAGTGAGCGTCAGCTCTGCAATTGCGGTTAAGTCTGCTGGCGGCAGCCATCAACTCCCTGAGAACACTGTAGTATTTCAGGCGGCGGGCTGGATTGAAGCCGACCCTTATGCCACCAAAATCACACCTTTTGTTCACGGTATTGTCGATGAAGTGAAAGTTATCGACGGGCAAACTGTGAAAAAGGGAGATGTTCTGGCAATTCTCAATAACGAAGAGTTGAAAATTGACGTTGCGACACTCAAAAATCGAGTTGAACAACAGCAGGTTCTTGTGGGTATTTCCCAAACAGCACGGAATAAAGTAAAAGCTCAGATTCTTCAGCAAAACAAACGTGTTGAGACACTGAAAGCGGCATCTGAAAAATCGAAAAACCTTTTCGACTCTTACCGTAATAACTCCAAAACACTCTCAAAACTCAAAATTGATCAGGCTGAACTGCAATACAAAAAAGACCTTTCGGCTGAAAAAGAGGCAGAGAATGAAACCGTTGAACTTAACGAGGAGTTAAAGCTTAAAGAGGGACAAATCAAACTGGCGACTGCTGAGTTTGAAGGTGCAAAACTGAAGCTGAAACGCGCTGAGCTTGATCTTTCTCGCTGCATCGTGAAATCACCAGTTGATGGCGTGGTGATGGATTTACAAACCGCCCCAGGTAAAAGTGAAGGTCCGAATCAACCATTGATGCAGATCTTTGATCCTAACTCGCTGCAGATACGAGTTGATGTGCTTTTTGCTGATGCGCCTGCAATGCGATTGAATCAAAAGACTGAAATAAAAGTAGACGCCCTGCCCGATCGTAAACTGCAGGGAATTGTCACTTCAATCGTCGGTCAAGCGGATCTCCAGCGTAATACAATTCAGGCCAAGGTCAAAATCATTAATCCCGATCCTCTATTGCGTCCGGAGATGCTCGCACGAGTTCAATTCCTTTCAACGCCTAGTGCAGAAGTTGTCAAACAACACAGTACTGCGACTGAAAGTGTAACCACACTAATTCCTGCGACGGCTTTAATAAATAAAAGTGGAAATAGAGCCACAGTCTGGGTGATTTCCCGCAGTGAAAAGACCGCAGTTCATCGCGATATTAAATTTGGAGTTTCAAGAGAAAACAACTGGGTTGAGATAATTGATGGTGTCAATCCTGGAGAATGGGTGGTGGAAAATCCGTCATCTGAATTGGAAAATGGAAGAAAAGTAAAAGTTAATAGGAATTAGGCTTAAGGCCCAATAGTTCTGAACGTTTAACATCTAACATCGAACATCGAACATTGAACACTTAACATCGAATGGTCTTAGATTCGACAAAATGAAATTTAAACACTCACGTAGCACGTATTACGTAGCACGAGATACGGAGAAAAATATGAATAATGACATCATCATAAAATGCAGAAATCTGACAAAATCGTACCAGAAAGGTGATAACATGGTGACTCCTTTACAGGAGTTATCACTTGATCTTGATAAAGGAAAATTCCTTGCCCTAATGGGACCTTCTGGAAGTGGGAAAACAACCCTACTGAACCTTTTGGCCGGCATTGATTCGCCAACTCAGGGCTCACTGGAAATTCAAGGAAACGACATTGCACATTTAAAACGAAGAGAACTGACTAAATGGAGAGCACAAAATGTCGGCTACATTTTTCAGCTTTACCACCTCATTCCAGTGCTAACCGCTTATGAAAATATCGAACTACCGCTTCTTACCTCTAAAATGAGTAAAAAGGAGCGACATGTACGCGTATCAGCCGCACTTAATCTGGTTCACCTGCATGATCGATATGATCACTATCCACGCCAACTTTCAGGGGGACAGGAGCAACGAGTTGCAATTGCCAGA
The DNA here is from genome assembly GCA_002340265.1 of Lentisphaeria bacterium UBA2565. Lineage (GTDB taxonomy): Bacteria > Verrucomicrobiota > Lentisphaeria > UBA2565 > UBA2565 > UBA2565. The sequence continues at coordinate 8,252 of DDLT01000217.1, read as the reverse complement.
GCGCTTGTCGTTGACCCGCCGCTTTTGGTTGCTGATGAGCCGACTGGTGATTTGGATGCTGAATCCGCAAAAAACATCTTAAATCTTCTGAAAGAGCTAAGTCATGTACACGGCAAAACTATTGTGATGGTGACACATGACCCGAAAGCAGCGAATTATGCTGACCAGGTATTGCATCTGGAAAAAGGAAAACTTGTTGAATCACTATCCGAAATTCACGGAGGTTGATGATGTGGATTTATAATTTAACAAAACTTGCGGTCAAACAACTCTGGCGTCACCCCGTCCGCAGCATTTTGACAATTCTCGGCGTCAGTACCGGCATGTTCCTTTTCGCCAGTGTGGAAAGTATGCAGGAAAGTATGCGACTTGCTACCGAAACTACAGCCGTTGACAATGTGCTTGTGGTTTACCGTGAGAATCGCTTCTGTCCGTTTACATCACGACTTCCCGAAAGCTATATGCGACGCATAGAAGATATCGACGGCGTGACAGAAGTGGTACCGATAAAGGTTGTTGTGAACAACTGTGGTACAAGTCTTGATGTTGTCACGTTTCGAGGTATTCCAACGAATAAAGTGGACTCTATGAGTAAGGATTTTCAGTACCTTTCAGGTTCACTGAATGAATGGAAAAAGCGTAGTGATGCGGCAATTATCGGCGAAGCGTTGGCGACACGGCGAAGCCTGACAGCAGGTGATAAATTCGATGCCGCTGGAATTACCGCGACAGTTGCCGCTGTGATACAGTCTGACAATCCGCAGGATGCCAATGCAGCTTATGTTCATTTGGACTTTGTTCAACAGGCTTCCGGCTCCGGGCTTGGAAGCGTCACACAGTTTAATGTCAGAGTGAAAGAAAGTGCACTGATGCCGGAAATTGCGAAAAAAATTGACACAGAGTTCAAAGTTGATCAAGATCCGACTGTCACGCGCCCTGAAAAAGCATTTGTGGCAAAGACCGCCGGTAACCTGTTGGAATTGATAGAGTTTACAAGATTGGTAGGACTTGCCGCAGTTCTTGCAGTTGCGGGGCTTGTCAGCAATACCATTCTTCTAACAGTTCGTGGACGCGTAAAAGAAAATGCAATTCTTCAAACCATAGGTTACGGCGATGTGAATATCAGTTATCTGGTAATTATTGAAGGTGTTCTGCTTGGCTTGATTGGTGGAGTTGTCGGAATCAGTTCTGCCTCGCTTCTGATAAATTACGGGGGGTTAGCCCTTTCTGGAGAAGGTTTAAGTATTGTCTTCAAAACCAGTGCGACAGTCATCGTCAGCGGTCTGATCATTTCATTAATTATCGGACTAATTGCCGGAATCATTCCAGCGATTATGGCCTCTCGACAGAAAATTGTTAACTCATTAAGAATGGAGGGTTAAAATGTTACCGATAACTTATGCCATTCGAAATATCAGCCGATCATGGAGCAAAACGCTTCAAGTCATCGTCGGTTCTACTTTGACAATTTTTGTCATTATTGCAGCGTCTTCGTTTAACAAAGCGATGCTTTCTACCCTCGGTGCCAGCGGCGAACAAAATAATGTGATGCTGATTGGTGCAGGAAGTGAAGAAAGTGTTGAACGAAGTGAAATCCCAGCGACAGTTCCCGGAATTGTGTCCGCCTCGATTCGCGGCCTAAAGCAACAGTTTGGGCAAACTGCAGTTTCTGGTGAAATCTACTACATGGGTTTAGTTGAAGGCGCAAATGCGAAACGTTCTGAGGCACTTATGCGTGGTGTTGAACTATCAGCACTGCAGGTACATTCTCAGATTGCAATTGTCCAAGGCCGTTTTCCGCGAGCAGGAGAACTACTTGTCGGGAGACTCGTGGCAAACCAGCTTGACTGGAGTGAAACTGACCTTGCAATAGGTAAAACAATCTCGATTGACGGAGAGACTTTTACCATTTCGGGTATTTTTGAAGCACCAGGCAGTGTTTTCGAAGCGGAAATCTGGATGAATCTTTCAGACATGATGGCGGTTTCACAACGTGATGCATTATCATGCGCTGTAATATCTTTAGATAACGCTGAATTTGAAGATGTCGATCTATTCTGCAAACAGCGTCTTGATTTGGAATTGAGCGCGGTGCGCGAAAGCGACTACTATAACAAGTTAAGTAAATTCTACATGCCGATTCAAATCATGGTCTGGATTACTGCATTACTTGTCGTTTCAGGCGCTGTATTCGGCGGACTAAACACAATGTATGCCGCATTTATAAGTCGAAAAAAAGAGTTGGGCACACTACAGGCGGTCGGTTATTCAAGACTCGCTCTAGTAATCAATATGCTTCAGGAGTCTTTTTTTCTAAACTTGATTGCCACCATAGTTGCACTTAGTCTCAGTATTCTACTTCTGAACGGTTTTCAAATTGCCTTCGCCAGCGGTGTTTTTGCCTTGAATATTGATAACTTCTCAATAATTCTTGCACTCATCTCCGCTGCAACCCTGAGCATTATTGGCGTAGTAGTACCTGCATGGCACGCACTCTATCCGCCGTTAACATCAACATTGAGGTCTTAATTATGAACACTGTTTTAAAACTATCAATTCTGACCTTAATGCTGACATTTGCCGGTTGTGTAACCTATCAGCCTCAGCCGTTGTTACATGATAAAGTCGCACAACGTTTAACGGAAATTGAGGGAACAACCTCTGCAATGTCACAGCAGAAGTTCGATTTCTCTGAAGCAATGCGATTGATGGATGAAAACAATCGTCGTCTCAAAGAGATAAAACAGGCTTACAAAACCATGAAAGACGTTGCGGAAATCCCAACACCTTGGGACAATCCGACTCTTTCCGGTGGAATAAAGCATGGTGATGAGTTGCCGAACGATTTCAGCTCTGCCACACAACCGTTTGTGTCTCTGGCATTTGCAGTCCCATTAAGTGGAAGATTATCAAAAACTGATGACCTCAATGCGGTCATGGCTGAAGAAAAAGCAACAGTTCTGAAAGTCGAACACCGAAAACTTTTTCTGAAACTTCGACGCGTTTATGGAGAGCTTTACTACCTTCAACAAAAAGAGCAGACGCTTGACAAGTTGATAAAATTCGTAAAGTGGAAGTCTGAGGAAACAGAGAAATTGAAAGAGTCCGGCGTCTATTCACCGCTTGACTCCGGATTGGTAAAACAGCAGCTGAACTCTATGGAGATTCAACAATTTGATTTAACAAATCAAATTCTAATCACCGAGAAGGAGCTGGCAGTTCTGTTGGATTTACCGCAAAACTTCTTTAATGATAAAAATCTGGAGAAACCGAAGTTTTATAACGGTTTTAATCAGAACAGTCTCAAAGACGATGTAATTCAAAATCATCTGGATCTTGCACAGATTCGAGCAGAATATGAAGTTGCAGAAAAACGCCTTCGACTGGAAGTAGCAAAACAGTACCCTGACCTGATACTCGGAACCGGATATGCCGAAGAGCCTGGAGAAACAAAGGAGTTCTTCAACCTTTCAGTTGGTATAAAACTTCCGATATTTGATCGTAATCAGGTAAATATTGCCAAGTTTTCAGGTAAACGAGACGAGTTAATGAAAAAGTATGAGAAAACTGTCTCAGAAGCTCTGATTTCAACCAAATATCTGGCCAATAAACTTGAGAATGCAAAGAGTAAATCGGATTATCATGATCAAAAACTGTTGGTACAGTCTCAGGAAAACCGTGATTTGGCATTAGACGCCTTCAACTCTGATCAGATTTCTCTTCTGAGATATTGGGAATTTGAAGAAGATCTAATAAATCAGCAATTGCAGGGCATCGAAAATTATCTAAAACTTTGGAACCAGCAGAGTGATTTGGAACTATTAATCGGAAAACCACTAAACAGTCAGTAGTAATCAGTTAACAGTTATCGACTTATACTAGAACAAATATTATTAACGCAATACGTATTTCTATTACGTAATACGAAACAAGGAGAATCAAAATGAAGAAGATTACAACAGCCTTATTAGCCACAACCATGCTTTTAGCTAGCTGCGGAAGCGAGCAACCGGCAGAAAAAGTAGAAACGACTGTTCAGACCAAAGAAATTCTAAAAAGTTCAATCATCCTGCCAGAGAAACCGGCTGGTGCGGTCACAGTTTCCGAAGCCAGAAAATTAGTTGAACCCGGTAAAGAAGTTACCGTGTTCGGAACTGTCGGTGGGTCAGTTTCACCATTTGTTGCCACACGTGCCAGCATGATCATTGCAGACCATACTGTCCTAAGAGCTTGCAGAACGCAAGCATGTACCAGCTGCCCTACTCCTTGGGATTACTGTTGTGAACCGAAAGAAGTTCTGGGAAAAGCCATTTTGACAGTACAGTTTGTCGATTCAGAAGGCATGGTTTTAAAGCAAGGATTGGAAGGTTTCGGAGATATGAAAAAGAACGGAATCGTAACTGTAAAAGGAAAGTTCGCAGAAAACGCCACCGACCAACTGGTAATTATCAACGCCGAAAATATCTTTGTCGACAAATAATACCGCTTTGCGAACTGCGTATTGAGTACTGCGCATTATAAAACACTAAAGCCTCGGATTTTCGCCGGGGCTTTTTTGTGCAAATGGAATAATTCCCGACTATTTTGATAAACATTATAAACTTTATTTTCAAAATGGCTTTGATAATTTTTTTTGCTAGCCTAATTTCTAAAACAACGCAATGTCTATCGACTTTATAAGGAATTAAGTTTTGAGAAAATTATCGGCCATTTTAACAGCAATAGCAATCATCGAGATTCTTTTACTTTTTGTAAAAGCGATTTCGCCAGCGGCATTTGTGCTTCTGGCCCTGCTTAATGTGCTGATTTTATTGGTTCGAGATATCTATCCGCCGGTTTTAGTACTTTTTGCTGGAATTGTTCAGGTGTTGATTGGGAGCAATAGTATTGACGAAAAGTTTTATTCTCCCGAATTGGCCTTCAGTGGTTTCTCCAATGCCTCAATCATTACAGTCGGTGCGCTTTTCTTAATCGCCAAAGCAGTACGTAACTCCGGTTTACTTGACGGTTTCGGCGTATCTTTTTTGGGAAATGGCAACGACAAGAAAAGTGTGGTAAAGACGTTGGCAAAGATTTCATTGCCGCTTAGTTCAGTCTCGGCATTTTTCAATAACACACCTGTAGTGGCAATTTTTCTACCAACGATTCGTGAATGGGCAGAGAAACATAAAATATCGCCTTCTAAACTGTTGTTGCCTTTGAGTTACTTTACTATTTTCGGCGGAGCCTGCACATTGATTGGTACATCGACCAACCTTGTCATTGACGGATTCTACTTTAAAGAGTTTGGTGAGCATCTTTCATTTTTCAGTTTTGCCGCGTTGGGAATTCCAGCTGGAATTATCGGGACATTTTACTTATTAACTGCAGGACATCGTTTACTTCCTGAGCAAAAAGGTCTTTTTGCAGATGTGCAGGGAAAAGTGAAGAAGTATCTTGTAGAAATGACTGTAGACGCAGATGCACCATTTGTCGGGAAATCTATCGAAGAGATTGGATTCCGTGACATCGAAGAGTTGTTCCTTTTCAAAGTACGACGCAACGGCAGAATTTTTGCACCGGTAAAAAAAGAGTTCATTATTGAAGGTAATGACGTGTTGATTTTCTCTGGTCAACGTGATGGTGTTTTGGAGCTTCAGAAAATTAAAGGACTTTCTGCACCTTCCCATCCAGAAAAACTGGAGACCGGTGATGATGCACAGTTTGTGGAAGTGGTAATTTCAGCGAGTTCCCCGCTTATCGGACGCACAATTAACGATTTGTGGTTTAACCGTCGTTACAATGCGACAGTATTGGCGCTTCACAGAAATGGTTCTGAGGTAGAGTCACATTTCAGCTCTTTACCTTTGAAAAGTGGTGATACACTTCTACTTCTTGCCAGCACAGGTTTCCGTAGAATGTGGCAAAATTCAACTGACTTTCTTTTGGTATCGCCAATTCGTCACGATATTTTTGAAACAGAACACCGTTTTGTGGTTCTTGTCTCGCTTATCGGAATGATTCTATTGCCGGCTTTGGGAATTTTACCAATTTCAATCACTTCAATTACCACAGTTGTGATTTTCACTCTACTAGATTTGATAAAACCTAAGTCAGTTCTGAACGGCATTAACTGGGATGTGCTTTTGGTAATCGGAGCGGCATTCGGAATCAGCGAAGCATTGAAAGTGAGTGGTGCGGCTGAACTTCTTGTCAACATTCTAGAGACTGCGGTCGGGAACTCATCTCCGCAAGTGGCATTGATTATCATTGCTCTTACGACAAGTTTGACATCTGAGTTTGTGACCAACAACGCAGCGGCGGCTTTAATCTTCCCAGTTGCGGTTCAATTTGCCTCGTCACTTGGCGTAAATCCATTACCATTTGTGATGGTCTTAGCAATTGGTGCATCGGCGAGTTTCTCTACACCTGTAGGTTATCAAACCAACACGATGGTTTACGGTCCGGGTGGATACAAGTATCTGGACTATGTAAAAGTTGGTTTACCGTTGAACCTTATCTTCACAATTATTCCAGCTTTGATTGCTCCAATCATCTGGCCATTCTAAAAAAGTCGTTTTTTCTGATTAAATGCGTCATGAAAAAACGGCTGTTTTTGCAGTAAAGACATCTTTTAAATTAACTATTTTTTCGTAAAAAAAATTGTTGAATAAAACAATCATCCCGCAATTTTAAGGGAATCAAGAGAATTGCTTTGTTCTGAATTTTTAATATTGGAAAAATCGTTATGAAAATGATGAAAGCTTTGGTAAAGAAGCATGCTAAGGAAGGCATCTGGCTGGAAGAGGTTCCGGTTCCTGAATACGGCGGTAACGACGTACTTATCAAAATTCACAAGACCGCGATCTGCGGAACTGATATTCATATCTACAACTGGGACGAATGGGCCCAGAAAACTATTCCTGTACCAATGACTGTCGGGCACGAGTTTGCCGGAGAAATTGTAGCAGTCGGGAAAAATGTAAAATCCTACAAAGTCGGAGACATTGTATCCGGAGAAGGTCATATTGTCTGCGGTCACTGCCGAAACTGTCGTGGCGGCACGCAGCATCTTTGCCCTCACACTATCGGCGTAGGTGTAAATCGAACTGGTTGCTTTGCGGAATATCTAGCGATTCCGGCCGACAATGTATTTAAACCACGTGTTGATATTCCTACCGATTTACTTTCGTGTTTCGACCCTTACGGAAATGCTGTGCATACCGCACTTTCGTTTGATATTGTCGGGGAAGATGTACTAATCACTGGTGCTGGACCAATTGGCATCATGGCGGCGGCAATTGCGACGCATGTCGGTGCTCGCAATGTCATTATTACTGACCTTAACGAGTATCGCCTTGATCTTGTAAAACGCCTTGCACCGCGTGCTCTTGCAGTAAATGTGAAAGAAAAAAGTATCAAAGAGGCAATGGAAGAAGTCGGAATGACCGAAGGCTTCGATGTCGCAATGGAGATGTCCGGTTCGCCGATTGCATTTAACGATATGCTGGATAATATGGCAAATGGCGGAAAGATTGCAATGTTGGCGATGATGCCGAACGGAACTGGTATTGACTGGGATAAAATCGTCTTCAAAGGGCTTTTCCTGAAAGGCATTTACGGACGCGAAATGTATGAAACGTGGTATAAAGGTGCCGCGATGGTTCATTCGGGACTTCCACTGGAAAACATTATCACGCACCGTTTCCACTATACTGAGTTTCAGAAAGGTTTTGATATCATGCGTTCTGGACACTCAGGTAAAGTGATTCTGGACTGGACGACTATTTAATTAAGAATTAATAAAGAATAATTAATAATTAATAATCGGACGTGCGATGAAATCCAACAATGTAGTTAAGGACAAGAGTTATAAATTTTCTCTTAGAATTATAAAGCTCTATAAACACCTTTGTGAAGAAAAGAAGGAGTTTGTACTTTCAAAGCAAATTTTACGCTCCGGGACATCAATTGGAGCTAATATTGAGGAAGCAATTGGAGGTTTTTCTCCAAAAGACTTTCTTTACAAGCTAACAATTTCATATAAAGAAGCGCGTGAAACTCACTATTGGCTGCGACTTCTTCATGATAGTGGTTATTTGAATGATGTAAGCTTTCAATCTATTTTGTCCGACTGTGAAGAATTATTAAAACTGTTAACAACAATCATTAAATCGACTAAATCAAAAGAATCATAGTATTTGAGATCATTATTAAGTTTTGATCAAAAATATTAATTATTAATTATTCTTTATTAATTGGTAATGTCCCAA